>JABMMM010000068.1 GCA_013205565.1 Alcaligenaceae bacterium | reverse complement strand
ATCGAAGCCGAGATATCAATCAACACGTCACCATGCGAACACGGAAACCCGATCGCGATGGGGTTGGGGGTGAACACCGCAAGGGTACCGCCAAAGGGCGCCACGCTGGCCACATTTGGGTCTGAACTCGCCAGCACCATCAGAAAACCCTCGCGCGCAGCGCGCATCAAGTAGACCGCCAAACAAGCAATGTGATGGCTGCGTTTAATCGCAAGCGATGCCACACCAAGTTCGCGCGCGGCCGGGATCAACACATCGAGACCGCGTTCGATTAACCAGGGGCCAGGCAAACGCATGCCATCCCACAACTGCGCCGCAGGCTTGGCGCTCACGACTCGATACTCACCTTGTCGCGTCATGCCGCCGGCCTCGACATCTTTGAGATAACCCGGCAAGAGCGCTAAACCATGCGTATCGTGTCCCAGCAAATCCCCCTCAACCAGCGTTTGCGCCACCACCTGCGACATCCGGGGCTCAAGGCCCGCCGCCACGAGCAACTGCGTGGACCACTCCACGAGCGCCACACTTGAATAGACCGCAGCGTTTGGGCTAACTGGTGTCATGACAATTCTCTTTTCCTGAAGCGATCACACCGCACGTGGCGGGCTGTCTGGTGTTTAGTAGGTTGCGCGGCCACCCGAAATATCAAAAACAGCACCCGTCGAGAAACTGACTTCATCCGAGGATAGCCAGGCCACGAGGTTAGCGATTTCTTGCACTTCGCCAAAGCGATTCATCGGGATCTTGGACAACATAAAATCGATATGCTGTTGCGTCATCTGAGCAAACATGCCCGTTTTGACTGCAGCTGGGGTAATGCAGTTCACCTTAATCTCAGTGCTGGCTAGCTCTTTGCCTAAGGATTTAGTCAAACCCATCACAGCCGCTTTCGACGCGCTATAAGCCGAGGCGTTTGGATTGCCCTCTTTGCCTGCCACCGAAGCAATATTCACAATGCGGCCATATCCCTTGCCCTGATTCGCCTGCTTCATCACTGGGGCAATCGCACGGCACGTTAAAAACGTGCCGCGCACGTTGATATCAAACACTCGGTTCCACTCGTCGACCGGGTAGTCAATGACGGTGACATTAGGGCCGGTAATTCCAGCGCTATTGACTAAGATATCAATCGAAGCCCCAAACGCGAGCGTGGCTTTGACAGCCTGCGCGACTGAGTGCTC
This sequence comes from Alcaligenaceae bacterium, assembly GCA_013205565.1. Classification (GTDB taxonomy): domain Bacteria; phylum Pseudomonadota; class Gammaproteobacteria; order Burkholderiales; family Burkholderiaceae_B; genus Zwartia. Next base: position 14,988 of record JABMMM010000068.1, on the reverse strand, counting down.
GTCAGACACATCGACTTGCACGCCATTGACGCCCTGACCTAGACGCGCCTGTGCGTCTTTTAAGCTTTGGGCATCGCAATCCCACAGCGTGACCGTTGCACCGCCACCAAGCAGCCGGGCCGCACAGGCCTCACCAATACCGGCCGCGCCTCCTGTAATGACCGCATGTTTGCCAGAAAAATCATATTGAGCCGGTTTGGACATCGCGTTTACCTCGAATGGTTAAGGGTTTTCCCGTCTTTTACATCAAAATTGGTCAGACCAATTGCGCTGAAGGTCTAACCATAATATCCTTTAACCAAATAAGTCAAACTTCACACCGCCTGGCGCGCTCGCTGCCAGTCTGAATTCAAGCTAAGGGCAGGCTGCACATGAAGGTATTAATTACGGATTTTGATTTCCCGAATGTCGAACTCGAGCTTGGGTTGTTTCGCCAAGCGGGCTTAACGGTCACCACCGCGCAGTGCAAAACAGCAGACGAATTGATTGCTGCCGGCAAAGACGCCGACGCATTTTTGTTGCAGTACGCCCCGGCCAATCGTAAGGTTTTTGAAGCCCTGCCCGGACTCAAACTCGTGAGCCGGTATGGCGCGGGTTTTGATACGATCAACACCGAGGACGCTCAGGCTTGCGGCGTGTGGGTCGGTAATTCCCCAGACTACGGCGTGCATGAAGTCGCCAGCCATGCCTTTGCGATGGCGTTAAACCTCACCCGTCACCTGTCTTTTTATGACCGCGATATTCGCGCAGGCAAGTGGCATTACCTCACGCCCGGCGTGCTCAAACGTCCGTCAAATATGACGGTAGGCGTGTTGGGAATGGGTCGCATCGGTCGTCGCTTTGCCCATCTTGCGCGCGAAACCTACGGTAACGTGATCGCGTGCGATCCGCACATTATGGCGTATGATTTTCCGCCTTACGTGCGGCGTGTTGACATGACTGAACTGTTTGCGACGGCCGATATTATTTCAGTGCACACCCCACTCAATGACGAAACGCGTAACATCATCAACAGCAAGGTCTTGAATTTGATGAAGCCAGGCAGTTATGTCGTGAACACAGCGCGCGGTGGTATCGTCAGTGTCGATGATGCACTGGCCGCTTTGAACTCGGGTCAGCTCGGGGGCTTAGCCCTTGACGTACTCCCCCAAGAGCCGCCGGGCGATCACCCTCTGGTTAAACACCCTCGCACGATTCTCACGCCGCATGCAGCCTTCTTTTCACAAGAAGCCGAAATTGAATTACGCAGCAAAGCCGCGCAAAACATCATCACGTTTGCACGCACCGGCAAACCCGACTACGTTGTCACGAAAGGAACTCGGTAATTGTCAGTGTGACTCCGCCCATTTTGTTCAAATAGGAAACCTCATGGAACCCGTTATTCGTCTTCATCCTCAGGATGATGTCGTCATCGCACGCCACCAACTGATTTCAGGCACTAAGCTCGCGTCTGAAAATTTAACCATTCGCGGCTTAGTCCCGCCGGGGCACAAAGTTGCCACAAAAAAAATTAAACAGGGTGAACCGGTTCGTCGCTATAACCAAATTATTGGTTTTGCCAGTGCAGACATTGAACCGGGCTCGCATGTCCATGTCCACAACTTGAACATCGGAGCTGAGGGCGGTGCCTTTAGCCGTAACTACGCGATTGGAGTCGACGCCAAGCCCACCCAATATGTTGCAACGCCACGCACCTTTAAGGGCATCGTGCGCGCAGATGGCCGTATAGCCACCCGAAACTATTTGGGCATCTTGACCAGCGTCAATTGCTCAGCGACTGCGGCGCGCGCGATCGCCAGCCGCTTTGATCGCGAGACACATCCCGAAGCCTTAGCGGCGTTTCCGAATGTCGATGGGGTGGTTGCGCTGACGATTAGCAGCGGCTGCGGCATGGGCAGCACTGGCGAGGGCATCGACGTCTTACGTCGTACCTTATCAGGCTACACGCGCCATGCAAATTTTTGTGGTGTGCTGATGGTTGGCCTAGGCTGTGAAGCCAATCAGATCACCGATTTATTAACGGCCGAAAAGCTCTCTGAAAACCCGTTATTTAAAACCTTCAATATCCAAGACACTGGGGGCACACAAAAGACCGTGCGTAAAGGCGTTGAACTGATTCAACAAATGTTGCCGCACGCTAACAAGGTCGTACGTACTGACGTACCGGTTAGCCACTTAACATTGGGCCTGCAATGCGGTGGTTCGGATGGCTACTCAGGCATCTCGGCCAACCCTGCGCTGGGTGTCGCGGTTGACCTGCTGGTACAGAACGGCGGCACGGCAATCTTGTCTGAAACTCCTGAAATCTACGGCGCTGAACACTTGCTGACGCGTCGTGCCGCAAGCCCTGCGGTGGCCGAAAAACTCATCGAACGCATCCATTGGTGGGAAGACTATTGCGCGCGTAATCAAGGCGAAATGAACAACAACCCTTCGCCTGGCAACAAGGCAGGCGGCTTGACAACAATTTTAGAAAAATCACTGGGTGCGGTGGCCAAAGGCGGCACAATGCGCTTAGAGGCCGTGTACGAGTACGCACAGCCCGTCACAGCCAAAGGTTTTGTGTATATGGACACGCCGGGCTACGATCCCGTATCAGCCACGGGCCAGGTCGCAGGTGGCGCCAACATGATTTGCTTTACCACCGGCCGGGGTTCGGCCTATGGCTGTGCGCCCACGCCGTCGATCAAGCTGTCGACCAATAACGCCTTATTTGAGCGTCAAAGCGAGGACATCGATATCAACTGCGGCGAGATCGTCGATGACGGCATGTCAATCGCCGAAAAAGGTGCGCAGATTTTTGAGGTGATCATCAAAGTGGCCTCAGGCGAGCGCACGAAAAGCGAAATCCATGGCTATGGACAAAGCGAGTTTGTGCCCTGGCAAATCGGCGCTGTGATGTAGGGCTTGTGTTCGGCTGCCTCACAGCGGCAAATAACGCCCACCCGCCCCAACAGCGACAGTAATCAGCCCAAGCACCAAATTGATGAAAATCAATTTGCGGATGCTGGCCATTGCCTCGCCACCCTTAGGCCAGTCTTTGGCTGCCACCGCGGCCTTAAGCCGCTTAAACGGGACACCATAAATCATGCCAAAAATCGCAGCCATGATCACTGCGATCAACACCATCAAATGAACGTGCCAGCCTGCTTTGCCAAAACTACCGTGCAAAGAGATCAGCCAGATGCCCGTCACAAACAACAAGGTGATGGCAATCTTGACCCAGATAAAAAAGCGCGACATCACACCACACAACAACGGCAAGCGTGCAGGCGGTTCAAGCAAGGTCGCAGCAGCCGGCCGCAGCGAAGAGTGCATCAAGAACATCCCACCTACCCAGACAACCGCTGACAAGGTGTGCACCGCAATTAACAAGGCAAATAGCATGGTCTGACTCCGGAGGATAGACATCAACATCTTAACTGGACTTAGACACAAAACGACCAAAAACCCCTGAAAACAAACAGAACCCCCGCTCAGGACGGATTGCGGGTCATTCGAACCTTAGGTGCCAGCCGTAACGTCTCGGCCGCACGTATTGACATCCCGTCGCGAACAAGGCACAGTCATGCCATGAAATACTCTGTGTTTTCGCTCGTTAAACAGGCGCTCAACGGCCACCAAGGCTGGCCAATGGCGTGGCGCAATCCTGAACCCAAAAAACACTACGATGTCATCATTGTGGGCGGTGGGGGGCACGGGTTGGCTACCGCTTTTTATCTGGCAAAAAATCACGGCATTAAAAACGTGGCGGTGCTTGAAAAAGGCTGGATCGGCGGGGGCAACACGGGTCGCAACACCACGATCGTGCGCTCAAACTACATGCCCGATGAAAACGCCCATTTTTATGAATGGTCGCTCAAGCTGTGGCATCAGTTATCCGAAGAGTTGAACTACAACGTCATGTTTAGCCCGCGCGGGGTCTTGAACTTAGCACACACTGAAGGGCAGCGCGATGCGTTATTTCGTCGCGGCAATCGGATGCGCTTGAACGGGATCGACTGCGAGTGGCTCACGCGCGAAGAAATTGAACGCGCTGTCCCTCACCTTGACTGCTCAGAAGCGCCGCGGTTTCCGATCATCGGTGGCCTCATACAGCGGCGTGGTGGCACAGCGCGTCATGATGCCGTGGCCTGGGGCTTTGCACGCGCGGCATCAAACTTGGGCGTCGACATTATTCAAAATTGCGAGGTACAAGGATTCGTGCGTGAAGGCAATCGTATCGTGGGGGTCGAAACCTCAACCGGACGGCTCGGTGCGGGGCGCGTGGGCATTGCGGTCGCAGGCAATAGCGGCCGAGTGGCTGGCATGGCAGGTCTTAAACTGCCGATCGAAACCCACGTATTGCAGGCCTTTGTGTCTGAGCCGTTAAAACCCATTATTGATACCGTTGTGACTTACGGTGCCGGCCACTTCTATATCAGCCAGTCTGACAAAGGCGAATTGGTCATGGGCGGTGATCTGGATTTCTATCCAAGCTACGGCCAAAAAGGCAATTTGCCGATTGTCGAAGAAGCGATTACCGCTGGCTTACAAATGTTTCCGATTTTGTCGCGCGTGCGGATGTTGCGTCAGTGGGGGGGGGTGATGGATATGTCAATGGACGGCAGCCCGATCATTTCAAAAACGCCCATTGACAATTTATACCTGAATGCGGGCTGGTGTTATGGCGGCTTCAAAGCGACGCCTGGCTCGGGCTGGGTGTTTGCGCACACCATCGCCAACGACGCCCCGCATGCGTTTAATCAAGGCCACACACTCGAACGCTTTGCCAACGGCAAAGTGATCGATGATAAAGGCGCGGGTCCCACCCCGCAATGGCACTAGGGCGACGCGAAACATGCAACTGTTTAACTGCCCCTTCTGCGGCCCACGCGATCAGTCTGAATTTACGTACGTGCGTGAGGTTGCGCCGGTTCCTACGATTGACGACAGTCAAACCACCTGGCAAGCCTATGTGTACGAGCGCGATAACCCACGTGGCCCACATCGTGAATGGTGGCATCACAACCATGGTTGCCGACAAATCCTTGAGCTTGTCCGCGACACCCTGACACATGAAGTGAGCAGTATTCAAGCTGCTCGCAGCGCCGGTGCAGAGAAATGAGTCGCTCACAACCTAACAGACTTGAACAGGGTGGCCGCCTTGCGCGCGGCAAACTTTTGCGCTTTAGCTTTGACGGCAACACCTACTACGGCTATCAAGGCGACACGCTCGCCTCTGCCTTGCTGGCAAATGGCGTCAAACTGGTGGGGCGCAGTTTTAAGTATCACCGCCCGCGTGGCATCTATAGCGCAGGCCCTGAAGAGCCCAACGCCTTGATGCAACTGCGCACGGGTGCGCATACTGAGCCCAATACACGCGCGACGGTGATTGAGCTGTTTGACGGTCTAGAGGCGACCAGTCAAAATCGCTGGCCAAGTCTGCGCTTTGACTGGCGTGCGATCAATCAAACATTTTCTGCTTTATTGCCAGCAGGTTTTTATTACAAAACCTTTATGTGGCCCAAAAAATTCTGGATGTTTTACGAACACCAGATTCGTCGCGCTGCAGGCTTAGGCAAAGCGCCCTTGCACAAAGACCCTGATCACTACGCGCACGAATACGCCCACTGTGAAGTCTTAGTGGTGGGCGGTGGGCCTGCAGGACTGTCTGCAGCCTTAGCCGCAGCACGCAGCGGCAAACGCGTCGTGTTAGCCGACGAGCGCAGCGAACTTGGCGGCTCTGCGCTTTGGGAAAACAAGCTCATCGACAAAATGCGTGCCAGCGATTGGGTCGATCAAACGGTCGCCACACTACGTGGGTACTCAAACGTTCGGCTATTGCCACGCAGCACTGTGAGTGGCGTCTATGATCACGGACTCGTCACGATTGCCGAACGGGTCACCGACCACCTGCAACAGTCGCCCACGCATACACCACGCCAACGTTTGCTTCATTTGCGCTGCGCAAGCGTTATTTTGGCCAGCGGCAGTATCGAACGCCCCTTGGTCTTTGCCGATAACGACAAACCGGGCGTCATGTTGGCCTCGGCGCTTCGCACCTATATCAATCAGTATGCTGTGCTGCCCGGGCGCAAGATCGCAATTTTTACCAACAACGATGATGCGTATCGCAGCGCCTTAGATGCCAAGCAGGCTGGCGCGCAGACTGTGACACTGATCGATACGCGCCGTACCGTCGATGCGCAGTTGGTGAACCGCGTGCGTAGCGCTGGCATCGAATATTTTGGCTACTCTTACATCACCGCGGTGCATGGGCAAAGCGTGCAGGCGCTTAGCGTCTTGGGTCGCGATGGTACAGGCGCTCAAAAAATCGACTGTGATCTGTTAGGTAATTCAGGCGGTTGGAGCCCCACCGTGCACTTGTATTCGCAAGCAGGTGGCAAACTACGCTTTGATGACAAGCTAACGGCCTTCGTACCAGACAGCCTGTTGGCGACCTTTGTACCGGTGGGTGCCGCCAACGGCGAATACACCTTAGCAGGCGCGCTTGCACAAGGGGCTGCGGCTGGCGAGCAAGCCTGCGTCAATCATGCAAGCAGCCCGCAAGGGGCGTTGCTCTATCATGCGCCGCACGCCGAGCCTGAAACAAACTTCGCACTTGAACCGCTTTGGCAAATGTCAAAAGTGGCCTCGCGTGGCAAGCGCTTTGTCGACATTCAAGACGACGTCACCGTTGAAGATATCGAACTCGCGCACCGCGAAAATTTTCGCTCAGTTGAGCATCTCAAACGCTACACCACGCTAGGCATGGGCACCGATCAGGGAAAAACCTCAAACGTCAACGGCTTGGCGCTGATGGCGGCCTTAAGAGAGCAGCCCATTGCCTCAGTTGGTACCACCACCTTTCGCCCACCCTATACGCCTGTTGCGCTTGGCCTGTTTGGGGGCGCCGATACCGGCAAACACCACGCGCCGGTGCGCCGCACCGCGCTGCATGGCTGGCATGTTGCCCAAGGCGCACCCATGACCACGGTCGGACATTGGTTGCGTCCTAAAACTTATCTGCGATCGGGCGAAACCTATGAAGCCGCTTGGCGCCGTGAAAACTTGGCGGTGCGTCAAGCCGTGGGTTTGGTCGATGTCGGGACCTTAGGCAAGATTGATATTCAGGGCCCAGATGCACTTGAGTTTATTCAACGCATCTATTGCAATAACTTTGCCAACTTACCTGTTGGTAAATTACGTTACGGTTTAATGCTGCGCGAAGACGGCATTGTGATGGATGACGGCACCGTGGCGCGGCTTGGTGAGCATCACTATCTCATATCAACGACCACCGCCAACGCGGGCAAAATACAAAGCTATCTTGAACTGATGCTGCAAGTCGCCTGGCCCGAGCTACGCTGTCAGGCGATTTCAGTCACAGAACAATTTGCACAATTCGCCTTAGCGGGCCCACGCTCACGTGAAGTTTTGGCCGCACTTTTACCGCACTGCGATGTGTCAGATTCTGCTTTGCCTCATCTTGCAGTGATACACACACAAATTGAAGGGATTGAACTGATCGTTTACCGCATGAGTTATTCAGGTGAGTGCGCGTACGAGCTCGCGATTGGCGCTGACTATGGCGAGGATCTGTGGGCACGCATCCTTGAGCTTGGTCAAACCTTTGGCATCACGGTGTACGGCACTGAGGCCATGGGGGTGTTGCGAATCGAAAAAGGCCACGTGGCAGGAAACGAACTGGATGGGCGTACCACACCCGCCGATTTGGGCTTAGGCAAACTTGTCAGAAAAAATGGTGGCTTCATCGGCGCGGCTCTGGCCAAGCGCTCTGGGCTCATCGACACGCGACGCGCATGCCTTGTGGGCTTGATACCCGTAGACGGCACCTCAACCATTCGCGCGGGTAGTCAGTTAGTGGCCACTGAAATCGAAGCACGCGCAACAGGCGTCGTCGCCAAGCAAGGCTTTGTCAGTTCGTCGACTCCAAGCGAATTTTTGGGTCACTCCATCGCCCTCGCCTTTTTAGACAATGGCGCCAGTCGACTTGGCCAAGAGGTAATCGCTGCCTCGCCGCTATCCAATGAGTTTGTGCGTGTTCGCGTCGTATCGCCCGTCTTTGTTGACCCCGAAAATCAACGTTTGAAAGGGGGGCAATCATGATCGAACGCCGCTCTGCAATCGCAGCACTTCTCGCGCGAGCGTCTGAAGCGCATCAAATGGCTCACCCCACGGTCACGATTTCTGAACGACGGCCGCTAACTATTTTGCAAGTCTCGGCTTTTGGTTCAACGCAACAAGAGACCGCAGCGGCGTTGAGCACCAGCTTAAACATCAACCTGCCCTCACCCAATCAGATGACTAGCAACGCGATCTTAAGTGTGCGTTTGCTTGGGCCCGGTCTTTGGCAAATTGTTGGCGATCTGTATGCAACGATTCAAGCACAAGCCCTTCGCGTTGCACTCAGTGGCCTCGCGAGCGTGGTCGACTTAAGCCATGCACGCACCGCCATCGTCGTGTCAGGCGTCGCAGCGCAACGCACACTCAATAAATTTTGTAGTCTGGATTTAGCGTTAGAGCACTTTGGGGTTGGTGCTGCAACCAATACGCGCTTTGGACATATCGGCATGACACTTACACGCGGCTCTGACGAACTCACTTTTGAACTGTTAGTCTTTAGAGGCTATGCCGAACACGTGCTTGAGGCATTGCTTGAGGCGGGTGCCGAGTTTGGTTTGAGGGTAGAGCCCTAAAGCACCTGCTCAAGAAACGCCTTGGTTCTTTGCACCTGTGGCGCATCGAAAATCTGCTGCGGCGTGCCTTCTTCGACAATCACACCTTGATCGGTGAAGTACACGCGATCAGCGATCTCGCGTGCGAAGGCCATTTCGTGCGTGACTAAGATTGAGGTCATGCCCTCTTCGACTAACTGGCGAATCGTCAGCAACACCTCTTTACGCGTCTCGGGATCAAGGGCCGCGGTGACCTCATCAAACAACATCACTGAAGGTTGCATGGCCAACGCCCGCGCGATGGCCACGCGCTGCTGCTGCCCGCCAGAAAGCTCGCCAGGATAATTATTCATTTTGTCTTCGAGCCGGACTTTTTTTAACAAGCCCAACGCACGCTCGCGCACTTCGTCTTTGTTTTGCCCTAAGACTTGTATTGGCGCCATCATGATATTTTGAAGAGCGGTTTTGTGCGGAAACAAGTTGTACTGCTGAAATACAATCGATACGTCTTTACGCAAGGCAATCATGTCGTGATCGGATTTAAGGGTATGCACCGCATGCTCGCCCACAAAGACCTCGCCGCGATCTACCGGGATCAGCCCGTTGATACAACGCAGCAAGGTTGATTTACCCGAGCCCGACGGTCCGATGACACAAATCGCCTGCCCAGCACCCACTGTTAAAGACATCCCACGCAAGACTTTTACCGCGCCAAATGCTTTGTGGACGTCGTGAATTCGCACTTGGGGCTGAGTGAGTTGGCTTGAACTTTGCTCGGTAAACGACGAAGTCATCGTGCGACATCCTCTGCCGCATTGGCGGGCACAGAAATAATATTAGGTTCGTGCCCGGTGGCTGCTAAAAATCTGACTAAGTCGGCGTGTGGCACTACCAGCGTCGCCGTATTGATCAAAGGGTGCGCTTGCACAGCGGGGGCATTCCACAAGGCCTGATCAATCACAAATTGTACGTTGTGCCCCGTGTCGTTGACCAGCCCTAGCAGGCTCACCGAGCCTGGAGTGACGCCCAAATGCGTGAGTAGCCGCTCGGCCGAGGCAAAGCTTAAACGCCCAGCACCAAGTACGTCACCCAACTGATTCAGATTCGCACTCAGCGCCGCGGGAATTGTGACCAAAAAATGTTTGAGACCTTTTTTATCACGCAAAAACAGATTTTTTGTTTTGGCCCCGGGTAACAAAGGAACAAGCAACTCGGATTCAGCAACCGTCATCACGGCCGCATGTTCGTGACGCTCGAGCTTGAGTGCGTGCGTGGTCAAAAAGTCTTGCAGCTTCAAAGTGATTGACGGATCCATTGGGGTCTCTGATTAGGTTTCAATTGAGGTTTGCCAGGCAATCGATCCAATAGCATAGAAGATATAGACATTATTTAACGCTCGGCAAAACGCGCTTCAAGGCGACGCGTGTAACAAGCGATCGGATAGCAGTATATAAAGAACCACAACAGCACATAGCTATAAATGGGTATCAAAAAGTCAGTGCGCGACTCGGCAGCAGTAATATGGCCCACCGTTGTCATCACCTCTGAGACCCCGACAATCGAGGCAAGCGTGGTGGCCATTGTCAAAATGGCATACCAGTTCATCCACGAAGGCAGCATTCGCTTAATACACTGCGGCAGAATAATCTGCCATAAAATTTGCCGACGATTAAAGGCAAGCGAACGCGCGGCCTCCCATTGCGCCGAGGGAATCGACTGCACGGCACCGCGCACAATCTCTGCAATGTTGGCCATGATTGGCAACGCCAAGCCAATGGTCGATTTGATCCAATCCGGAAACGGAATCGTGTGCTGACCAATTTTGAATTCAAACGGCATTAAAAACATAACAAAAAATAGCAATACCAGCCACGGGGCATTGCGAAAAAACTGTACGACCAGCCACGAGGTGCCACGCACTGGCGCAAGCAGTGAAACTCGAGCCAACCCCAACACGACCCCTGCGGCAGTCCCCAGCAGCATCGCCATGAAACTAATGGCGAGATTAAACAAGAAACCTTGTGCCAGCAGAGGTGTCCACTTCAGTAGCAAGCTCAACACCGAGGCCTGCGCAGCGACTGCCTGGGCCTGCGCGGTCGCGACCGAGCCGATCAAGGCAACCAGTAGTAGCAGGCCTGTTTGCCAAACGAATAAACCGCCCCCACTCGAGCGATCAATGAGCCCGACCTGAGGCTGCAAACGAAAGGGCAGCATGACTGGCAGACGTTTCATTGACCAAACCCCGGTACGTACAACCTTTTTTCAAACCACTGCATCAATTGATTGATCAAACCGACAATCGCAATGTAGGTCAGCAAGAGCACAATCATCATTTCAGTCACATTGACCTGTTCAGACCAGATTTGGCCAGACATATAAAGCAATTCTGGCACGGCAATCGCGTAGCCTAAGGTGGTGGTTTTTACCAGATTCACTAGGTTGTTATTCAATGCTGGCATCGTTACGCGTAAGGCTAGCGGAAACACGACTCGCCTGAAAATTTGCGTACGCGAATAACCAAGCGCCTGAGCCGCTTCAATCGTCGCCTTGGGCACCGCTTCAATACCTGCCCTAAAAATCTCTGCCGTAAACGCGGTTTCAAGCAAAGTCAAAGCGACAATCGCCCAACCCAGCGAGCCCAACAGCGGCGCACCTCCCACCTTCGGCAAGAGTGGGCCAATCGCAAAATAAAAGAAATAAATCTGAACGAGCGGCGGCGTATTACGAAACAGTTGAACGTACGCACCGACACAACGGCGAAGCCATTGATACTTCGTGCCAACCAGCCAAGCGACAATCGCACCAAAGAAAAGACTCAACACAATCACGATGGCCGACAACTCAAGCGTGGTGCTCAGGCCTTCAAGAAAACGCGAGCGGTCATAGCTATCGTAAAAAATCGTTAGCTTGATGCCGCTCGTCTGGTGTAGCCATTTAAACCAGGCCGCAACACTATCCATCACTTGCTCGGCCTGTTACCCAACCAAATTATTTGAATTTTGCGTTCTGCTCGACCAGATATGGCGAGGGCGAGATGCCCCACTTCTTTTCAAGGCCGATAATGAAACCCGTTTTGTGCCATTCTTTTAATGTGTTACTAATAAAGGCCGCAAACTTAGCGTCTTCTTTGCGCAGGCCCATGCCCCAAGGCTCTGGATCAATCAAAGGCAACATGATGGCGTAGTCGGCCCATTTTGCCTCACCGGTTAGGCCGGCATAAAAGGTTGAATCAAAAACCATCCCAACACAATTGCCTGCCTCGAACGCGGCCAGGGCTTCGGTTGAACCTTTGAAAGTCAGCATTTTTGCACCAAACTCATCTCCCGTGCGGCGGTTGTAATACGCGCCCTGGATACCGCACACCGTTTTGCCTTTGAGGTCTGTCCAGGCCTTTAAGCCAGAATTCTTTTTAGCAAAGAGTGCAGCAGCACTAGCGTAATAGAAAGGCTCAGGGATGGCCACCACTTCAGCGCGATCGGGCTTGTAGGACATGGTCGCGATCATCAGATCGGTGCGACCTTGCTTGACGAACTCCATGCGGTTAGCCGCCACGACAGGGATCAATTCGATTGATACGCCTAATTTTTTGGCGATTTCGTTGGCCATGTCGATTTCAAAACCGACGATTTTTCCCGACGGATCCACATAACCAAAGGGTTTGTAATCGGCCTTGACGCCCACTACCATCTTGCCCTTTTGTTTGATACTGGCCAGGGTATCCACCTGCGCCGAGGCACTATTGATTGATAGCAAGGCGGCGGTTGCCAACAGACCCAGCGACTTTAAAAACGACGGTTTAAGATAAGACATGGAGAATCTCCCTTTTCGTTGAAAAACATTCTTTGGTGTTAAGTGACTGAGCATCCAACAACCGAATCAAAGGTGTACGACAATATCGTCAATCGTGCAACTACTTTTAGCGTCACCTAAACCGGCTTAGACAGTTGATCCAAGATCGCCGGGTTTTCAAGCGTTGAAATATCTTGCGTAATCGCCTCACCTTTAGCCACCACACGCAATAAACGGCGCATGATCTTGCCTGAGCGTGTTTTGGGCAAGTTATCACCAAAACGAATCTCTTTTGGCTTGGCAATCGGGCCGATCTCTTTGGCGACCCAGTCGCGCAGTTGCTTGCCTAATGCGATCGCTTCGTCACCTTCAGGGCGCGCGCGTTTGAGCACGACGAAGGCAACGATCGCCTCGCCGGTGGTTGCGTCTGGACGCCCAACGACCGCAGCCTCAGCCACCATTTCGTGCGCCACCAGTGCAGATTCGACTTCCATCGTACCCAAACGGTGGCCGGAAACATTCAACACGTCATCAATACGGCCCATAATCCAGAAGCAGCCGTCTTTGTCGCATTGTGCGCCATCGCCCGCCAAATAATAGCCGCGCAACTCTGGCGGAAAATAGCTTTTGACGTAACGCTCAGGGTCACCCCAGATCCCGCGAATCATTGAAGGCCAAGGGCGCTTAATCACCAAGAAGCCACCGTTGCCTGCTGCGACGTCGCCGCCAACTTCATCGACAATCGCTGCTGTAATGCCGGGCAAACGCGTCGTGCACGAGCCTGGTTTTAAGGGAGTCGCGCCTGGCAGAGGCGTAATCATATGTCCGCCAGTTTCTGTTTGCCACCAGGTATCGACAATCGGACAACGTCCGCCTCCGACATTGGTGTGGTACCACATCCAGGCTTCTGGATTGATAGGCTCACCCACCGAACCCAACAGGCGCAAACTCGACATATCAAAGCTCTTGGGGTGCACAGCAGAATCTGCATCTGACGTTTTAATCAACGACCGAATCGCTGTAGGTGCGGTGTAAAAAATCGATACTTTATGTTCTTGAATGGTTTTCCAAAAACGCCCCGCATTCGGATAGGTGGGCACACCTTCAAACACAATTTGCGTCAAGCCAGCCGCCAAGGGACCGTAAGTCACATAGGTATGGCCCGTGACCCAACCCACGTCGGCCGTGCACCAAAAAACATCCTTCGCTTTTGCATCGAACACCCATTGCATCGTGAGCTTGGCCCACAGCAAGTAACCGCCCGAAGAGTGTTGCACGCCTTTGGGCTTACCCGTCGAGCCCGAGGTATACAAAATAAACAGGGGATATTCAGCGCCGACGGCGACAGGTTCACAGGTGGTGGCTTGTTTGTCAGCAAGCTCGTGCAGCCAAACATCGCGTTCAGCGTCCCAGTTAATTTTGCCGCCCGTTCGTTTATAAACAATGCAATGACGAACGGCCTCGCAACCGCCCATCGTCAAGGCCTCGTCGACGGCGGGTTTAAGTGCAATCGCCTTGCCGCCACGCATTTGTTCATCGGCCGTCAGCACTAAGCTTGCACCCACGTCGGTGATGCGCTCGTGCAGACTTTTAGCCGAGAAGCCACCGAACACCACGGAGTGAATGATGCCCAGGCGGGCGCAGGCCTGCATCGCCACAACGGCTTCAATCGACATCGGCATATAGATGATCGAGCGCTCGCCTGTCTGGTGACCCAGTGCTTTGAGACCATTGGCTAACTGGCACACGCGATCGTGTAATGCTTGATACGTAATTTTTTTAACAACGCCATCATCGGCTTCAAAAATAATCGCGACTTTGTTGGCGTTGCCATTTTTCAGATTGACGTCTAAGCAATTGGCCGAGACGTTAAGTTCACCATCAGCAAACCACTCAAAGAACGGCGCACGCGACTCATCGAGCACCTTGGTAAACGGTTTAGTCCAGTGTAAATGCTCACGCGCCTGCTGGGCCCAAAAGGCTTCGGGGTCACGATCGGCTGCCTCGAGCAGGGCCTGATAGCCTGCCTGACCCGCCACATTAGCTTGTTCAACAAAGCCCTGAGGCGGTTGAAATACGCGCGTTTCAACTAGGGTGGATTCTATTGAGTTCGCCATGTGTCTGGTCTCCGTGGTGTCCAGGATCAATACGTTTTGATGTTTTGCTGGAGTGTGTCAATAAATTAGGCTGTCAACGCAGCAATACCGGCCGCAGCAATCTCTGCATCTTCTGAGGATTTAACGCCCGACACGCCGACGGCGCCGATCACTTGACCTTCAACAATAATTGGCACGCCGCCTTCGAGCATGCCTTGCAGCGTTGGCGCCGACAAAAAGGCGGTTCGACCATTGTTGATAATGTCTTCGTAGACTTTGGTTTCGCGACGCGCGAGCGCCGAGGTGTGCGCTTTAGCGGGTGCAATGTGCGCGGACATTGCAGCGGCTCTGTCAAGGCGTTGTAAGCCCAGCAGATGGCCACCATCGTCTACCACCGCAATGGTCACGGCCCAATTATTTTT
>JABMMM010000067.1 GCA_013205565.1 Alcaligenaceae bacterium | reverse complement strand
GCCCTGCAATATAAGTCGGCGAGCGGACAAATTTACAACCTTAATCTCATCGACACCCCCGGGCACGTCGACTTTTCGTACGAGGTCAGTCGTTCGCTGTCCGCCTGCGAGGGTGCGCTGTTGGTGGTAGACGCCTCGCAAGGTGTCGAAGCCCAAACCGTGGCCAATTGCTACACCGCGATCGAACTTGGCGTCGAAGTCGTCCCCGTACTCAATAAAATGGATTTACCCTCGGCCGATCCTGAAAGTGCCCGCGCCGAAGTCGAAGAAGTCATCGGCCTAGATGCTTCTGAGGCCATTTTGGCAAGCGCCAAAACCGGCATGGGCATCGACGAAATCCTCGAGGCAGTGGTATCACGTATTCCGGCTCCAAAAGGTGATCCGACAGCCCCCCTGCAAGCCTTAATTATCGACTCGTGGTTTGATAATTACGTGGGTGTCGTCATGTTGGTGCGTGTGGTGAATGGCGTGCTTAAACCGAAAGACAAAATTTTGTTTATGGCCACGGGTGCGGTCCACCTGTGTGAGCAAACCGGTGTGTTTACGCCTAAGTCGCAGCCTCGTCCCCACCTGTCGGCTGGTGAAGTGGGTTTTGTGATTGCGGGTATCAAAGAACTCGCTGACGCCAAGGTGGGCGACACGATGACGTTGCTGTCCAAGCCCGCCTCTGAGGCCTTACCTGGCTTTAAAGAAGTGAAGCCACAGGTGTTTGCTGGTTTATATCCCGTTGAAAGTAGCGAATACGATCAGCTGCGTGATTCGCTTGAAAAACTTAAGCTCAATGATTCTTCGCTGATGTACGAACCCGAAGTTTCGCAGGCGCTGGGCTTTGGCTTTCGTTGCGGCTTTTTGGGTTTGCTGCACATGGAGATTGTGCAAGAGCGTCTTGAGCGCGAGTTCGATATGGATATCATCACGACCGCGCCGTCGGTCGTGTACGAAGTCGTGCTGCGTGATAACAGTGTGATCCAGATTGAAAGCCCGTCGCGCATGCCTGAGGTTGGGCAGTATCTTGAAATTCGCGAACCGATCGTGACAATCACCTTGTTTATGCCCCAAGAGTACGTGGGCCCTGTGATGACGCTGTGTAATAACAAGCGCGGCCAGCAACTGGATATGACGTATCACGGCCGTCAGGTCCATTTGCATTACGAGATGCCTTTGGCTGAAATCGTGCTCGACTTTTTTGACAAATTAAAGTCAGTGTCGCGTGGCTACGCTTCGATGGATTACGAATTTAAAGAATACCGTACGGCCGATGTGGTGAAAGTTGATCTGTTAATCAACACCGATAAGGTCGATGCCCTGTCAAACATTTGTCATCGCTCAAATGCACGCTATCGCGCGCGCGATGTGGTGGCGCGCATGCGCGAACTCATCCCCCGCCAAATGTACGACGTCGCGATTCAGGCCGCGATCGGCGCCGAGATCATTGCCCGCGAAAACGTCAAAGCACTGCGCAAAAACGTGTTGGCAAAGTGTTATGGCGGCGACATCAGCCGCAAGAAAAAACTACTTGAAAAACAAAAGGCCGGTAAAAAACGCATGAAACAAGTCGGGAGTGTTGAGATTCCGCAAGAGGCTTTTCTGGCGATTTTGCAAGTTGATGATCGATAATTTTTCTACAAGGTTAAGCCAATGAGCTGGAATTTTGCCCTGATACTCTTTGTGCTGATGGTCGTGACAGGCATTGTCTATGCCCTCGACAAGTTCTCTTTGCGCTCTGCGCGTCAGCGCCGGGTTTCTGAGGCTCTGGCCTTGGCGCGTCCGAGTTGGGTCGGTTTGCCTCAGGTTGAAGTGCAAAATCGCGAAGAGCAAATTCGTACCGAAGTCGGGCATGTGCCATGGTGGGTCGAATATGGCGTCAGTTTTTTTCCGGTCATTTTGTTTGTGTTTGTGTTGCGCTCGTTTATCGTCGAGCCTTTTCGCATTCCGTCGGGCTCAATGTTGCCAACCCTGCAATCGGGCGACTTGATCCTGGTCAATAAATTCACTTACGGGTTGCGCTTGCCGGTCATTGATAAAAAGATAATTGCGCTCGGTGAACCCGCGCGCGGTGACGTGATGGTGTTTCGTTATCCGGTTGATCCCGCAGTTGACTACATCAAACGTGTGGTGGGGTTGCCTGGTGATCAACTCGCCTACCTGGATAAAAAGCTCTTTATCAATGGTAAAGAAATTCTTAGAAAACCAGAGGGTCAATATTTTGAACCTGATCGTGTTGCCTATACGGCACAATTCACCGAGCAGTTGGGCGAAAGAGCACACAAAATATTGCTAGATGAGCGAAGATCGCAAGAAATCGCCCCAATTACCAACTTTCCATATCGTGAAAAATGTGAATATCTCAGAAACGGTATGCGTTGCACCGTTCCGGCGGGCGTTTACTTTATGATGGGTGACAATCGCGATAATAGCCTTGACAGTCGTTACTGGGGTTTTGTCCCAGAGGCCAATATTGTCGGTAAAGCTTTTTTCATCTGGATGAACTTTAGTCAGCTAGGCCGTATCGGGCCCTTTCACTAAGTTCTTTTTTTTCATTGTTGCTTGTCACTTGTTCATGTCCTTTGCCGCACTCGAGACTTCGCTTGGCTATCAGTTCGTCAAACCCGCTTTGCTAGAGCAGGCGTTGACGCACCGAAGTCATGGCGCGCGTCACAACGAACGGCTAGAGTTTTTAGGTGATTCTGTTTTAAGTGTGTCGGTGTCGGCGCTGCTGTTCAGTCTCTATGGCACGCTTGACGAAGGCGATCTGTCGCGTGTGCGTGCCAACTTAGTCAAGCAGGCCTCGCTTGCAGAGATCGCACAAAAACTCGAACTGTCAAAATACTTGCGACTCGGCGAAGGCGAACTCAAAAGCGGCGGGTTTCGTCGCCCTTCAATTTTGGCCGATACCTTCGAAGCGATTCTGGCCGCAGTCTTTTTAGACGGCGGGTATGTCGCAGCCCAGCAGTTAATCGAGCGCGTCTACGTGCCGATTTTGGCAAGCGTTGATCCCTTAACGCTGGGTAAAGACGCCAAAACCTTGTTGCAAGAGTTTTTGCAAAGTCGCCAATACGCTTTACCGATTTATAACGTGGTTGCCACCCATGGCGCTGCGCATAGTCAGCAGTTTGAAGTCGAGTGCTCGGTTCCGGTGCTTGACATTAAAGTGGTGGCGGCAGGTGCAAGTCGTCGTGCAGCCGAGCAGTCGGCCGCAAAACTTGCACTTGTTGGGGCCGAGGCCGCTAGTCCGGCCCCTGCTAAAAAGCGTTCATCCCGGGCGCGCAAAACGGCACAACTTACGCTGCCGGTTGCGGTTGCCCAGGAACTTAAATGACAGAAACAGCTTATCGCTGTGGTTTTATTGCAGTCGTTGGACGTCCAAACGTTGGTAAATCTACCCTGACCAACGCGCTAATTGGCAGCAAAATCACGATCGTTTCACGCAAGGCACAAACCACACGTCACCGTATCCAAGGCGTGCTCACACGCGAGCACGAGCAATTTGTGTTTGTGGATACGCCCGGGTTTCAGACCCGGCACGGCGGCACCATGAACCGCATGATGAATCGCGTCGTGACGCAAACGCTTGGCGGTGTGGATGTGGTGCTGTTTGTGGTCGAGGCCGGCAAATGGTCGCCCGGCGATGCCAAGTTGTTAACCTTGCTGCACGATCCCGCGCGCACGATTCTGGTGATTAGCAAAATTGATCAACTTAAAAATCGCGACGAGCTCTATCCGTTTGTGGCAAAAATCGCGGCCCAGTATCAGTTTGCTGCGGTGGTGCCAGTCAGCTCAACAAAGAAGCATCAGCTTGATCAGTTGCTTGACGAAGTCGCCAAACGCTTGCCTGAAAACGAAGCCTATTTTGACGCAGATACGCTCACCGATCGCCCTATACGCTTTATCGCTTCTGAACTGATTCGCGAAAAAATCTTTCGCTTAGTGGGTGACGAGTTGCCCTATGGCTGCACCGTGATGATCGAACAGTGGGAAGAAACCGAGAAGGGCGTGCACGTCGCCGCCTGTGTGATTGTCGAGCGCGATAGCCACAAGCCAATTTTGTTGGGGGTGGGTGGCAGCCACATGAAGCGCATTGCCTCAGAGGCACGACAAGATATCGCCAAACTGCTCGACAAACCGATTCACCTTGAGGTGTATATCAAGGTTAAAAAAGGCTGGGCCGAAAAAGAGGGCAGCCTGCGCGATCTGGGCTATGAATAAACGCGCAACGCGCGTGCACGAAACCCCAGGCTACGTGTTGCACGCAACGGCCTGGCGAGAAACCTCTTTGATTGTTCAGGCGTTTTCACGCGATCACGGCTGGGTCAGCCTAGTCGCTAAAGGCGCCAAACGCCCGCACTCTGTGTTGCGCCCGGCGTTGTCTTTGTTTCAGCCCTTGCTGCTGTCTTTTACTGGGGCCAGTGAAGTCAAAACACTGACTCGGGCTGAGTGTGCGGGCGTACATCCCTTGCCTGGGCCCGCGTTGATGTCGTGCTGGTACATGAACGAGCTACTTTTTCGGCTATTACCCCGCGAAGATCCACATCCAGGCTTATTTGATGCCTATGTGATGGCCTTGCAACGTCTGGCCACAGGGTCGCCCGCGGCCGGTGCCTTGCGCCGGTTTGAGTGGGTGTTGCTGCAAGAAACAGGCTACGGGCTAGATGTCGAACCGCCAGACTTTGAAGACATACAAAAAGAGCCCGCCTTGCGGGCTTCGTTGCGAGCGCGCCTATCAGAACATCTGGCGGGCAAACCGCTGGCCACCCGGCAGGTGTTGCTGGCTCTGCAGCGTTATCAAGCCGCTAAGCCAGCCCCCGCAAACTGAGTTTTCAAGCTATTAATACAGCTCGCCCCGTCACCTTGCCCTGACGCAGTGAAGTCAGCACCTTGTCGGCATCGGCTAGCGGATGCTTATGGACGGGGATCGGGGTGATTTTGCCGTCACTGACTAATTGCAATAGTTCGCGCATCTCATTGAGCGAGCCAGTGTAGCTGCCCAGAATTTGTGCGGCCTTCATTGGAATGAAAGCAATCGGCCATGGCGCTGCACCACCAAACAAACCAACGATGACCAGCTTGCCGCCTTTAATCATCACGTTAAAACCAAGCTCGGTGGTTGAAGGGGCACCCACCAAATCCACAATCCCTTGCAGCAGTTTGCCACCATTGGCGGCAATGATTTGTTGCGCAGCGTCGGGCGCTGCGCCATCGATGGCGGTCAGGGCGCCGGCGTCAAGCGCGGCTTGGCGTTTGACTGGGTCGATATCCACCACAATTGCGCCCACGCCATTCAAGGCCTTGACTAAGGCCAGACACATTAAGCCCAAGCCCCCCGCACCCATGATCACGATCGGGTGTTTTTGATACAGACTCGCGCCGATTTTGTTCAACGCGCTGTACGTCGTGATGCCTGAGCAGGCATAGGGTGCAATCGCTGCAGGGTCAAGATCACCAATATCGATGAGGTAGCGCGCGTCAGGCACCAGGATATGGTCGGCATAGCCACCGGGCCGATGCACACCCAAGTATTGCGGGTTGGCGCAGTGATTTTCGAGTTCGTCTAAACACGCTGGGCAGCTGCGGCAACCAATCCAGGGGTATACCAAATAGTTGCGACCTTTTTCAACGCCTTTGGCTTGTGGCCCTAGCGCCACCACGGTACCCGCGGTTTCGTGGCCCATCGTCATGGGCAACTTGATGCCGCGGTCTTTTAGTAACAGCGTGCGCCCGTTACCGAGGTCGTAACCGCCTTCCCAAAAATGGATGTCACTATGGCAGACGCCAGCCGCACGAACCTGCACCAGCACTTCGGTGCCGGTCGGTTCAGGTGTTTTAGTCTCGATCAGTTCGAGGGCTTCACGAAAATTAACAACGCAATAGCATTTCATATTTTGAGTCTCATGTATTCAGAAAAGAGTTTTAAAAGGTTATCTGCTAATTAAAAATTTAAAATTTTAATTCGGTGATACTGCTTCGTGTCGTATTGACACGAAGCAGCGCAACGTAATCTTCGTGCCTTAAAACACCAGTTCAATCAGACGCGGACCCTTTTCTTTGGCCGCGATGCGCATCGCATTGGCAAAGCCTTCAAGAGTCGTGACTTGTGTACCTGCCACGCCATGTCCTTTTGCCAACGACACCCAATCCAAAAATGGGCGATCCAGATCCAGCATGCGCTTGGCGTTTTCACCCGCTTCAGGGCCGCCCATGTTTGCCAGCTCACCACGCAAGATGCGATACGAACGATTAGCAAAAATCACGACGGTCACGTCGAGTTGTTCGCGCGCCATAGTCCAGAGTGATTGCAGCGTGTACATTGCGCTGCCGTCACCGATAAACGCAAACACTTTACGATTAGGGCAAGCCACTGCAGCGCCAACGGCGGCAGGCAAGCCCCAGCCGATCGCGCCGCCCGTGATGTCGATGCAATCGTGTGGTGCCGCTTGCGGCAGGGTCTTGGCAAATTGGCGACCTGAGGTCACAGCCTCGTCGACCATGATGGCGTTTTCGGGCAAGGTGGCCGCGATGATGGCGCCAAAGTGTTCAACCGAGGGTGTGCCGGTGGGCAAGTCAGTGATGATGGGGCCCGTCGACAATTGCGCGGGGGCTGTGTTTTGTGCGCCCAGGGCATCCACCAACGCTTGCAGGCTCGCTTCGATATCATGCGTGAGCGTAGCCAAGGTATGCACCTCGCAATCAGGCTGCTTGATCATGCGTGGCTTATTTGGGTAGGCAAAAAATGCCACTGGCGGGGCGCTACCCACTAGCACCAGATGCTTGGCATCTTTGAGCACGGCGACCGCACCGTCTACGGGAAAAGGCAACGGTGCAATGTTGACCCGACCGCGACCACGCTCCATGCGAGGGTTGCGTGGCTCACAAGCTAATTTACAGCCTGTGTGCGCGGCAATTTTTCCAGCGAGTGTGGCTGACTTTGCACGTAGTGCGGGCCCGCCCAGTAAGAGCGTGGTCGCTTCGGCGGTTTTGCAATCGGACAGCAAACGGGCCAAGGCCAGCACCGTATCAGCCAGCGGCGCTGCAGCAGTTTGCGCAGGCGCTGTTGAATAGTGGCCTGGGTCAGAGGGCTCCCAAGCGCAATTGGCAGGCAACACCAGCGTGGCGATGCGGCCAGGTGTGCTGCGCGCCTGTGAGATCGCCTCAGCAGTATCTAATGGCGCGGCGGCGGCCGACATGGTGGTCTTGACCCAGTTTGACATTGGGCGGGCAACCGCTTCAACGTCAGAGTTGAGCGGGGCATTATTATGGATGTGATCCAGCGCGTGTTGACCCACAATATTGATCATGCCCGAATAGGCACGCTTAGCGTTGTGGATATTGGCCAGCGCATTGCCCAAGCCTGGGCCCAGATGTAATAGTGTGGCAGCTGGTTTTTCAGCCATGCGATAGTAGCCATCGGCAGCGCCACTGACGACGCCTTCAAACAAACCAAGCACACAACGCATGCCCGGAGCACGGTCAAGTGCCGAAACAAAGTGCATTTCAGAGGTGCCGGGGTTGGCAAAACAGATATCCACTTTACCCTCAAGAAGGGTGTGCACCATTGCTTCTGAACCGTTCATTAAATGACTCCTGAAGTTTTATTTTTAAGTGTTTCGCGTGCGATGATGACTTGTTGCACTTCGGTCGCGCCTTCATAAATACGTAGAGCTCTGATTTCACGATACAACATTTCTAAGGGGTGCCCGACTCTGACACCTAGGCCACCGTGTAACTGCACGCAGCGGTCAATCACGCGCTGCGCAGACTCAGTGGCAAACATCTTGGCCATCGCCGCCGATTTTGTAGTGCGTCGCTGCAAGACATCGCGCTCCCAAGCGGCCCGATAGATCAGTAGCGTAGCCGCATCGATTTCGGTGCTCATGTCGCCAATCGCGGCTTGTGTCATTTGCAAATCAGACAGCATCGCGCCAAACATCGGGCGCGTCGTGGCGCGACTAATGCCCAACTCTAGGGCCGCTTCGGCAAAGCCTAAGGCTGCGGCACCCACTGAGGCTCTAAACACATCAAGGTTTTGCATGGCGACTTTAAAACCTTGGCCCGGCTTGGCTAAGCGTTGCGAGACTGGGATCTCGCAGTCGGTAAAGGTGAGGCTGCCGATCGGGTGGGGCGCAATGACGTCAAAGCGCTCGCTGACGGTTAATCCAGGTGTCGTCGCATCGACTACAAAGGCGGTCACACCTTCGGCCTCGTCGCCCTCAACGCGGGCAAACACGGTATAGAAATCAGCGATGTCAGCGTTTGAGATCCAGGTTTTGACACCATTGAGTCGATAGCCCGCGGCCGTGCGCGTGGCGCGGGTTGTCATGGCGGCAACGTCTGACCCTGCGTCCGGTTCAGACAAAGCAAACGCTGCGATCAGTTCGCCAGTGGCAACTTTTGGCAGATATTTTTCTTTGAGATGGTCCGAGCCAAATAACGAAATCGGCCCACTCCCTAAACCTGCCATGACAAAGGCAAAGTCGGCCAGGCCATCGTAATAGCCCAGGGTTTGCCGGATCAAACACAGGCTGCGTGAATCGAGCGCGGGTAACGCACCGCCATATTGTGCTGGCACGCAGTAGCGCAGCCAGCCAGCTTGGCCTAAGGTGCGCGTCAACGTCACGCAGGTTTGGTCGACATTACCCTCATGTACCCGATTCGTCAGTTGCGGCGCTGACCAATGGTGTAACGCCTCATGCAACTGACGATGGCTATCTTCAAAAAAAGGTAAGAGTAATGAATCAGGGTTAAACATTTAAGCTGTTCTCGCAAGGATTTCACTGGCCATTTCGCGCAGTTTATTTTTTAAGATCTTGACGGCGTTGGCACTTTGAACCGTCGGAAACTCGCTCACGACTTCAAAATGTACAGGTACCTTGTAACCCGCCATGGTGCGTTTGCACTCGGTGGCCCAGCGCGTTGGGTCTGCATGCGAGCCCGCATACAAGATCACGAACGCCACGGGTAAGATTTTTGTGCCTTGCGTTGCACCGACTACTTGGCATGCTTGTACGCCGGGCAGCGTCTCAATCGCGTGTTCGATTTCTGCTGGGTTGACTAAAAACCCTGATAAGCGCATCGAGTCTCCCATGCGTGTTTGAAACACAAACTGAGTGTCGCTCACGGTGTAGCCTAGGTCGCCCGTTTTAAAAAAGATATCAGGGGTATAGGCTTGTGCGGTCGCATCCGGGTTGTCTAGATAGCTCAACATCTGACTGGCGCACTTGATTTCGATTTCGCCCGATTCGCCATGTGGAGCAAGCTGACCCGTCGCGGGATCACGTGCCCGAACTCGCGCCTCTGGATGAATCAACCGACCACCCGCTAAGTAGCGCACGCTCACGTCCCCCTCTGATGGATCGAGTGGTTGCGCGGCCATCAGCGCTTGCAATTCGCTTGAGCCGTACAAGCCTGTCAGCGCGACATTGTTGCGCTCAGCCTCTTCAAGCAAAGTGGTGATGGCCGGTGAAAAACTCGCAAAGCCAAACAATTTGCAGCTGGCGAACGCGGCAGGAGAGGGGGCGGCTTCAAAGAGCTTTAACAGTGATTCGTTATTGGCGTAGGTGTGGGTGACTTGATGCTTACGAATTTGTTCAAGCGTGCTGTGCGTGTCAGAAACCGGTTCGCACACAACGGTGCTGCCGGTGGCCAGACCACCCGTGAGGGTCGAAAATCCAAAGGCGCCACAAAAGGGCGCACTCGCCAGAATGCGGCTGGTCTGATCGTAGTCAAAAGCCTTTTGCATTGAATCGGCGTGAACAATCAAGGTGTGCTGATCATGCACGACAAACTTTGGTATTGAGGTGGTGCCCGAGGTGGTAAAGCAAAGTGCCGGTGCCTGACCAAAGGCTTGCGGCACGGGGTGGGTGCTTTGCAGTAAATCGCTAAACGCGTGCAAGACATGCCCGCGCTTGGCGATCGCTGTCATCGCGGTGCTGCCGGGTTCTCCAATCGCCAGCACGCCGCGCAGGCGCGCAAGCACCTCTTGTGGGATATCAGCGAGCATGTCAGCAAAGGCGATGCCTTTGAAATCAGGCCACAAGACAAGCCAGTCAGCCTTGCCACGCCCGATAATATCGGCAACCTCTTGGCTACGAAAGCGAGTGTTGACGGCCAAAACTGTCGCGCCTAAGTGGGCGCAGGCTAAAAAAGTTTGTACCCAGGCCGTGCAGTTGGGTAACCACACAGCAACGCGGTCGTGGGCTTTGATGCCAATGGCGGCCATATTGCCGGCCAGTTGCAAGGCTTGTTGGTGCAGTGCCGCAAAACTCGTTGGGCTGTCGCGGTCAATCAAGGCAGGGTGATTGACATGAGTTTTGGCTAAGACCGCCATGCGCTCAGAAAAGAATAGTGATGTTGCTCTCATGCCCAAGTACCCGTTGGTTTGTGCTGCTATATTTACAGTTGTCACTATAGTACGAATACGCGAGCGATACGTAAGCTCGCTTTCGATACAAGCCGATTCGGCTAAGCATGCTGCATCGCGGCGTGCCTGAAATCACTGGAGCTAGGATTCAATGAAACACCGGTATTTTTTGCAACGCAGTTTATGTGCAGCGTTGGTGGCTGCGGGTCTCTCGATCGCTGACGCACCGATGGCGCAAGCGCAAGAGTTTCCGACTAAGTCACTGACCTTGGTTGTACCTTACCCAGCGGCGGGCGCGGCTGATATCTTTGGTCGCTCGATCGCTCAGGCCATGGAAGCCACACTCAAGCAAATCGTCGTGGTAGAAAACAAACCCGGTGCCGCCGGCAACGTCGGTTTAGCAGGTGTGGTGCGCAGCAAACCTGATGGTTATACGATTGGTTTAGGTACGATTGGCACGCAATCGATCAATCCGTTTTTGTATACCGAGATGACCTTTGATCCGGGCAAAGACCTGCTGCCGATCGCGCTAGTCTCGACTACGCCTAACGTGATGGTGGTAGCCGCGAATTCACCCTGGAAATCGCTGGCCGACGTGATTAAAGCCGCGCGCGAGGCGAAAGATAAAAAACTGAGCTATGGCACGCCTGGTATTGGCTCGTCGCCGCATCTGACCGGTGCGTATTTTGAAGCGATGGCAGGTGTTGAGTTATTGCACGTACCTTTCAAAGGTGTGTCGGCCTCGATGCCTGCTTTGATAGGCGGTAACATCGATTTATTATTTGATAACTTGTCGGGCTCGATCAATCAAATAAAAGATGGCTCACGCGTACGCGGTATCGCAGTCACGTCGCTGCAGCGCACCCCGCTTGCCGAGCAGTTACCTACATTTGTCGAAGCAGGCGTTGCTGGGTTTGACGTCACCGCCTGGTTTGCGATCTATGCGCCTAAAGGAACCCCTCAGCCGGTGATGGATAAACTCATTGAAGCGGCGCGTGCGGGATTGAAATCTGAAAAAGTCGAACAAGCTTACGCCAGGTTGGCCGCGACGCCCGGCAATTTATTTGGCGCCGATTTAGCGGCTTTTGAAAATATCGAACGCGCCAAGTGGGGCAAGCTCATTAAAGAAAGAGGAATCCAAGCGCAATGAAAGGGCCAACAGCATGAAAGGGACAACAGCCCTAGTCACCGGGGGCAGCCGTGGCATTGGTCGTGCAGTGGTTGAGCGTTTGCTTAGCCAAGGCTACGAGGTCTTAAACTTTAGCCGGACTGCACCTAAGCAGTTATTGCCTGGCGAGATTTTTGAATCGGTTGATTTGGGCAACGCCAAGCGAACACGTGAGGCGATTGGCGACTGGGCGGCCAAAAAACAGATTTTGAGTCTGGTCAATAACGCGGCAATGATTCACGTGGCCAAGATTGAGAACGTGACCGCTGAGCAAATCGAAGAAATGGTGGCTTTAAATATGGTGGCACCTTTGCTGTTAATGCAGGGTGTGCTACCCACGATGCGCGCCAATCAATATGGCCGCATTGTTAACCTCAGTAGCCGCGCCATGCTGGGTAAAGATGGCCGCACCGTGTATGGCGGCACCAAAGCAGGCTTGGTCGGTATGACACGCACT
>JABMMM010000066.1 GCA_013205565.1 Alcaligenaceae bacterium | reverse complement strand
TGGGTTGAGCAGCAAAAAGTCCCCGGTCTGAAAGCTGAAATCATTCGACTGCCAGGCCGCACACCCCTCATGTTTTTTGAGGTCGCCGCAACGCGCCCCCAGACGCCCACAAGCCAGACGGTCTTAATGTACGGCCATCTGGATAAACAACCTGAGTTTGATGGCTGGCGGGCGGGCTTAGGCCCCTGGACTCCAAAATATCTCGACGGCAAGCTGTTCGGCCGCGGTAGCGCCGATGATGGCTACGCCACCTACGCAGCAATCACCGCGATTCAAGCGCTCAAAGCGCAGCACGTCGAGCACCCCCGTATTGTCGGCATCATCGAAACCTGCGAAGAAAGTGGTTCACCCGATTTATTGCCCTATATCGACGTCATCAAACCACGACTCGGTGACGTGGGCCTGGTGATTTGTCTGGATAGCGGCGCGGGTAATTATGACCAGCTGTGGCTGACGACCAGTCTGCGCGGCATGGCAGCGGGCGTTCTGAAAGTTGAAATCCTGACTGAAGGTATTCATTCCGGAGACGCGTCAGGTTTGGTGCCCTCAAGTTTCAGAATCATGCGCCATGTGCTTGACCGCCTTGAAGACAGTGAAACTGGTCGTTTATTGCCCAAAAGCTTTCACTGCGAGATTCCTGGTGAACGCCGCGAGCAAGCGCGTGCCACAGCCGCTATTTTGGGCGATGAGATTTATAAGCGGTTTCCATGGGCGCACCACGATTGCGGTGGCTCGACCTTGGTGGCGATTCCAACGACCCTGGATCCGGTCGAAGCGTTGATGCGACGCACCTGGATGCCGACCTTAAGCGTGACGGGGGCAGAAGGATTTCCGGCCCTGCAAGACGCAGGTAATGTTTTGCGCCCTTACACCGCGTTCAAACTGAGTCTGCGCCTACCACCCTTGATCGATGCGGCCACCGCGGTCGCCGAACTCAAGACACTGTTAGAAGACAACGCGCCTTATCAAGCCAAAGTCACGTTCGAGTCGCAAGGTGCCTCGACGGGCTGGAACGCCCCGACCATCGCCCCCTGGTTTGAACAGGCGCTCAATCAAGCCAGCCTTGCGCATTTTCAGGCGCCTGTCGGCTATATCGGTCAGGGCGGGACGATTCCCTTAATGAACCTGCTCAGCCAGGGATTCCCCACCGCACAGATGATGGTGTGTGGCGTCTTAGGCCCTAAATCCAACGCACATGGCCCGAACGAATTTTTACACGTGCCTTTTGCAAAAAAGCTGACGGCGGCAGTGGGTCAGATCATCACGCAATTACCCTAAGTTCAAGTGCAGCTGCCCAACAGGCGGCTGCGGCGAGTGACATGACCTCAAACAGTAGCACTCAAAATAAAAGAGACCACATCATGACAAAACCTGTATCTTTGATCATTCGCAATGGCCTGATCGCCGATGGCACTGGCGACAAACCCTATGTCGGCGATCTTAAAATTGTCGATGGCATTATTGAACAAGTTGGTACCGTCACCGGTACGGCAAGTGAAGAAATCGATGCCAAGGGCCTGCTGGTCACGCCAGGCTTTGTCGATATCCATACACATTACGACGGCCAGGTGACCTGGAGTAATCAAATCGCCTCGTCCTCACAACTTGGAGTGACCACCGTTGTGATGGGTAACTGTGGCATCGGCTTTGCACCCTGCAATCCAGAGCATCGCCAAGTCATGATGAAGCTCATGGAAGGCGTGGAAGATATCCCTGGCGTCGTGCTCGATGAGGGCCTGCCCTGGAACTGGCGCACGTTCCCCGAGTATCTTGACGCCCTTGAGGCTCGCCAATACGACGCAGATATTGCGACTCAAATCGGTCACGCCCCCTTGCGCATTCATGTGATGGGCGCACGCGGTGCTGCACGTGAAGTCGATACCGAGGCGGACAGCGCCGAAATGGCACGCTTAGCCGTCGAAGCAGTTCAAGCCGGCGCGCTAGGCTTTACGACCTCACGCACGATCCTACACAAGAGCAGCGATGGCAATCACACCCCAACTTTAGGCGCAGCCGAAAGCGAACTGACGACGATTGCCAAAGGCCTAGGCACGATAGGTCAGGGCGTGCTGCAGCTGGTTTCAGATTTTGATGATACTGACAATGAATTCGCGATGCTTCGACGCATCGTCGAGGCCTCTGGGCGCCCGCTCTCTTTG
This sequence comes from Alcaligenaceae bacterium, assembly GCA_013205565.1. GTDB lineage: Bacteria > Pseudomonadota > Gammaproteobacteria > Burkholderiales > Burkholderiaceae_B > Zwartia. The sequence continues at coordinate 2,281 of JABMMM010000066.1, read as the reverse complement.
ACGCTGTTGCAACATGAACACTTGCCCATGCGCTGGCGCCGTGTGATGCAGCACATGCACGAGGCGACCGATGCAGGTCTAAAAATGAAAGCACAAGTCGGCGCGCGACCCGTGGCTTTATTGCTGAGTTTTTCGTTGTCGATTTGTCCGTTTTCGCAACTGCCTTCGTACGAGGCGCTGGCCAAGCTCCCCTTGGCCGAGCGGCTCGAACGCTTAAAAGACCCAGCACTACGCGCCAAAATCTTGGCTGAAGAACACACCGAAGCACTTTACAAGCGTCGCGTCGCGAACTTTGAGAACTTGTATCCGTTGGGCGATCCACCCGAATACGAACCCAAGCCTGAAGACAGCATCGCAGGTCTTGCTCAACGCGCTGGAGTCGATCCCACAGAGTATGCCTACGACTACCTGTTACAAAATCAAGGCACGGCGATTTTATATCGTCCGCTATATAACTACGCTGAGCAAAATCTTGACGTCTTGCGCGAGATGTTGCTTGATCGCGATACCGTACCCGGCTTAAGCGATGGCGGCGCGCATTATGGCTTCATTTGCGATGCAAGCTTCCCCACTTATTTGCTGACACACTGGGCGCGCGACCGCTCGCGCGGTGAAAAAATCCCCCTTGAAACACTCGTTAAATGGCAGACGCATGACACCGCGGCCACAGTAGGTTTGCTTGATCGTGGGTTACTGCGCCCAGGCTACAAAGGTGATGTCAACATCATCGACTTTGAAAATCTGAAACTCAGAGCACCAAAAATCGTCCATGACTTACCTGCGGGTGGACGGCGGTTAGGTCAAATTGCAGAGGGCTATCGCGCCACGATCGTCGCAGGTGTTGTCACGTATCGCGATGGCGTATCCACTGGGAAATTACCCGGCAAACTCGTGCGCGGCGCGCAAGTCGCGCAGACCGCTGCGGTTGCAGCCGAAGCCTTAGCGTAAATTTTTTGACCATACCAAAATTGACCTCACCAAAAATATTCTCTGGAGACACGCATGGCCATTTATGAATTACGCACCTATACCGTTATCGTTGGCAAAATGGGCGACGTTGTTGCCCTGTACAAAGCAGAGGGCTGGCCCGCGCTTTCTAAACACCCGGCAAAGCTTTGCGGCTATTTCACGGGCGATATCGGCGCCCTGAACCAATTGGTTCATCTCTGGAAATTCGATGACGAGGCAGATCGTCGCAAGTTCTGGGATGGGGTGTTCGGCGACCAGGCTTTCATGGCCTTTGCTAAGCAACTGCGCCCCTTGTTGCAAGTGCAAGAAAATAAACTGCTGTTAGCTGCCCCTTGGGGACCGCAGGTATAAGCAGGCACTCAGAGATCGTCTTGCAAAATCACAATCAATACACTGCAGTGAGCGATCTCTATCAACGCCTTGGATTTAGAACTTCCCCACCAGCGGGCAGCCCAGTGCGTTTGGTGCTTGTGACCCACAACAATCAGGTCTGAATGATTTTGTTTTGCATAGTTTGCGATCTCAACTGCTGCATCGCCTTTTAAACAGACACCTTTGACCTGATAACCCGCAGACTTTAGCGCCATCACGCCTGTGTTTAAAATCTCAAGCTGCGCATGCTCATCTTGATCTATTTTGTCTTGCGTGACAAAGCCGCCGTCTATGCCCAACGACGCATAGTAATTAGGCGTGACCGTCAGTAAGGTTATTTGTGCCGAGCCCCAGTTGGCAAGCTCTTGGCACTCAATCAGTGCTTTTTGATCCAGTACAGAACCGTCGTAAGCAAGCAAAATATTTTTATACATTTTGACCTCTACTTATCAAGCGTTTTAGGTTTGAGCTGTCCTCGCGCACAGAGTAAACGTATTTACTCAAATTTTTGACACGGACAAACCCTAGGGGAGGTCAAACCCTAGGGCAGGTCAACCCTAACTGAACGTTGCTGACACGGCGCCAAAGATACCAAAATCGGCCGTCACTTCGTCACCGACCTTGACTGGCACGGGTACCAAACAGGTGCCAGTCATCACGACATCACCCGCTTGAAGATAATTGTCGTACTCAAGCAGCTCGTTTGCGAGCCACGTTAAAGCCAGGCGAGGATCACCCAACACGTTGGCGCCCTGCCCAAGCGCTGCAGTTTTTCCGTTACTTAGCATTGTGACCTGATGGTCTTTTAAGTCGACACTGCGCCAATTTGTTGTGACTTCTTTTCCTAAAACAAAAAAGCACGCGCAAGCAAATTCCGAAATCAATTGACCCTCGCCTGCTGTTGCAAAATCTTCAAAGCGTGAGGCGGGCACTTCGATCG
>JABMMM010000065.1 GCA_013205565.1 Alcaligenaceae bacterium | reverse complement strand
GCATCAAGCACCCGCGGTTGTATTTACCTTTTTTAGGCATTCTCCCCACCGCGTTAACGTTTACCGCAATCGGGTTGGCCTTGTGGGCGGGCGTCGCACTTGAAGCCCCTTTAACGCAAGGCAACAGCGTGCCCGCCGTTTGGCTGGGGATAGCAGGCGTGCTGGTGATTGCCTGTGCCTTGTTGCAATACGGGTCAAGCAACGTCGCCGCGCTCACCTTTGCCCCAGAGCGCGATCTTAAAACCCATGGCTTCTTCGGCGCCTATTGGTTATATCGCTGCGCCGAGCAATTGCCTAGCGTCGACCTTACGCAGCGCTCATCCTTACCAAAGCCCTCGGCCGTTAACACCCCGCGTGTGCTACCGAATATTGTCGTGATTCAAAGCGAATCATTTTTCGACCCTCGGCGCGTGTACCCGCAGGTTAAGCCCGAGGTCTTGCAACACTTTGATCGCGCCCGGCGCGAGGCCGATCTTTACGGCTTGTTTGAAGTGCCCGCCTGGGGGGCTAACACCGTGCGCACCGAGTTTTCATTTTTAACCGGTGTCGACGTGTTAAAGCTTGGTGTTGATCGCTTTAACCCGTATCGGCGCCTGATCAACTTTGGCGTGCCCTCGCTGGCCCGCTTGTTGCAACAGCAAGGCTATCGCACAATCTGCGTGCACCCATACCCTGCAAGTTTTTATAAACGCGACAAATTATTTCCGATGTTGGGCTTTGATCAGTTTGTGGATATCAGCGAGTTTGAAGTCGTGACAAAGCAGCGCAAAGGCGATTGTCATTTTGTCGGCGACGAGGTGGTGGCCGATAAAGTGCTTGAGTTGCTAGGCCAAGAATCCGAGCAACCCACCTTTGTGTTTGTGATCACCATGGAGAATCACGGCCCCCTGCATTTAGAAAGCCTGCCCGAGTCAGATAAACAAGAATGGTTGACCGAACCCTTGCCAGACGGCTGCGAAGATTTAGGCGTTTACCTGCGCCACCTAGGCCACGCTGATCAGATGATCAAAAAGCTGACTGAAGGCTTGGCCAGCGCAGGGCGCCCGGGGACGTTGGCTTGGTACGGCGATCACGTGCCGATTATGGAAAAGGTCTACAGGCAGCTCGGAACGCCTAGCGGCGACACCGATTACTTCATTTGGCGCACGCGCAAAGAGCCCGCTAGCCCCGAGTCCACAAGACCTGAGCTTATGCCAGCCCACCTGCTAGCAGCCGAAATTCTAAAGCTCGGTTAGAGTGATTTCCATCTGTAAAGCAAGGGATACTACTAAGCCCCAAAACGGGCTCTTTGCCCTATCATTATCGGCTAGGGTATTAAAAAAGTACTTTTTTCGTTTTTTATCGCTCAGGCGCTGAAAACAAACAATAGTTTATGCGCGCCGCAGGCACCTTTTCCCGTATCACTTAATTGTTCAAATTCGGAGATCTCTCACATGAATCGTATCGGACGTATTACTTTGGCAGTCGCTGGAGCTCTAACCTTAGGTTTAGCGTCCGTGACGCAGGCGCAGGTCGTGATGCGTAATAGCGTCTCGATCGGACAAAACTCGCACCAGGGCAATGGTATTGACGTGTTGTCGCAAGAAGTTGAAAAGGGCACCAAAGGTCGCATCATTATTAAGAACTTCTTTTCAGGCAGCTTGGGTGGCGAGCGTGAAAGTATCGAATCTGTTCAGTTGGGCACCCAAGAACTGACGGGTACTAGCACGGGCCCGATCCCCAATTTTGTGCCAGCCGTCAAAATTTTAGATATTCCTTTCTTGTTTCGTGACAAGGCACATGCTCGCGCCGTGCTAGACGGCCCGATTGGGCAGGCACTGCTGAAAGAGTTTGATAGCAAAGGGTTCAAAGCCTTGGCTTGGTCTGAAAACGGCGTGCGTCACATGACAAATAACAAGCGCCCGATCAACTTGCCTGATGACCTGAAAGGCTTAAAGATGCGCACGATGGAAAACCCCGTGCACGTGGCAGCCTACAAAGGGTTTGGCATCATCACGACACCCATGGCGTTTCCTGAAGTCTTTACGGCCTTGCAGCAGGGTGTGGTTGACGGTCAAGAAAACCCGTTGTCAGTGATTATGGCAGCTAAGTTTGAGCAAGTTCAAAAGTACATGACCTTGACCGCACACGTTTACAGCCCAGCCCTGTTGTTAATGAACAAAGCCTCGTTTGACAAGCTTTCGGCCGCTGATCAAAAGGTGTTTTTGGATGCCGCAAAACTCGCGGTCGTCGCAACGCGTGCTCGTGTGGATAAGGATGACGCCAGTGGCGTAGCTGAGTTGCGTAGCAAGGGTATGTTGATTATCGAGAACTTTGATAAGGCTGCCTTTGTAGCTAAGCTAGCCCCGGTGTTTACCCAGTTTGAAAAAGAATTTGGTAAAGACAAAATCGATGCGATTCGTAATTTCAAGTAATTAGTCAATTCGAAGGTTGCTGAAGCATAGATTCAAGCGCGACACATAAGTGGCGCGCTTGTTTTTTTTTAAAAGAACAAAATGAAAAATATTCTGCTTGCTGTTGAGAGCGTGACGACTCGGTTCTCGTTGTTTATTGCCTGCCTGATGATGGCTATGGCAGCAACGCTGGGTATGTTTCAAGTCGTGATGCGGTTTGTGTTAGAAATCCCCGCTGAATGGACAGAGGTCTTGATCCGTTTTAGCTTAGTGTGGATGGTGTTTATGGGTATCCCCTATGCGTTTAGGGTAGGGGCCATGGTGAGCGTCGATGTGTTGTATCGAGTGGTGGGCGCGCGTGGCAAGCGTTTTTTTGATTTTGTGACGAGCGTGGCTGCGTTAACGCTTGTCGCCGTCATTATTTGGTGGGGATGGGATTACTCTACTCGTGGGCGCGTGCAGACCGTCATTGGTCTTGAATCCATTTCTATGTTTTGGGCGTATCTAGCTTTGCCTGTCGGAGGGCTCTTTTGTGTACCGGCCATCCTTGCAAACTTCTTTGACCCACAGCGTAATGAATTGGAGAATGCGCAATGAGCTTGACCATGCTAATTACGATGTTGCTGTGTTTCCTACTCACAGTGTCTGTGGCCGTCTCGATCGGCTTGGCCGCGATTCTGGGGATACAAATTGGCAACGTCAATATGCTTATCTCGGTCAAAGAGATGTTCAACTCGTTGAATAAATTTCCGTTGGCGGCGATTCCGTTTTTTATTCTGGCTGGTAACTTAATGGAGACGGGTGGCATCTCGCGTCGCTTAGTTGAGTTTGCCAAGAGTATTGTGGGTGGCGTGCAGGGTGGCTTGCCCATGACCTGCGTGCTGACTTGCATGATTTTTGCAGCAGTGTCAGGTTCGAGCGTGGCAACGACCTTTGCAATTGGCGCGATCTTGATCCCCGCATTGGTGAAACACGGTTACCCGCCTAATTACGCGGCAGCCCTGCAGGCAACCAGCGCAGAACTTGGGGTGATTATTCCGCCTTCGATCCCGATGATTTTGTACGGTGTCGCGGCTGAAGTTTCGGTTGGCGAGTTATTTATCGCAGGATTCGGGCCTGGTATTTTTATCGGCATCTCTTTGATGCTGTTTGTGCATCTCTATTGCCGCTATAAAGGTTGGGGCAAAAATGATGGCGAGGGCCGTTTGAGTTTTGGTCGTGCCACCATCGAGGCGGCTTGGGCGTTGTTGATGCCGGTCATTATTTTGGGTGGCATCTACGGTGGCGTGTTTACGCCAACAGAAGCCTCAGCCGTTGCCGTGTTCTACGCCTTGATCGTGGGCATGATCATGTATGGCGAAATCAAATTTCGCGATATCTTGCCTATCCTTAAAAAGTCGGTCGTCTCTAGCGCAGTGATCATGTTCATTATCGCGAACGCTGGTTTATTCGCCTTCTTGTTAACACGCGCAGGCGTGCCCGATGCAATCGGTCGCTGGCTTGAAGCAGTCTTGCAATCACCCGCTATGTTCTTGCTGGGTGTCAATGCAGCGCTGTTTATCATCGGGATGTTTATCGAGACCGGTGCTGCGATTATTGTTTTGGCACCCATCTTGGCGCCCGTTGCCATGCACTTTGGGATCGACCCCGTGCATTTTGGCTTGGTGATGGTGGTGAACTTGGCATTAGGCATGATCACCCCACCTTTTGGTGTGAACCTATTTGCCGCGTGTACGGTGGCCAAACTATCACTCGATCAAGTCATCAGCCGCCTATGGCCCTTCGTGATCGTGGTGCTGTGTTGC
>JABMMM010000064.1 GCA_013205565.1 Alcaligenaceae bacterium | reverse complement strand
GCCCAGGCACGCGATGATCATTCTGTGCCGCTACTCGCTGCCCTGCGCCAGTTTTGGCCGCATACTTTACTCGGTGCGGGCTTCGCCGTTGCGGTATGGTCCACACACCCTGGCAGCTTGCCTTACGCCGCCATCATGCTTGCGGGCTTACTGCTTTCAATTCCTCTCGCCGTCATGACCTCGCGGCCGAGTTTTGGCCGCCTCTTGATGCGCTGGCAATTGCTCAGTTTGCCCGAAGAGCTCTTACCGCCACTCGCCCTGCAACCGCTTGATCTTGAGGTCTTACGTTTTCGCGCGGCCTTAAAAGCGAAGGGCGCCCATGAGTAGCGCCGGCCAACCCACCGATCCCATCAAATTCGTCGCACTATATAAGCGCGTCTTAAAGATGCTGGGCTCCGATCGAAAACTGGGCTGGACTTTAGCTTGCGCCAACGTCACGCTCGCCATGGCGATGTTTGCTGAGCCGATTTTATTTGGCTTGGTGATTGACGCCCTGTCTCGCGCACCGCTTGATCACCCTGAGCAGATTTGGCCGGTTCTCGCACCCCTGCTTTTTACGTGGATGGGTTTTGGTTTATTCACGATTTCTTGTGGTGCGCTCATCGCGCTTTTTGCCGATCGTCTGTCGCATCGCCGCAGACATATTGTCTTACGCGACTATTTTGAACACGTCTTACAGTTGCCCTTGGCGCAACAAAGCGATAAACACTCGGGTCGCTTGATGAAAATCATGCTGCAAGGCACCGATGCGCTTTGGTGGCTTTGGCTGAGTTTTTTTCGCGATCACCTGGCTGCAGCGGTATCGCTGATCGTGCTGGTACCAGTGGCGCTTTATATCAATTGGCGACTCGCGCTGGTACTCATCGTACTTTGCTTTGTTTTTGTCGGATTGACCCATTTTATTTTGCGCAAAACGCAAGCGCTGCAACAGCAAGTTGAGAGCCATCAGTCGGATCTAGCTGAGCAGGCGTCAGATACTTTGGGCAATATCGCTTTGGTACAAAGTTTTGCAAGAATCGAACACGAGGTCAGCTCACTTAAAAACATCAGCCAACGCGCCTTAGGCGCCCAAATGCCCGTGCTCTCTTGGTGGGCACTCGTCAATGTATTGACGCGTTCTTCAACCACCTTAAGTATTTTGTGCATCGTCGCGCTCGGGGCTTGGCTCTTCACCCACGGCCTGACCACAGTGGGCGCGATCGTCACCTTTATCGCGTTTTCGGGAATGGTGATCATGCGCCTCGAACAAATCGTTGGCTTTATCCACCGCCTCGCCATCGATGCGCCCCGCTTACAAGAGTTTTTTCATGTTCTCGATACCGAGCCCTCCATTCACGACTCGCCTCAAGCACTTGATCCTGGGCGCGTGCGCGGCGCGGTTGCCTTTGAAAACGTTACCTTTGCCTACGATAAAAAACACCCTGCGATCCAAGGTCTGAGCTTTACGCTCAAACCGGGCACAACCGTCGCGCTAGTCGGTGCCTCAGGCGCTGGCAAATCGACCGCGTTAAGTTTGTTGTACCGAGCATTTGACCCGCAAGCTGGTCGAATTACCGTCGATGGAACAGACATCCGAGAGCTGCAACTCTCGGCGCTACGCAGCAATATTGGTGTGGTGTTTCAAGAAGCCTTGCTGTTTAACCGCTCGATCGCCGAAAACCTCAGGGTCGGCTTACCCGAAGCGACCGATGCCCAACTTCGCCAGGCCTGTGCCAGTGCGCAAGCGCTCGACTTTATCTTGCAACATCCACAGGGCTTTGATACCAAAATTGGTGAACGCGGACGCATGCTGTCTGGCGGCGAGCGTCAACGCCTGTCGATCGCACGCGTCTTGCTAAAAGATCCACCAATTTTAATCTTAGACGAAGCGACAAGCGCCTTAGACAGCGCGACCGAAACCAAACTCTTACAAGCACTTGAGGCCGTCACCAAAGACCGCAGCACGCTTGTCATCGCTCACCGACTCGCGACTATTCGTCAAGCCGACACCATCTTAGTCATGGCTCACGGGCAAGTCGTCGAAACGGGTTCGTTTGACGAACTCTACGCTCTGGGTGGCCGTTTTACGCAACTCGTGAAAGAACAGTTTACTGATGCCTCGGGCCAATTTATTTCTTGACACTTATGTCAACCGCGCTAACCAAGTCAGTCTCTTTTTGCAAGTCGTACGAAGTCTTTGAATGATCGCGAGCGATACCGCCTATCCCTTACTCACCCGCTTTGACCGGCACAGACACACCGAGATAAAAATGACTGGTTTTTCAGCTCAATGGCTCGCCTTACGCGAGCCCGCCGATCACCGCGCACGTGATCAGGCATTGCAACAACGGCTTTGCGTCCAGCTCACGGCTTTGGCACGCACCGAACAACGCGTGATTCGTTTAATTGATTTGGGCTGTGGTTCGGGTTCAAATCTACGTGCCCTCGCCGCGGCGCTTCCTTTTGCACAGCACTGGACCCTCGTCGACTACGACCCCTTACTGCTCGCTGCGGCGCGCGCCACGCTGCTTGGCTGGGCCGATCGCGTCGTGAGTGACGCGGGGACGCTGACGCTTATCAAAGACAACCAGACCATCGAAATTGATTTCGTGCAGATTGACCTGGCACGCGACATCGAGCGCGTGCTCGCCTGGCCTGCCGACGTCATCACCGCCGCAGCTTTTTTTGATCTTGTGGCAGAAGCCTGGCTAGTGCGATTTTGTCAGGCGCTGCGCGTCACGCTTTATACCGTCTTGACGTATGACGGCACCGAGCAGTGGTTGCCCGAACATTCTAGTGATAGCGCGATCTTAAAAGCGTTCCATGCGCATCAACAGACCGACAAAGGTTTTGGAGTTGCGGCAGGCCCCAACGCCGCTCTCATTATGGAGCGTGAGTTAGCGGCTCGTGGCTTTGGGGTGACCTTGGCGCTGAGCCCCTGGCAAATCGACCGCAGCGAAACGCCGTTCATCGAGGCACTGGCGAGCGGCAGTGCTGGCGCGGTGCGCGAAACCGGTCTGGTCGAGGCTGCACAAGTTGAACAATGGCTGACGGCACGAATGGCCGCAGAGCATTGCACAGTTGGACATTGGGATATTCTGGCTACCCCAAATATGTAAACGGGTCCAGGCGAGTCTGATCTTTGCGCAGGTCTGGTCTGATCTTGTGTTAGCCCACAGTATTTTTAAGTGTGCCTACGCGCTCGATGATGACCTCAATGGTGTCACCTGCGTTTAAAAACCGCGGTGGCTTGCGGCTAAATCCAACACCCTCTGGCGTACCGGTTGCGATCACGTCGCCGGCACGTAGTTCAGTCACGCTGGACATGTATTCAATCAGCTTTGCCACTGAAAAAATCATTGTCGAAAAAGAGGCATGCTGCATCGTTTCACCAGACACCAAGGTCGTGAGTGACAGGTTTTCAAGTGGGCCCACTTCATCGGGGGTCACCAAGGCTGGACCAATCGAACTTGAGCGAAAAAAGTTTTTACCTTGATCAAGCGTGCGCTGAAACTGATAGTCGCGCACCGAACCGTCCATAAAACAGGTGTAGCCTGCAACATAGCTTAAGGCCTCGGCTGCAGGAACATTACGCGCCGTTTTATTTAGAACAACCGCCAGTTCACCCTCAAAATCAAATTCGGGCGACAGGGTCGGTTTTTCGAGTAACTCGCGGTGCGCCACCATCGCGGCCGGAATCTTGACGAAGGTACGCGGAAACTCTGGCAACTTATGGCCCGCCTCAGCCGCATGGGCCGCATAGTTCAAGCCAATACAATGCATCGTCACGGGTTTGGCAAACAAGGGCAAATATTGCAAGCTTGCCTCTTGCCGGTCGGGCTGCGTGGCGAGTGCTAACGCTGCGCGCGCAGCGTCAAAACCATTTTTTTGAATCAACTCCAATAAGTCTGCATAGATTTGACCAATCCTAGTCGAAAGATCGATCACTCCACCATCGGACCGGATGGCTCCGTAGTGTGACTGCCCGTTCACGAGATAGCTAGCTAGTTTCATTAAATAATTCTCTCAAGGCAAGATCAGACTTCAGGAATGACTGATTAAAGGCTGGCTCAGTCGACCACTGGCCCCCGCAAGCGAACGAAATCGGGGTGCCACATAGACATCCGTCAAGCAAATCGGTAATGCCTGACCCTCGACAGAGCGCAGCGCCTGGATGTGCAACCAGGTCTCGCCCTCGGACGCGTCCAATAACGCGGCCTGCGCGACCACTCGACTCCCCACGCCGGGTTGTCGCACCACAAGACCCTGTTGGACGAGTTGCTTGACCGCTTCTCGGGCAGTCGAGCGAGAGACGCCAAACTGCGCGCACAATTCGTATTCGGTTGGCAAAAGATCGCCAATGGAATATTGCTTTGAGTCAATTTCGTTGAACAGCGTTTTAGCTAACTGCGCGTAGCGAGGGCCCGAGCCAAACGCCTCAAATCGATCGCTGTTCATAGCACCGCGTGTTCGCGCAAAAACGCGATTTGTTTTGCAGAAAATCCTGCCTCGGTTAGCAGCGCGTCAGTATCGGCGCCCATCGCTGGGGCTGCGCGCAGCGGTGCCGCATCTCCACCACAACGAAGCGGTGTCGCGACACCCAAAATTTCTTTTCCCTCCGGCGTGCGAGTTGTGACGACCCCTTGTCGGGAGTGAACAAAGGGGTTGTCAAGCGCTTGCGCGACATCGTAGACCGGCGAAGCGGGGACTTTACCCGCAAATTTTTCCATCCAGTTTGCCGTGGTGTCGGTGCGAGTGACGCTATCAATATCAGAATTAAACTGCTCACGATTCGCGAGACGATTTTTATAAGAGTTGTATTCAACGCGAGCGGCCCACTCGGGCTTACCGAGTTCGGTGGCAAGCACCGGCCAAAATTTCTCTTTATTACACATAATAAAGATCCAGCCATCTTTGGTGGGATAGAGTTGGCTAGGCACTAAGGATGGATGACCCGAGCGTGGTGCACGACCGGTGACGTGCGAGCCATTTAAATACCAAGTCGCCAGATAAGCGAGGTTGTGCATCGCGACGTCGAACAGGCTGCAGTCAACATCGCGCCCTACTCCGGTTTGCCGAGCACCCAAGACTGCCGAAACCAAACCTAAGGCCGCGGTCGTACCGGTCATCAAGTCAATCATCGACAAGCCAAAACGCGAGGGTGGCCCATCAGGCTCGCCGGTTAAAGACAGATAACCCGCCTCAGCTTGCATCAAATAATCATACCCGGGCCAACTCGCACGTTCGCCCTCCCTGCCATAGGCTGATAAGTGGACACAGACAATATCCTTGCGCACGTGTTTGAGAGCGTCATAAGTCAAACCCAACTTAGCGGGCAAATCACCACGCAAGTTGTTAAACACCGCATCGGCATGTTTAAGCAGCTTATGCAAGACTTCGCGGCCAGCGTCTTGTTTGAGGTCGAGTCTGATACTTTTTTTGTTTCGGTTAAACGCCTGATAAAAATGACTGTCGCCTGGGCCAAAGTAGTGCGGGCCCACAGCCCTTCCCACATCGCCGCCGTCGTGCGGATTTTCTATTTTAATGACCTCGGCACCTAAATCCGCGAGGTGCTGCGTTGAAAACGGGCCTGCGCCGTACTGCTCGATGGCTAGAATGCGCAACCCTTGAAGAGGCAGACTCATATCGGGTTCCGAGCAATCAACTGTTTAGCGATAATGATGCGCTGCATCTCGTTGGTGCCCTCGCCAATCGTCAGCAGGGGTGCATCGCGATAAAACCGCTCGACCAGATATTCTTTTGAATAACCATATCCACCATGAATTCGCATCGCTTCCATGCTGTTCTCTAGCGCCGATTCGGTGGCAAACAACTTTGCCATACCAGCCTCCATATCGCAACGTTCGCCGCGATCGTAGGCCGCTGCCGCACGCATCGTTAACAAACGCGAGGCTTCGGTGCGCGTGGCCATATCGCCCAGCTTCAGCTGAATCGCCTGATGCTCGCAAATCTGCTTACCGAAGGTTTTGCGCTGTTGCGAATATTTGACGGCTTCATTTTGTGCAGCCTGGGCAACACCAACGCCGCGTGCAGCAACGTTGATACGGCCTAGCTCAAGACCATTCAAGATCATCTGCAAACCCTTACCTTCTTTGCCGCCAATTAATTGGCTGGCTGGCACTCGGCACTGCTCAAACACCAGTTCAGCGGAGTCGATGCCTTTGTAGCCTAGTTTTTCAAGCTTACGACTCGCACGAAAGGCATCACTTTTTTCAACTAAAAACAGACTCATCCCTTTATGGCGCGGGTTGGTATTGAGATCTGTTTTAACCAAGACCGCAAAGCAGTTTCCGTAGATGCCGTTTGAGATCCACATCTTGTTGCCATTGATGATGTAATCGTCACCGTCGCGCACGGCAGTTGTTCGAATCGCCTGCAGGTCGGTGCCGCAATCAGGTTCTGTTAACGCAATCCCGCCACGCAGTTCGCCCGTTGCAAAGCGCGGCAAGAAGGCTTTCTTTTGCTCCTCAGTGCCATTGCGCTGAAGCGCAGCCGCCATAATCACGTGCGAATTGATAATGCCAGACACTGACATCCAAACGACCGAAATATGTTCAATAATCTTCGCGTAGGTCACTGTCGACAGTCCCAAGCCGCCATACTCTGGCGCAATCAGACAACCAAACAAGCCCATCTCTTTCATTTTTTCGACGATCGCTGCAGGGTACTCATCGTCGTGTTCGAGTTGCCAGGCAAAGGGCTTGACCTCTTTCTCAAGAAACCGATCAACCATATCCAGAATCAGTCGCTCTTGGCCTGCGTCTTCGGTGCTCATTTTTATAATCTCCGGTGCTGCGCTAAAAAATTCTCATGAAACTCTGTTAAATACACTTTCGCCCCTCAAGAGCGTCAGCTCACTGGCTGCGTCCCAAGCATTGCGCGAGGTCGCGCGCCGAGCATTTTTCAAGATTCAAAACCTGCTCTTCAATTTCAAGGCTACGAGTGGCCGAGACCTGTCGGGCTGCGTTATCGCGGTATTTAGTCATAATGTCTTGCGCCGTCAACGGGCGGTCAACCGAGCCTCGGTTCATCGCTTCACGTTCGCGAATCACACGACCGTCTTTGAGTTCGACGATCACCTCGCCATCAAAGTATTTTGGGAACCGGCTGGCGGGATCAACCGAATATTGGGTAATCGCGGCAAGCGCCAAGACCTTTGGATCAGATAGAGCAGGCTCGTCGATATCATCGAGCGTTAACCGGCCTTTTAACAGAGCGGTGCCGACCAGATACGGTATGCTGAACTGCGCCTCGTAAGAATTAGCCGGTTTGCGTTTTGCCTGTTCAGGCTCGCACACTGTCTTGACCACTTCTGCTGGCACCAGCACCTCAATGCGTTTGATTTGGTCCGCGCGAACGCCTTGCTCATAGATACGTGTGGCGGCGTCCACCCCCGCGTGGGTAAAGTGGCACGCAGGCAGAGGTTTAACCGACACGCGGTCAAGCTCCCAAACTCGACCAAGATCTTGCGTCGCCATGCTTAAGTCGTAATCGTCACGTCCAGCCAGATGGCTGGCATACAGTCCAAACCGCCCTTCATAGGCCAGCCGCGTGCCGACGTAACCGTGCCGCCCCATCGTTGCCGCAGTGACTCCTGCATACCCGGCCCAGCCTGGATGCATACGTTTGTTCCAGGCGCCGTCATTCAAAAACTCTAAGCTGCCCGAGGCGACCGACAAAGCCAAACCTTGAGCATCGACATACTGAGCGGCGTTCAGCCCAAGCAGCCAGCCTGCGACCATCGTACAGCCGAAGGTACCAACCAAGCCTGTTGGATGAAATCCAATCTGATGAAATCCACCCTTCGCGACCGAACCGAGTCGCGCTGCGATTTCAACACCCAGAACAAAGGCTGTTAATAGTTCAGCCCCTGTTTTGTTATGGTGCGCCGCCAAGGCAAGTGCCGTGGGTAGGGTTGAAGTAGTGGTGTGGATGACACCTTGTGCGTGGGTATCGTCATAATCCAAGCCGTGAATCAAAATGCCATTCATCAGGATTGAATTTCGAAGGTCTAAGCGTTTCTCTGAACCGAGCACAACTGAACGGCCACCCGAGTTCAATTCTGTAATCGCGCCCATCGCACGTTTAGAAAAATCATAGCCGTGAGAGGCCAAGGCGATACCAAACGCATCGAGCATCAATAACTTAGCGCGCTCTTTAACCTCTTGCGGAATATCGTCCGTTTTAAAATTGACGGCAAACGCAGCAAGCTGCTCTGAGATCGCTTGACCCACTTCGGGCGTAGTCGGTACTGGTGTCGTCATGATGTTCTCTTGTTAATCAACTTTGGCGCCAGAAAGCTTCACTGCCACCTCCCAGCGTTTAAGTTCTTGTTCGATGAAGCTGCGGAACTCGCCCGGCGTGTTACCCACGGGCACCGCACCTAAGGCCGCAAGCTTTGCTGCAAATTCTTTTTCGCGCAAAGCTCTCATTGAGATCTCCGACAGTTTTTTAATCACGTGTTCGGGCGTTTTGGCCGGCGCCACTAAGCCAATCCACGCAACCGCCTGAAATGCAGGGTAGCCGGCCTCAGCAACCGTTGGGATGTCTGGTGTGGCCGCGGCGCGCTGAGCACTAGATACTGCAATGGCGCGCAAGCGCCCCGACTGCATAAGTGGGATGGCGCCCGGTCCGGTTTCAAACATAGCCGAAATACGACCCGCCATTAAATCAGTCAGCGCCGCAGGCCCGCCCTTATAGGGCACATGCGTCATATCGATACCAGCGGCCTGCTTGAAGAGTTCCATAATTAGATGGTTGGTGACACCGCTGCCGCCCGAACCATAGTTAATTTGACCCGGGCTTTTTTTAGCTAGCTCAACAAGGTCTTTGATATTCTTGACTGGCAAGTCAGGATTGACCACTAAATACTGAGGCACGATTGCGATCAGACTGATTGGGGCGAAATCTCGCAAGACGTCATAGGGCAAGTCTTTGTATAGCGCTGGATTCACAGCAAGAGTGGCGCTTGAACCCATCATCAGCGTTAAGCCGTCGGGCGTTGCACCTGCGACAATTCGACTGCCTAAAATTCCCGAGGCACCGGCGCGGTTATCGACAATAAAACTTGAGCCAGGAATATTCTCGGCAAACTTTTGCGCCATATAGCGAGCCACTAAATCAGTGGCTTGCCCCGGTGGAAATCCGACAATCATTTTTACCGGGCTCTCTGGATATTGTGCAAAACCGGACTGCGCGATGAGAGACAAAATTAGTGCGCTGAGGACTAGAGTGAATCGTTTAAGCATTTTCATTATTTTTCTCTTGGTTGTTATTTGCAACGAGACGGCACCTTAATCACCCACGCCATGCCCGCGCTTGGGGATTAGAGCCGAACGAATGAAGTTCATGATCTCAACGCCATTTTGATTGAAAGCGCGCGTTTTAACCGTCACGATACCTTGCGTTGGCCGACTCTTGGATTCGCGAACTTCAAGCACTTCGGTTTCAGCGTAAAGCGTGTCGCCGGCAAAGACTGGCGCAGTCAGATTAATTTCTTTCCAGCCTAAGTTTGCGACCGCTTTTCCGCTGATGTCATTGACCGTCATGCCCAACACAATGGCTAACGTCAGGCCGCTGCTCACCAAGAGCTTGCCAAATTCGCTTTTTTCGGCAAAGGCCACATCGCAATGCATGGGATGAAAATTCATCGTCAGCAAAGAAAAATGAATATTGTCGGCATCGGTCAGCGTGCGACCCGGACGATGTTCATAAACTGCACCGAGCTCAAAGTCTTCAAGATAACGGCCATAGCTTGCCTGATAGCGCTTATGACCTACCGTTTTGATCTCCATGATCTATCTCAGTGTGATTGGTTAGTTTGTTCGTACAAAGTTTTACTCAAAAGAAAAGCGACTGTCAACCTGTAGTTTGCTGCCCACTTGCAGCAAACTAAAATTGAGAGTCGCGGTGACCTAACCAGAGGTCAGGGCAAGCGAGCTTCGGGGCTTACGTCCTAACGACCGCCAGGCAAATTCAGATGCTGCAGGGGCGAATCGTTGGCGCGCTTGAGTTTTTGATGCCGTAACCATTGCGTCAGAAGAACCAGCGCAAAACCGATAAAACCAATCAAATCCGTTAAGCCAGACGGGTAGGCCAAGGCCACTCCAGCCACCACCATCACAACACGCTCAAAAACATTTGTTTTTTCGATGAACCACCCTTGCAAACCACCGGCCAGGCAGATGACGCCCACCACCGCCGTGACACTCGTCCAAGCGATTTGCATCCAGTCAGCTTGCATCAGCCCTTTCATTGACCCCATCAATAGTAAGCCGGTACCGCTCTTGTCTAACGTAAACATGAAGGGGACCAAAATAGCGGGCGCGACGTACTTCCAGGTTTGAAGCGTCGTCTTGTAGGGATCGCCTTTACAGATCGCTGCGGCCGCAAAGGGCGATAAGGCAGTGGGCGGCGATACTTCAGAAAGCACCGCATAATAAAAAATAAACATATGCGCGGCAAACGCAGGCACACCCAGGTTAATCAATGCCGGTGCCGCGATCACCGCGCAGATGATGTACGACGCGGTGACAGGCACAGCCAAACCCACCACCCACACGACCAGTGCCGTAAAGATCGTAGTCAGCAACAAGGAACCACCGGCGTACTCGATCACAATCGAACTAAATTTCAATCCGAGACCGGTCAGTGTCACAGTACCCACAATCAGACCGGCACCCGCACAGGTCACGGCAATCGCCAACACACCCGTCGTACCAGACGCCAGTGCCTTGGTTAGGTTGGATTGATACAGACCTGACCAAAAAGGCTCTTTACCTTTTAACCAGTCAAAAGACACAATTGCAGTATCGCGGCGCAACATGCTGCTGGCTGCCGAAACGACTGTGGCCCAAAACACCGACATCACCGGTGAAAAACCGTAAAGCATAAAGACGACGATAGAGATCAACGAAAAGAAATGAAACCAGTATTTCTTTGTTAACGACCAAGCGCCCTCGGCAGACTCAAAATGAATACTTTTCATGCCGTACTTGCGTACGTCAATTTCTACCATCACAAACAAGCCAAGATAAAACAAGATCGTTGGAATGCAGGCCATCAGTAAGACGTCGAGATACGAGATCTTTAAAAAGTCAGCAATCAAAAACGCAGCGGCACCCAAAACCGGTGGTGAAATAATCGCGCCCAAACCCCCCGCCGCCAATAACCCACCAGCGGCATTACGTTCGTAACCAACTTTTTCAAGCATTGGGGCCGCAACCGAGCCCACTGTGACTGTTGTGGCAACTCCAGACCCTGAGGGGCCACCTAGTAAGAAAGAAGACAGCACAATGGTTCGACCTACACCAGAGGACTTGCCTCCCATGGCTGCGAACGAAAAGTCGATAAAGAATTTACCGGCGCCAGTGAATTGCAAAAACGCGCCAAAAATTGTAAATAAAATAATCAGAGTCGCGGAGACATCAACCGCCGTCCCAAAGATGCCCTCAAGCGTCATATACATGTAGCCAACTAGGCGCTCAATCTCGTAGCCCTTGTGTGTCCAAGGAGCCGGAAGATAATTACCCAAAAGCGCGTACGCCAAAAACGAGCCCGTCACGAGAACCAAAATCATGCCGTTGGTACGCCGCACGGCTTCTAGAATCATCAAAATAAAAACGACGCCCACCATAACGTCGAGTTGATTCGGGGCGGTATTGCGATCGGAGAAGTCATCGCCTCCGGACAGGATGTAATACACGATGTAGAGCGCGGCGACTGAAAAGATGATGTCCCACCACATCAGTCTATTTTTAAAACGCGCCGTCAGCGGAAAACTCAAATACACCAAAAACAGCACGAGACCAACGTGAATCGTGCGCAGTTCTTGAGTGGGCACGATCGAATAAGCTGCATACAAATGAAACAAAGACAAACCCACGGCCACTAGTGTAATAAACACCGCGAGCCAGCCACGATAATCGTTCGAATCACCTTCCTCTTGTTTAATAAAGGCGTCGAGTTGCTTTTGCGTGGCTGTATCTACTGCCGGTTGGGTCATGTCTTTGTCCAAAATATTCAATCACGTTCGTTTAGTGTTAATTCGCATCATCTTTAATTAACGGCTGGACGAATCGAGGCTGGACTAATCGATTTTGATGCCTTGTTCGCTGAGGTATTTTATTGCCCCGGGGTGATAGGGAATCGGTGTCGCAGCTTGCTTTTGATCCTTTAGTTGCAAGGTTGCATACTCTTGATGGGTACGAATCAGCTCAGGCTTGTGATCGAACGTTGCCTTGACGATTTTGTAGGCTTCGTCGTTACTCAGCTTCGAACTCGAAATCAAAATATTCGACACCGAGGCGATGTGATTATCTTTCGTCATGCCGCTATAGGTTGCCTGAGGAATCACATCTTTAAAGTAAAGATCGCCGTATTTTTTATTCATCGCTTGAACTTCTGTCGCATGATCAACCATAACAATTTTCATGCTGGGGCTGTTGGCCAAGTCAGTGACGGCCGCCGTTGGTAGCCCACCCACCCAAAAAAAGGCATCAATTTTTCGATCTTTTACTGCGTTAACAGATTCTGAAACGCCTAAGCGTTCGCGTTTGAGGTCTCTATCTTTATCTAGGCCCGCCGCTTCGATCAAGCGAAACGCCATGACCTCTGTTGCGCTACCCGGCGAACCTGTACTGACGCGCTTTCCTTTAAGATCTGCCATCGTTTTAATACCATTTGCCTCAACCGTCACGACATGCATACGATTAGGATATAAAACGAGCAAGGTGCTAAGCCCCACTTTTTTTCCTGTGAATTTGCCATCACCGACCAGCGCGTCTTTTGCGGCGTCAGCCATTGAAAAGGCAATGTAGGGCTTACCTGAGCCGATCAAGTTCAAGTTATCCACCGAACCGCCCGTGACTTCCGCGGTGGCAGACATCCCGGCGACGTGCTTAGACAGTACGGCCGCCAAGCCTCCGCCCATGGGATAGTAAACGCCCCCTGTGCCGCCCGTGGCGATCGATAAGTTTTGCGCTTGCACACCAACGCAACAAAAGGCAAGTGATATCGCTAAAGTTTTAAGGAATTTCATCTTTGGGTTCCTAAACGTTAAAGAAAGCGACTATGTAGCGTCGCCGAAAATGAACATCAAAACAGACTGTACTTTTTTTTGTGAAGTCGGTCACTCTTTGTAACTATTATCGGTCTTATCCAACTGCCTCAGCATGGCCGGCCATTCAAGAATGCCATAGCGACGTGTGACGCTCGGATTCCATTGCGTATTTGCCTTGGCCACAATATCCGCTGACGGGATAATCAGTTCAGCGTTACACGCCATAGCATCGACTTGCACCTTACAGGCGAGTTCAAGGCGATAAATACTATTGAAAGCTTCAGGGATCGACGGGCCTAGCGCTAGCAAGCCATGGTTATGCAAAATCATCACCTCGGCATCACCCAAGTCTCGTTGCAAGCTTTCTTGTTCAGACAGATCAACCGAAATCCCTTCGAAGTGGTGATAGGCCACCTTGGCAAAGCGCGTGGCGGTTTGCGTCAGAGGCAGCAACCCGCACTTCAAAGTCGAGACCGTCATACCAGCGCGCGTATGGGTGTGAATAATACAGGCGGCATCCGGACGCGCAGAATGGATCGCGCTGTGAATGACGAAGCCAGTACGATTGATGCCATAGTCTTCATTGGGTCGATCAACAATATTTCCGTCGATATCAATTTTGATCAAGCTTGAGGCGGTGATCTCTGTGTAAAGCAAACCATAGGGATTAATCAAATAGTGCTGTGGCTCGTCAGGCACCATCGCCGAAATATGATTCGCGATCATGTCAGTCATGCCATACAGCGCCACCAGCCGATAACACGCAGCCAGCTCAACCCGCGTCTGCCATTCGCCAGCACTGACCCGATCTTTAAGCGGCCCAGGTGGAATTTTTGCTGACGTACTCATCATGATTGGTGAAACGGTTCCCATAAAATCTCCTTAGTTTTTAATTTTGTCA
Organism: Alcaligenaceae bacterium; assembly: GCA_013205565.1. Taxonomy (GTDB): domain Bacteria; phylum Pseudomonadota; class Gammaproteobacteria; order Burkholderiales; family Burkholderiaceae_B; genus Zwartia. The sequence continues at coordinate 18,329 of JABMMM010000064.1, read as the reverse complement.
AATTTAGACAGCCATTTCTTAAACGCGAGGTTGCGCCACTTCGAGCGTCGACCACGCCCGCATACGATCAACCATCTCGGGTGCAGCACCCAAGTAGTTGGCAGGGTCGCACAGGCGATCGATGGTTGCTCGATCTAGTTTGCTTGTGATTTTTGTGTCTGTGTAGAGCACCTCGGCAAGCTTGAGCCCTTTGGTTGAGGCGACGCGACAGGCGTCATAGACCACGTCGTGGGCGGTCTGGCGCCCGATATGCGGTGCTAAACCCATCATCACGGCTTCGGCTACGATCAGGCCGCCAGACAAGTCAAGATTTTTAAGCATACGGGCGGTGTCGACTTCTAGACCACTCAACATAAACTTGGCTTGATGCAGGGCACCCGCAGTCAGAATAAAGGATTCGGGGATGGCCGCCCATTCAATATGCCAAGGGCCCGTCGCGCGCTCAAAGTCTTGCACCATGGCGTCAAGCGCCAAGCCCGCGTGCTGGCGCACAGCCTTTGAAGCACTTAGCATCAGCTCACACGAAATCGGATTACGTTTTTGCGGCATCGTGCTCGAGGCTCCGCGGCCTTTGACAAAAGGCTCGAACGCCTCGCCGAGTTCGTTGGTCATCATCAGCATAATATCGAGCGCGATTTTTCCTAAAGACCCCGTCACAAGCGCCAAAAATTGAATCGCCTCAGTCAAGCCGTCACGCGCCACGTGCCAGGTCACGGGGGCCGCTTCAAGTGCTAACTCTTTCATTAATGCAGCATGCACGGCAAGCCCTTGAGTGCCCAACGAAGCGAGCGTACCCGCCGCGCCGCCAAACTGACCGACCAGCACGCGAGGCTTAAGTTGTACGAGTCTTTCGCGATGGCGTCTGACCATCAGCAGCCAAACCGCAACCTTATAGCCAAACGTAATCGGCAAGGCGTGTTGCAGATGCGTGCGTCCCGCCATCGGCGCATCGCGGTATTGCGCAGCTAAGGCATCGAGGATTTGATCGAGCTCGTTCAGATCGGTTTCAATGATTTGCAGGGCCGCACGGACTTGCAAGACGGTGGCTGTATCCATAATGTCTTGAGTGGTCGCACCCCAATGCAAATATTCACCGTCGGGACCACACATTTTTGCTAGCTGATGCACCAGCGGCAAAATTGGGTATCCCACGATCTCGGTCTCACGTTTGAGCTCAACCATGTCAAGTTTGGTCGAATCTGCCAGTTGCGCAATCACTTCAGCCGACCGCGCCGGGATCACACCAAGTTTGCCTTGTACTTTAGCCAGGGCAATTTCAGTTTCGGTGTAGCGGTATACCGTCGCAGCGTCGTCAAAGACCGCGCGCATCGCGGCGGTACCAAACATGTCTTTAAAGATTGAAGACTCAAGCATCGAGATCGGCATGGCAATATCATCACAAAAGGGGGTTGCCATATAGTAGGGGTGGGGCTTTCACCCGTCAACGTCGCCACACACCTTGCGCGTGGCAAAGCACGGCGTTTACCCCTAGAGGCGCATGGCCAAACTTCACTTCTTGCGCAATAAAAGCTATTCTCGGGGATAGTTATGTGCCAGAGGGGCTGCGGGGCTAGTCAATCAGACACGGCAGCCTGACGTTCACCATTTTTAAAAAGTTTGGATCACCATGATGAAGCTCTTCACTCGAAAAATATTATTAGTGGCCGCGCTAGGCGCAACAACGCTGGCTTTTAACTCGCCAAGCTTGGGTCAAGACTACCCGACACGCAACATTACGATGGTGATGCCATATGCCGCGGGCGGCCCGGGTGACATCATCACTCGTCTGTTTGCCTCGGCCATGCAAAAACAATTGGGCCAAACGATTGTCGTCGATAACCCTTCGGGTGCGGGCGGCAGCATCGGCACAGCCAAAGTCGCGCGCGCCGCGCCCGACGGCTACACCTTATTGATGATTCACATTAGCCATGCCACGAATGTGCTGATGATTAAAAACCTTCCCTATTCCCCGATCAACGACTTCGAGCCAATCGGCTTAGCAACCGTCGGGCCAATGGTCGTCACTGGGCGCAAAGATCTACCAGCCAAAGACGCTAAAGAATTTGTGACCTACCTTAAAGAAAACAGCGCGAAGATCTCCATGGGGCACGCTGGCATCGGTTCAGCCTCACACCTTTGCAGCTTGATGTTCATGGATTCGCTAGGCGTTAAACTAACTCTGGTGCCTTACAAGGGCGCAGCCCCGGCGATCAACGATTTAATGGGCGGCCAAATCGACATCATGTGCGATCAAACGACAAGCACCATCCCTGCCATTAGCGGCGGACGCATCAAAGCCTATGCCGTTGCGGGAACTGCTCGGTTGCCAGCGCTGCCAGATTTGCCTGCCTTAAGTGAAGTCGGCGTCAAAGGCTTTGATATCAGCATTTGGTTTGGCCTGTATGCGCCAAAAGGCACCCCAAAACCCATCATCGCCAAGCTTTCTGCCGCATTGGCCGCCGCTGTTGTCGACCCTGACGTGAAGACAAAACTTGAGAGCATCAGCACGGCAGCGGTCTCGCCAGACATGGCCGTACCCGACAAGTTACGCGCGCATTTGAAAAATGAAATTGAAACCCTTGGACCATTGCTGATTAAATCGGGAATTACGCCCAACTAAAACTGCACCACCGCTCGCCCGCGCACGCCAGCTCTAATCAGCTTTTCGCAATGTGTTTTTAAACTATCGAACGCAATCGTATAAGCGATTTTCTGGATGTGACTCGGGCGCAAATCGCCGCCTTTTTGCATGCGCGTCCAAACTGTGCCCCGCGTGGGCACAGGATGGTTACCGTTGATTCCGATCAGCGACACTGCGCGCAAAATAAACGGATAAATCGCAGTCGTAAAGTTTTCGCCGGCGGCGTTACCAAAGGCGCACACCACGCCGCGCTGTTTAGTTGAACGCAGAGCGGCATCCAAGGGTTTGCCACCCACCGCATCGATCACACCGGCCCAGCGTTGTTCTTCTAAAAACTTATCCCCTCCGGCAATTTCATCCCGACCAATCACTTCGGCTGCACCGATAATTTTTAAATACGCCGTTTCAGTGTCTTTTTTTCCGGTACTGGCCACCACTTGATAACCCAGGCCTGCCAGCATATCGATCGCAAAGGATGAGCTACCACCGGTTCCGCCGGTTACCAAAATCGGACCATGCTCTGGCTTGACGCCACGCAACAACAACTCGTCCACAGCCAGCGCCGAAGTGTAAGCCGCCAGGCCCATCGCCACTGACTCGAAAGGGTCGGTATCTTCAGGCACATGCGCAGCCCAACTACCGGGCACACGCACGTACTCGCTGTAGGCACCGTCGCGCCGCATCCCGAACTCACGTCCACCTTGTACGGTGACAACAGCACCCACCTTAAACTCTGGATTTGTGGATCCGACTACCAAGCCGGCCACCTCAACGCCCGGCACTGCCGGCAAAGTCGAAAGCACCTTTCCGACACCGGTCACTGCACGTGCATCTTTGTAGTTCACGGCTGCATACTGCGACTGAATCACGATATCGCCAGGTGCCAGATCTTCAAGCGTCTGCTCGATCATTCGGCTCACACGCTGTCCGTTTTCTTCGAATAACTTCAGAGATTTAAATTTCAATTTTTTCTCCTTGGTATCTTATTATTAACGCAACACAGTGCGCCAAACACTGTCTTTCACGTGCGCTGAATCACCGCGCCACACGCCAACAAGGCTGCTATCTCAGCCTGCGAAAAGCCAAACTCAAGCAAAAGCTGACAACTATGCTCACCCAACGCCGGCGGGCCATAACGCACACGCGACTGCGCCTCGCGATCACCCGCAGCAAAACCCGGCATACGCACCAAACCGGCAACTGAACTATAGGTATCAACGATCACGCCGTTATGGGCGAGTTGCGGCGATTGCATGACCATATCGTAATCGGCAATTGGCCCACAGATAATGTCAGCCGCCTCGAAGAGCTCTTGCCATTCCAGCGAAGTTTTATGCGCGAGCAGGGCTTTAAGCTCTTGCATCAAGCCGTCGCGATTCGCAACACGCTTTGGGATTGTTGAAAAATCAGGGTGCGACGCCAATTCGGGTTTATTCAATAGTTGACAAAGCGCGAGCCAGCGATCGTCGTGATAAGCGGCAAGCATGATCCAGCCATCTTTGGTTGGATACGCTTCGTTAGGCGCAGAGTATGGCGCAGCCGTGCCTGTGCGCAGCGGCAACTCACCGCTCGACAGGTAAGACGCGACCGCCGACAGCTGCAGCATGACCGCGCTGTTGTATAACGAAAAATCAAGGTGCTGACCTTCACCCGTCGCGTCACGCACGCGCAAAGCCGCGAGCACGGCCGAGGTAGAAATAAAGCCGGTCACCATATCTACTGCCGGCACCAACACTTTCATCGGCGGCGAATTCGCATCTCCAATATTACTCATCAGCCCAGACACCGCCTGCACGATGCCATCGACGCCAGCCTTATCGCGCCAAGGCCCCGTCTGTCCATAAGCCGAAACAGAACCAAAAATCAAACCGCGATTAAGTTTCTGCAAGACCGCGAAACCAACGCCAAGCTTATCCATCACACCGGGCCGAAAGCTTTCAAGCACGATATCTGCCTGCACTGCCAGACGCTTAATCACCGCCACGCCTTCAGGGTTTTTCAAATCAACCGACAGCGACCGCTTATTGCGATTGAAACTCATCGAGACGACTGACTCACCCTCTTGCCAGGGCGGACCGAGTTTTCTGCCGATATCGCCACCGGGCGACTCAATCTTGAGTACCTCGGCGCCCATGTCACCGAGCTGCATGCCAATCAAAGGGCCCGCACCGATTTGCGTAAAATCAAGCACCTTGATACCAGTAAGCGCCTGGTTGATGTTAACGCTAGGTACGCTGCTCATACCTGAACCTTATTTCTCAACTTTAAAATTCATCGCTTTGATGGTTTTTTGCCAAAATAACAAATCACGTTTTAGCATCTCACCCATTTGTTGTGGATTCAAATACGTCGGCACGAAGCCTTGGCCTGTTAAACGCTCGCGCGTCGCTGGGTCAGCTAAGGCACGTGCAAACGCCGACGAGAGTTTCTCGACTACCGCGCTCGGTGTATTCGCTGGCGCGAGAATCGAATACCACAGGGGCGCGTCAAAGCCAGGAAAGGCAGCCTCTGCAATGGTTGGCACATTGGGCATCGCCGCAGACCGAGTTAGCGTCGTCACAGCCAGTGCGCGCAGTTTGCCCGCCTTGACCAACCCATCGAGCGAAGCCATTGTGCCAATCGCGCTTTGCACCTGACCGCCCACCAGATCCGCCATGGCAGGACCCGTGCCCTTGTAAGGCACATGTGTCACCTGCACCGCGGCAGAATAGTTGAACAGTTCAAAGGCAATATGCTGCGGGGTTCCTGCCCCGGGCGTCGCGTGATTAAATTTTCCGGGATTGGCCTTCACCAAGGCGATAAATTCCTTTAAGTTCTGAGCAGGTACCGAGGGATGTACCACCAACACCATCGGCACTGAAGCAATCTGCGCCACAGTGACAAAATCTTTTTCAATATCAAACGGAACTTTGTTATCCAACCAAGGATTGATCGTGATCTGATTCGCGGCAATCAACATCGTGTAACCATCCGCAGCAGACCTCGCCACAAACTCTGCACCAATATTACCTCCGGCCCCACCCTTGTTTTCAACAACAACGCTTTGTCCAAGGCTTTCTGACAGCAGGGGTGCGAGCGCTCTTGCCAAAATATCATTTCCACCGCCAGGCGGAAACGGCACAACGAACCGAATAGATTTATCTGGAAACTGAACCGCTGTTTGAGCCAGGGCCTGCAAGGTGTTAACGCTTAAGCCTAGGGCGATGAGCCAGACGGCCAGCGAAGGCAAAGGCCTTCTCAAATGGCGCAGCCGCTTGAACTGCGTTTGAAACTGACTGACTACTTTTATAATTTTTTTCATGTCGCTCCCTATTTTTTTGACGACCCGCGGCAGCTAGGTCTGGCGCATTTCTTTTGACAATCACTCTTCGTTAAGTCGCACGCTTTGACTTGGGCAAGGTTCCTAAAACGATTCCAACAATAATTAATACGGTCGCAGTCAGCAAGGCGGGGCCTAAGACCTCGCCCAGAAACAGACTCGAACAAAGCAAAGCAATGAGCGGCACGCCCAGCAACCCCATCGACACCCCCGCCGCAGGCAAATCACGGCTGACGATATTCATGAGCCAATAGGCGATACCGTTTCCGAACAGGCTACCAAAACCCACTAACAAAACAACTTCTACCGACCAGTCGATGTGCGGCATCCCTTCCAGCGCAAACGCCAGAAGAACCTGCGTCACACTGCCCACCAACATCTGCCAGGGTAATAAGGCAAACAGCGGTGTCACCCACTTATGGGCGCGACCATAGACAATTGATATCGCCCAAAGTAACGCACCAAGCAGCACGAAGCCATGGCCAATCAACACATTTCGATCCCCCCAGTCCATGGCGCTCGGTTGCAAAATCAGCACCAAGCCAGACATGCCAATGACCAACCCAAGGATTCGACGGGGCGTAAAAGACTCATTTAAAAAAAGCCAAGCAGCAGGTAATACCCAAAGCGGCGTGGTGTACGCCAACACAATCGATTTGCCGGCTGGCAAATACAGCAACCCTACGCTGACTAATATCGAAAAGCCAACCATATGCAACCAGCCAATACTGAAAATAATCGGGATATCTGCGCGCACCGGAATGCGCAGTTGTTTAGTCGCGATACACAAAACAAAAAATATCAGACAGGCTGGCACGAGCCGAAAGGCAGTTACCCAGATAGGCGAAACAAACTCGAGCGATTTTTTTGCAATGACCCAGTTCACACCCCAAATGATGACGAGCAAAGCCAATAAAAAAATCGCGCGACTACGACGTGAAGCTTCAACGCGCATCGGTGTCGTAGCGAAAGCCACCCGCTGCATTGGGCTCAATACGACCAATCGTAGGCGCTGGAAAATGGGCTGGAAAAATCAAATGACCCGTTTCTGCATGCTTTTCAATCAAGGCTGTACGAGAAATACGTGCGAAATCCTGATTGTCGTCAGCCGTGGTTGACATTTCTGGATAGCGTAACTGGATCTGATGATGAATCACATCACCGGTCAACACACCTCGCTGCCCTTCGGATTCAAGATTAATCACAATATTGCCGGGGGTGTGCCCTGGGCAAGACTCAATCCAAAGGCCTTTATCCACCTCATGACCGTCGTCAACCAACACCGCTTGTTTAGCACGCACAATTGGATCGATACTGTCTTCAAACGCTTGTGTATGCGTATCTTTTTTACCGCTTCGGTACATTGACTCAGCGTGCGCAAATTCAGTTTTTGACATGAGGTACTTTGCATTTGGAAAGGTCGGTTTCCACACGCCATCGACCAGACGAGTGTTCCAGCCGACATGATCCCAGTGCAAATGCGTGCACATGACGTAATCGACCTCTTCGGGTTTGACGTTGGCTTTTGCAAGCGCCCCCAAAAAATCGGTATTCATTTGATGAAACGCCGGGCGTAATGGACGTACTTTATTGTTGCCGCAACAAGAATCCACCAAAATCGTGAAACGACCTGTTTTCACAACAAAGGAATGAAAGCTCATTTGAAGCCGGCCATCGTCATTCAGCTGGCCGCCTGGCAGTTCGCGCAAGCAAGTCGTTAGCATGTCTTGCGTCAAGTCCGGAAAGAAGTCACGTGCCGGGGCATAGGGGCGCTCGAGTTCGAGCACGCGTTCAACCATAAACCGTCCGACTTTAGTCTGAGCCATTGCTTTGTCCCCTTAATTGTTTATTTTTTGGTAGTGATAGCCTACTGTATTGCCTGGCTCTCTTGTAGTCAAACCGGCTTTGTCTGACGTTGCTAACGCTGAACATACCAAGCAAGCAATCCCACCGCAAGGACACCGAATAGCGGCCAAGCCCAGCGGGAAAGCGCAGAGGCGACCGAGTTGCGAGTCAGTGCAGCGGTCTCTTTGGCTTGCGGGCTGGAGGCCTGCTCTTCCAAATCCGTCGTGTTGCTGGTTGCCGGATATTTAGCCTGTAAGGCCAGCTCAAAGCGTTTAAAGAAATCTTCGGCCAGAGACTTGGCCACACCATCGATCAGGCGCTGCCCAAGCTGAGCAATTTTGCCACCTACCTTTGAGTGCACGGTGTAACGCAGCTCACAACCACTTTCAGTAGGAAGTAAGTTAACGTTTGATTCACCTTGTCCAAAGCCGGCGACACCTCCTTGCGCTTCAAACTGCAAGGCGTACGAGACCGGCGCCTGAATATCGGCCAACTTGACTTTGCCATTGAATTTCGCCGAGACCGGCCCGATCTTGATAGCAACCATCACAGCGTATTCGTTTTCTGCCGTCAGGTCGAATTTTTCGCAGCCCGGGATGCAGGCCTTTAAAATCTCTGGGTCGTTGAGCGAATCCCACGCCTGCTGTTGCGACACACTTAACTGACGACTTCCCTGCATATCCATCATTTTCTCTTTCAAAAATAACTACTGTCTGAGGATGCTGGCCATGCCGCGCGCCAAGTCCTCGAGGTGTTCTAAATTATGAATCGCCAACATACCATCCGCTTTTTTTTGCAGCACCTGCGCACCACTAGCCCGCGGCTCATACTCATCGAAACGCAACAAGGGGTTTAACCATAACAGACTGCGGCAATTGCGTTTCAACCAACCCAATTCGGCCTCTAACTGCTCGGGGCGCCCAGTATCCAGGCCATCGCTAATGAGCAACACGACCGTACGTAAGCCGACAAGCTGACGTTGCTGGGTGCTGCGCAGTTCTGCGAGTGACGCCCCCATTTGCGTTCCGCCCGCAAAGTCGCTGATCAGACGGTTCGCACCCTCTAGCATTTTGTCGGTATCGGACAGCCGAAAAACTGAATTTAAATCGGTCAAGTGGTTACCAAACGCAAATATTGCTCGCGGCACACGCTTCGTACTTTGATGCAAAAAGGCTAGCATCAACCGGGCATAGCGTTCCATCGAACCAGACACATCGATCAATATCAAAACAGGCAAAGACTCACGTCGACGCGACAAGTAAGGTAGTTTCAGTAGCTCGCCATCGTGGCGCATTGACTCGCTGCGCGCGCGTCTCCAGTCCAGACGAACACCCTTCGCGGCGCTGCGCAAACGTCGCGCGCTGATTTGTGGCCAAGGCAAGGTTAGCTCGCGCGCTAACTGCTCGACCAACCGAAACTCACTCGCGCTCAAACTTTCAAAGTCAGCGTGACGCAGACGCAAACGATCACTTGCTGAGAGCGCCGCATCAAACTGTATTTTTTCATCTTCACGAGGCGTTTGCTTAACTGCCGCACGGACTGCGGCAAGCGCCTCTTGCGCGCGGGCGCGACGTTTGGGCTTGGGTGTGGCCTCTGTGGTCTTTGGCAACATTTGGGCCAACAACTGTTGCGTCAACTCAGGGTTACGAAAATACGCGTCGAACAATTGCTCAAAGACCTCTTGGTCTTGCGCTCGACAAACGAGCGTCGCGCGTAACGCCGAACGAAAATCCTCTTTTTGCTCAAATCCAACCAAAAGAGCGGATTGCAAGCCCAGGCTGATTCGCGCACTGTCCATTGGTAGGCCCGCACGCCGTAAAGTTCGACCAAATCCGATGATATTTTCGGCCATCTTGCCGCTACGCGCATCACCTAGCAGCATGACAAACCAAATGACATGAACTCTGTCTCAGCCATTTTTTATCACGCTGTTCCAACAACAGGCGCGGGTTGCAGTAAGGCCTCTAGCAAGGGCTCTAAGGCCGCGATATCTTCGCGCTGCTTGAATAAAACCCCCACAGTATTCTGCACAACCTCTGGATCAAGCTGCAACGTATTCAGTGCCACTAGTGCTTTGGCCCACTCGACGCTTTCGGCAATACCCGGGCTACGGCTAAACGCACTGATAAAAGGTGCGCTGCGCAACCGTTGAACAAAAGTCGCCACCTGCTCGGCCAACGCCTCACCAGCCAGTGGTACCTGTGCGCGCACGATCGAAAGCTCGCGCTCGCGATCGGGATAGTCTAACCACTGATATAAGCAACGACGCTTGACCGCGTCGTTTAAATCGCGCGTACGGTTAGAGGTCAAAATCGTCACCGGTGGATACGCTGCGGTAATCGTCCCGAACTCTGGAATACTGACTTGAAACTCGCCCAAATACTCGAGCAAAAAAGCCTCAAAGGGGGCGTCGGCGCGGTCGACTTCGTCGATCAACAACACGGCTCCCGGTTCAGGGGCATTGAGCGCCTGCAACAAAGGCCGTCGGATTAAGTATTTCTCTTGATAAATCTCTTGCTCAAGTTGCTCGGGCTGTGTGCGATCTTGCTGAGCACGCATATGCATCAACTGCGCCGCATGATTCCACTCGTATAGGGCCTCGCGTTGCTCCATCCCGTCATAGCATTGCAAGCGCACAAGCGGGCGACTTAACACTTTTGCAAGCGCCTTGGCTAACTCGGTTTTACCTACGCCGGGCTCACCCTCAAGCAACAAAGGCCGCCGTAAGTGCAAGCTTAAAAACACGGCGGTCGCCAAACGCCGCTCAGCCTGATAACCTACTGCCGCAAGTGCTTCAATCAACGCGTCAATTGACTCAACGCCATGCGTGCCCGTCATGTTTATTCCCAAAAGCTCAACCTGACAATCAGGTCACTCGCCTCGCGTACAGAGCCTTTGCGACTCGTACGATTAAGCAAGTGCCTCTTGAACGGCGCGGCGTGTTTGAACCTTAATCAACTGGGCGCGATATTCGGCCGAGGCATGGATGTCGCTGTTCAGTTCGCTCGCGTCGATCGAAACTTGCGCGACGACCTCTGGCGCGAATTTTTTAGCCAAAGCAGCCTCTAAACCGGCATGACGAAATACCCCGTTTGCTGCACCCGTGACCGCAACTCGCGGACCTTGCACAGTGTCGGCGACAAACACACCCACCATCGCAAACCTAGAAGCGCCTTGCTTAAACTTGGCGTACGCAGCGCGCTTGGGGATCGGAAAACTCACCGCAGTGATGAGTTCGCCGGCTTGCAACGCAGTCGCATACATTGCGAAAAAGAAATCATCCGCTGCAATTTTTCGGGTGGTGGTGTGAATAGTCGCGCCAAGTGCGAGTGCCGCGCTCGGGTAGCAAGCCGCCGGATCATTATTGGCCACCGAGCCACCCAACGTGCCCATTGCACGGACTTGTCGGTCTCCGATTCCACCGGCCAACGCAGCAAGCGCAGGAAGATATTGTTTGACTAACGCGTTTTGTTCAACGTCGCAATGCTTTGTCATGGCGCCAATGACGAGTTGCTCACCGTCTTTGCGTACACCGCTTAATTCGCTGACGCGCCCTAAGTCCACCAAGGTGTCGGGCTGCATGAGTCGCTGCTTCATCGAAGCTAGCATCGTTTGACCTCCGGCCAAAGCCTGACCACCTGCGTGCACGAGCTTAGTGGCCTCGGCCAGCGATGTGGGTCGTTCGTATGTGAATGCGTACATGTCTTGTTCCTCTCTTTATACTTTCGCGGCTTGAATGGCCTGCCAGACACGATGGGGTGTCGCAGGCATATCCAAATCTTTTACGCCCAGGGGAGCCAAAGCGTCTAGTACTGCGTTCATCACCGCTGGTGGCGAACCAATCGCACCCGCCTCGCCGCAACCTTTTGTCCCCAAAGGATTATGGGTACACGGTGTGCAGACATGTCCGATATTGAACTGCGGGAAATCATCGGCGCGCGGCATCGCGTAATCCATATACGAGCCCGTTAATAGTTGTCCCGTCTCGCGATCGTAAACGCAGTTTTCAATTAACGCCTGTCCAATCCCTTGCACCAGACCGCCATGAACTTGCCCTTCGACAATCATGGGATTAATGATGGTGCCAAAGTCGTCGACTGCCGTAAAGCGATCTAAACGCACGGTGCCTGTCTCGGGATCGATCTCGACTTCGGCGATGTAAGTTCCCGATGGAAACGTAAAGTTTGTGGGATCGTAAAACGCCGTTTCGTTCAAGCCGGGCTCAAGCGTTTCAAGCGGATAGTTGTGCGGCACATAGGCGGTCAGTGCCACGGTGCCAAAGGGGATTTTTTTATCAGTCCCGCGCACAGTGAACTCACCATTTGCAAAATCGATATCGGTATCAGAGGCTTCCATTAAGTGCGCAGCAATCTTCTTAGCTTTCGCTTCGATTTTGTCTAGCGCCTTCATGATGGCAGCACCGCCAACCGAAATGGAACGCGAACCATAGGTGCCCATGCCGAAGGGCACGCGACCCGTATCGCCGTGCACGATATCCACCGCATCTACAGCGATCCCCAACCGCGAGGCCACGACTTGCGCGAAGGTCGTTTCGTGACCCTGACCATGGCTATGCGAGCCGGTAAAGACCGTTACGCTGCCGGTTGGGTGCACGCGGACTTCGCCGCATTCAAACAATCCCGCACGCGCGCCTAACGCGCCAGCGATGTTACTTGGCGCTAAACCACACGCTTCGATATAACTTGAATAGCCAATACCGCGAAGTTTTCCCTGAGCTTGACTGGTGGCTTGCCGCGCCTGAAAGCCCGCCACATCGGCTAGCTTTTGGGATGCATCCATGCAGGCAACATAGTCACCGATATCGTATTGCAAAGCGACCGGCGTCTGGTACGGAAACTGTGTGATGAAGTTGCGACGACGTATCTCATCTTGAGGCAGACCAAGCTCGAAAGCGGCGCGACTCACTATCCGCTCAAGCAGATAGGTCGCCTCAGGGCGGCCCGCACCCCGATAGGCGTCCACCGGCGCGGTGTTCGTAAACCAGGCCTCGACCTCTACGTACACGAGCGGCGTAGTGTATTGCCCCGCCAACAAGGTCGCATACAAAATCGTCGGCACACAGGTTGAAAAGGTCGACAGGTACGCGCCGAGGTTAGCGTCTGTGTGTACCCGCAGGGCTAAGAATTTTCCGTCTTTATCAAGTGCCAACTCGGCATGACTAGAGTGATCCCTACCGTGCGCGTCAGATAAAAAGGCTTCGCCACGCTCACAGACCCACTTAATGTTGCGATTGAGCTTTTTAGAGGCCCAGGTCAGGCAAACATCTTCTGCATACAAATAAATCTTTGACCCGAACCCGCCGCCCACATCGGGCGCGATGACGCGCACTTTATGCTCGGGCAAGCCCATCACAAATGCAGTCATTAACAACCGCTCAACGTGAGGATTTTGATTCGAGACGTACAGGGTGTAGTCGTCGTTGGCACGGCTGTACGAGCCAATCGCAGCGCGCGGCTCCATGGCATTGGGCACTAGGCGATTGTTGATTAAATCTAGCTTGGTAATGTGTGCGGCTTTAGTGAAGGCCTCATCCACCAAACCCTTGTCGCCGATTGCCCACTTGTAGCATTGGTTATCGGGCGCAGCGTCGTGCAGCGTGGGCCCGCCCTTCGCGTCACGCACATCCACCGCCGCCGGCAAAGGATCGTAATCAACCTCAACAAGTTCGGCCGCATTTTTTGCCTGCTCGAGGGTTTCGGCCACTACCATCACGACGTGGTCGCCCACATAGCGTACTTTGTCTAACGCTAGCACGGGATGTGGTGGCTCTTTCATGGGCTGACCATCGGTACTGGTGATCAACCAGCCGCAAGGCAAACCGTTGAGCTTATCGTTCGCGACATCTTTACCTTCAAGCACGCCAATCACGCCTGGAGCAGCCTTGGCGGCTGCCGTATTGACGCTTTTGATGTTGGCGTGCGCGTGCGGCGAACGGACAAATACCGCATGCGTCATACGCGTGAGCGTGATGTCATCGGTATATTGACCGGCACCTGTTAAAAATCGATAGTCTTCTTTACGTAAAACTGACTCCCCGATGTAAGGAAGCTTTGCGAATTCATTTGCACCCATGGTGGTCTCCTTAAGCTTTCATGGCGGCAGCACCTTGCTGCACCGCCCTGACAATGTTTTGATATCCCGTGCAGCGGCAGATGTTGCCCTCGAGTTTTTCTCGAATTTGCTGCTCGGTCGGGTTCGGATGATGCCGGCAAATATCGACCGCATTCATCACCATTCCTGGCGTGCAATAGCCGCACTGCAGGCCATGGCACTCTTTAAAGGCCGCTTGCATGGGGTGCATGGTGCCATCGGCCTGAGCCAGCCCCTCAATGGTAGAAATCTGTGCGCCCTCAACTTGGGCGAGCAACACGTTACAGGACTTAATCGCGTGTCCATCCATGATCACGGTACAGGCGCCGCACTGGGCAGTGTCGCAACCGACGTGAGTACCCGTCAGATTAAGGTGTTCGCGCAGTGCCTGCACCAACAACGTGTTTGGTGCCGCAGTCAGCGTGACGGCTGCACCGTTTACTGTCAATTGAACCTGCATCATCGAGCGGTCTCCTAGGTCAAAATTGGTCGTCAAACGACGATCCACCAGCGACAGGCTAAAGGTCAAAATCCCTGACATTTCGCCTGTCGGTATGAAGGACTATGTCAGTCTTGCTATTGTGTTGAATCAATCTAACACGACTCAAATAAAATAGAATGCTATTTTTTAGCAATTACAAGGGTCCTACGGGCAAACCATGACAACAATAGCTAAAGAGCTCTCAGCTTCGCTTCTCGCGCGCTACGGCCACACACCAGACGTACTTGACGCGCTGAATCCCACGATAGAAACCATGCTGCAGCATCGCTCGGTTCGCGCCTATACGTCGCAACCGGTTGCCTCCAACACAGCCGAGCTTCTTGTTGCAGCCGCACAATCCGCCTCAACGTCATCGAATATGCAAACCTGGAGCGTCATCGCTGTTACCGACCCTGGGCGCAAAGATCGTTTAGCCAAGATCGCCAATAATCAAGAGTTCATTCGTACCTGTCCGCTCTTTCTAGTTTGGGTCACTGATTTGGCGCGCCTCAAAGCCTTGGGCCTTGACCGGCAAAAGCCTCACGAAAGCCTGAACTACCTTGAGATGCTCTTGGTTGGCGCAATCGATTCAGCACTCGCTGCGCAAAATGCGGCGGTCGCTGCTGAATCGATGAATTTGGGCATGGTTTATATCGGTGCGATTCGCAACGACCCCGTCGCAGCTGCAAAAGAACTTAATCTGCCACCGATGAGCTTTGCGACTTTTGGCATGTGTATTGGCTACGCCGAACCCTCATTGACGACCGCCGTGAAGCCACGCCTGCCGCAGTCGGCGATTCTGCATAAAGAGACGTACCAGCCTGAAGCCTACAAAGAAGGCGTAGAAACATACAACGCGACTATGGACACGTTCTATGCAGAACAAAAAATGACGCCCCTCGGCCCTTGGGATCTGCATACGTTAAACCGCGTTCGTGGCCCCGAAGCGATGGGTGGCAGGCATACCCTGATGCAAACCCTGCGTTCAATGGGTTTTGAGATCCGCTAGTGACTCAAGCCTCATCGGCCTGGCGCTTCTGCATATCCCACATTTGCGCGTAAGCACCTTGCAGAGCGATTAACTCTGTATGGCTGCCTCGCTCGACGATACGCCCCTGATCCATCACCAGAATTTGATCCGCGTGCACAATCGTTGAGAGCCTGTGCGCAATAATCAAAGTCGTATGATTGCGCGCCAACCCTGTCAATTCCTCTTGCAGGGCGCGTTCAGTTTTTGAATCTAATGCCGAAGTCGCCTCATCAAAAATCAACATCGCCGGTTTTTTAAGCAAGGTTCGTGCGATCGCGACCCTTTGTTTTTCTCCGCCAGATAACTTCAAGCCTCGCTCGCCGACTTGCGTGTCATAACCCTCAGGCAAGTGCGCAATGAACTGATCCATTTGCGCAGCACGCGCCGCACTTTGAATATCCGCTTCTGACGCGCCGGGACGACCGTAGGCAATGTTGTAGGCGATGGTGTCGTTAAACAGCACCGTATCTTGCGGCACGATGCCAATCGCCTGACGCAGGCTCGCTTGCTGCACGCGTCTAATATCTTGTCCATCGATTAAGATCGCACCGGCCTGCACGTCATAAAAACGAAACAACAAACGCGCAAGAGTGCTTTTGCCCGCGCCACTACGCCCAACCACCGCCGTCACTGTCCCGGCCGGGATCGTGAAGCTTAAGTCGTGCAAAATAGTACGGTTTGACTCGTAATGGAACTTCACGTGTTCAAAGCGCACCTCTGGCCCTTGCGTGAGGTCTGCAACAACCAGACTCGCCGCACCGGGATCGTCAGCGATTTCGCGATCCGCCATGAGTAAAGTAAACATGCGATCCAGATCGGTCAGCGATTGTTTGATTTCTCGGTAAATCACGCCTAAAAAATTTAAAGGGATATAGAGCTGAATCATCAGAGTGTTGACCAACACCAAATCGCCTAGCGTCATCGAACCGTTGGCCACGCCCACGGTTGAGCGCCAAAGAATTAATACCAACCCCACGCCAATGATGAACTGCTGTCCAACGTTAAGCAGCGACAACGACTTTTGTGATTTGATCGCCGCCGCCTGATAGCGCACCAGATTTTCATCGTAGCGTCTGGCCTCGAACGATTCATTACCAAAATATTTAACGGTTTCAAAGTTCAATAAAGAATCGATCGCTTTTTGATTCGCACGCGAATCCATATCGTTCATGGTGCGCCGCAAGTGCGTACGCCACTCGGTCACAACGATCGTGAACGCGATATAGATGATCAACGCGGCTAACGTGATGGCTGCGAACCAGATGTTGTAGCTGTAAGCAAAATAGCCAAGTACCAACAAGAACTCGATCAACGTCGGAACGATGCTATAAAGGGAATAAGACACGAGTGATTGAATCGCGCGGGTGCCGCGTTCGATGTCGCGACTGACCCCGCCCGTTTGACGCGAAAGATGAAACCGTAATGACAGGGCATGCAGATGCTGAAACACTTCAAGCGCGATTTGTCTGACTGCATGCTGCGTGACACGCGAAAACAATAACTCTCTGAGCTCGGTGAATAGCGAGGCCGAAAACCTCAGTAAACCGTACCCAAGAATCAAGCCAAGCGGCACAATCAGCAAAGCCTTTGACACGCTTTGAGGGGCATCCAGATCATCAATCAGCGTTTTGAGCAAAATCGGAATGCCAAGGTTGGCAAACTTTGCAGCCAGCAAACAGGAAATGGCCAATACCACCCGGTAGCGATACGCGAGCAGGTAAGGCAACAAGTCGCGGATGACGTGCCAATCGCCTAGCTGTCGTTTAACGACTGGCTTATTAGGGTCGAGCTGAAATTCGGTCGAGCGTCTAGTGGAGTTTCTCATAGCGCTTGATTTTATACGTCTTGTGTAACTCGCCCTGAGCGCAGCAATCGGGTATAACAAAAGTAATAGTCGCGTGTTTAGGCAAGTCATCCTAGTGCACAGCGCTTAACCCCCGCCGTTTAGCCCTTTTTTCTTGCGTTTTTTACGATGACCAACACCCTGAACACTTCAAAGCTCAAGCAAACTGCAGACACTGTGCTGCTAAACGCCATACAAGCAGGGCACATCCCGGGGGTCGTCGCATCAGTTAGCTCTGGTAACGACACCCTGTATGAGGGGGCGTTTGGCGAGCGCGCACTTGGGCAAGGCGTCGCGATGACTCCAGACACTGTGTTTTGGTTAGCTTCGATGACGAAGCCCATTGTTGGCGCGGCCGCCATGCAATTAGTTGAGCAAGGTAAATTAACGCTCGACGAACCTGCCGCCAAGATCTTGCCAGAACTGTCAGAAGTCAAACTGCTGACCGGCTGGGATGCTGCCGGCAAACCTCTTCTGCGCGCGCCAAAGACTCAGATTACCTTGCGTCAGTTGCTGACGCACACAGCGGGGTTTACGTCTGACATCTGGAATGCTGATTCAGCACGCTATTTGAAGACAATGAATCTGCCACGCGCCGGTTCAGGTAAAAAGATTGCGCTCTCAGTGCCGTTGACTTTTGAACCGGGCACTCGTTGGGAGTACGGCATCAACATCGACTGGGCTGGTCAGTTAGTGGCAGCAGCGAGCGGCATGCGCTTAGGTGAATACCTGCAAAAAAATATTACCGGGCCACTTGGCATGAGTAGTACCGGCTTTAGAATCTCGACTAGCATGCGTGCGCGCTTAGCGACAGTGCATCAACGCGACCCCGTCACGGGCGCGTTAAATACAACCCCTTTTGAAGTGCCGCAAGAGACCGAGTTTGATCCCGGTGGTGGCGGTATGTATTCAACTGCGGAAGACTATCTGCGCTTTTCGCGCATGATCTTGAACCAAGGGCGCGGGAATGGTCAGCAACTTCTAAAACCCGAAACGCTTGCGTTGATGTCAAAAAACGCTATGGGGCCCTTGCGTGTAAATTTTTTACGTACCCAAAAT
>JABMMM010000063.1 GCA_013205565.1 Alcaligenaceae bacterium | reverse complement strand
TTTCAAACCTCGCAGTTGTTTCGAGGCATGACGGTTCTTGAAAATTTAATGACCGGATTGCATCGACGAACACGAGGTGGTTTTTTAACAGCAGGCTTTAATCTTAAATTGCGCCAAGTTGAAGAGGAGCAAATGGAAGAGCAGGCCTGGCGTGCCTTAGAGTTTGTCGGGATGACACAGTTTGCAGAGCGTACGGCTACCGAATTATCGTTTGGTCAACAACGTGTACTAGAGATTGCACGCACGTTAATCGGTGAACCCAAAGTCGTTCTTCTAGACGAGCCAGCAGTTGGCTTAAGTGCGACTCGCTTAATTGAACTTGATACCTTGCTGCGTCGTATACGCGATGAAAAAGGCGTGACGTTAATTTTGATTGAACACGTAATTCGACTTGTGATGGAAGTGTGCGATCAAGTGACCGTTTTAAGCTCAGGTTCTTGTATCGCTGATGGTGCGCCGCAGATGGTTCGTAATGATCCTAGCGTGATCGAAGCCTATTTAGGAAAAGAACTCCGTGCTCGCCATTAGTCATCTGAGAGTATCTTACGGGATCACTGAAGTGTTACGTGATGTTTCGTTCGAGGTGCAAACCGGGTCGATTGTCGCCTTGCTTGGTGGTAATGGCTCGGGCAAGACGACGATTCTGAACACTTTGATTGGAGTAGTTCAGGCAAAGTCTGGATCAATTCAGTTTGAAGATGCCGAGTGCGTTGGCCTGTCGACCAATCAACTCGTCAAGCGCGGTATCTCGCTCGTGCCTCAGGGGCGCGAGGTCTGGCCGAGTATGTCGGTGAAAGATAATGTAGAGCTCGGTGCTGCGACACGCAAAGATTGGGCCGACATTAAAGTTGACCTTGAGTCAGTCTATGATTTGTTTCCAAAGCTTGCGATCCGTCGCACGCAGCTTGCCGGTGCCTTGAGTGGTGGCGAGCAGCAAATGGTGGCGATTGGGCGTGCGTTGATGGCACGGCCGCGTTGCCTGTTGATGGACGAACCTTCGGCGGGCCTTGCTCCCAATATAGTTGGCGATATGGTTGACACCATCTTGGCGTTAAACAAACGTGGTTTGACGATCTTACTGGTTGAGCAAAATATCGGCGTGGCCGCAGCGGTTGCCCAGTCTGCTCATATTCTTGAGAATGGCGCGATCGCCTTTTCAGGGCCCGCGGCGGGTTTGATCGATAACCCCGCCGTTCTCCTGTCTTATCTAGGCCGTTAGTGTTTTAGACAGCGTGCCCCTTCAAGCGCTTTGTCTTCAACGAAACGGCCTAATCAAACTGTTGTAACTTTCTTACTTCAAGCGCTTGACCGTATTGCATTCCGAGCATCTGCAAACCATGTGCATCAATAGGTAAGGTTCCGGGTGTGATAGTTGCATCGAGTCGAACCCAAGCCCGCAAAGGTGCTGCGCTTCGACTGTCAATTTCAGCAAGATCATCGTGAGCGACACCAATTTTTTTCGCATCTGTTGGGTGTAGCAAGCAAACCCTCCGACGACTGACTGCTCCGTTCTCATACGAGGATTCTGTGGTAACCGCCTGCAGCATGATGAGAGCTCCTGCAAGCTGGGTGCGAGCCGCCTGGGTATCGGCCGTATTGATTTGCCCGTTTGCGTCAAGTACAACACCGTAAATATTTTTTGCGGCTGCCGCCGAGATCATGCCTTCGAACGCGTCTTTGCGTACCAACTCCGGGTCACGCAGAATTGGGTCGCCATAGCCACCACCTCCCGCTGAACGAACAACCACGCTTCCTCCTTCTTTAATTTCAAAGCCGGCGACCTTTCCGGGGCTATCAAATTGTTCGAGCTCGCCGTTTTCATGTTCGATCCACGCGCCTACGGGCTGCCCTGAGCGGCCCCCAAGCACTCCGAAGGCGGGCACGATGGCGCCGTCAGAGAGCAATGAATAGGTGCCTTTGGGTGCCATGACCTTAAGTTTTCGGATCATGGCCAAGCCCCCGCGCGTGAGTCCTGCGCCACCCGAGTCTGTCGCCAACCTTGAACTTGTGACCATAAGCGGTAAGCGACTTTCAATCACTTCGGTTGATTGCACAGTGACTAGATCACCCCAATCAATAGGGGCCATGGCACTTGGGCCATCGCTTTCAAGAAAAGCGCCGTTGCCGCCTGAAGACCATTCGTAATGCACCCACTCTTTACCGTTGCGGGTATTAAAACCGCCCAGCAAATTATGAAAAGAGGTACGGCACAGGTCTCCAGCAATTTTTTCTGGCGCGATCTGCGCGAGTGCACCTACCATTACGGCGATGACTCGTTTTCGGATCTCGCCGTGCGAGCCTGCTGGTCCTGGGCGTTGTACGTTCACGATGGAACCGGCCGGAGCAATGATTTCGATTGGACGAAACGATCCCTGATTGAGTGGTGCATCAGGATCAAACACAGACTTCATGGTGATAAAGACCCCCGAACTTGACACAGCCGCTGTCGAGTTCACAGGGAAGGGGACCTGGGGCGAGGCACCGGTAAAGTCGGCGATCATCTGATCGCCTTTGATGGTGAGCGCGATCGGTAAGAGCAGGGGCTCAAATTTTCCACCCATGAAGGTTTCAAGATAATCTTCATAGTGATAGGTGCCATCTGGCAGCGCTGCAATTGACTGACGCATGCGCACCTCGGCGCGATCAAGATCCAGACGGCTTGCTTCAAGTAACGTGTCAACTCCATAGCGATCACAAATTTCATGAATACGTTTTTCAGCGACGCGGCAAGCTGCGAGACTGGCATTGAAGTCGCCCAAGCGCTCTTCGGGTACACGCATGTTGGCCAAGAGCAGTTCAAGCACCGCTTCATTGGTTTTGCCTGCCTCGATAATTTTCAAGGGAGGGATGCGCACACCCTCTTGATAAATATCCACAGCTTTACCTGACATGCTGCCAGGT
>JABMMM010000062.1 GCA_013205565.1 Alcaligenaceae bacterium | reverse complement strand
TTCAGGGCGGGGATGTAAGCGCGGAAGGCGAAGCCTTCCTTTGTTTAGCCTTTGATTTAGTTTGGCGTTTGCTGTTGTTCAATATACTTGTAAATAACGGAAATTGACGCACCGCCACAGCTTCCTGCAAAGGAGCTTGGTGACCACAAAGCGCCGCCCCAGAGCTTTTTACGGATGTTTGGGTCATTCTTTTTGCGAATCATCAAGCTAGAAATACCCTCATGACTCGGCGGTTTGACCGAGCCGGAGAAAATAGCCGTCATCACATGCAGACGCTCTGCGCGATGGCGCATATTGACTATAAAAAGAAGGGTACCAACGCGTATTCTCAGTTTTTTTCAACGATGATGCAGCTCAACCTGCCTTACGAAGATATGGAAGAAGCTTTTCGTCGAATGGTATTCAACGTGATGGGTCGAAACTGTGACGACCACTCGAAAAACTTCTCATTCTTGCTGCCCGAGAACAGCGCGACATGGGAGCTCGCTCCGGCCTATGACGTGACATTCGCTCATAATCCCAACGGACAATGGACCAACCAGCACCTCATGTCAGTGAATCGAAAATTTAAAAATTTTGAAGTTCAAGATCTACTAGAGGAAGCAGACCGCTTTAAGATTGGCACGGCGAAAACTGTGATCAATCAGGTGCGCAGTGCGATCCTGAACTGGCCGCAATGGTCAGAGTCTGCCGGCCTTCCTGAAATTGAGAGTGTCGCGATCCAAAAGCAGTTGTTAGTGTTAGGTTAAGTGTTCTGGTCATACCAAATACATCTCGCGACTGATTAAATACAAACAGCTGCTGTCTAATAACGAAAGTCTAAACGCGCTTTTGATGAGCGCAGCGCGCGAGCCTGATCATTGTTAGTTAGCTCGTGACTTGAGCACGCAGCGTTTTGGCTGCTGCGATCATATTCTTCAACGCTGGAATAACTTCTGACCATTGACGTGTTTTGAGGCCACAATCTGGATTGACCCAAAGCCTATCTGATGGAATACGCCCAGCGGCTTGTTGCATTAATTGAACCATATGCTCCTGCGTCGGAATATTGGGTGAGTGAATATCGTAAACGCCTGGGCCGATGTCGTTGGGATAGTTAAAATGATCGAAGGCATCAAGCAACTCCATGTCAGAGCGAGAAGTTTCAATCGTAATGACGTCTGCATCCATATCGGCAATCGAGGCGATGATATCGTTGAACTCTGAGTAACACATATGGGTATGTATTTGCGTTTCATCACCCACGCCATTGGCGGTGATACGGAAAGACTCTACGGCCCAATTGAGGTACTCATGCCACTCAGACTTGCGTAAAGGTAAGCCTTCTCTTAGCGCAGCCTCATCAATCTGAATAATTTGAACTCCAGCTTTTTCTAAGTCGAGGACCTCTTCGCGAATCGCGAGCGCCAGTTGATAGCAAGAGACAGAGCGAGGTTGGTCGTCGCGCACGAAAGACCAGTTTAGGATGGTCACCGGGCCTGTCAACATCCCTTTCATTGGTTTTTTTGTGAGCGACTGAGCAAACGTTGTCCATTGCACTGTCATCGCACGAGGTCTGCTGATATCACCGTAGAGTATTGGAGGTTTGACACAACGAGAGCCGTAAGACTGCACCCAGCCGTTTTGGCTAAAGGCATAGCCGTCAAGCTGTTCGCCAAAATATTCGACCATATCATTGCGCTCGGCTTCACCATGTACAAAAACGTCAAAGCCAAGCTGCTCTTGTTGCTCAACGCAATAGCTTATTTCGTTTTGCATAGTCTGCACGTAGGCCGTATGGTCGATCTCGCCACTTTTAAACTGACTGCGTGCGAGCCTTAATGCCGAAGTCTGAGGGAAAGATCCGATCGTTGTCGTTGGAAATGCCGGTAATTTGAGCTTTGCAGCCTGTAAGGCGGAGCGAGCATGATAAGGGCTCTGTCTTTTACCCATTGACTCGCGGATATTATGTACGCTTGCTTTTACGCTTGGATTATTGACGCGATTAGATTTGAGTCTTTTATCTACCGATGCAAAGTTTGAGACCAACTGATCTTGTACGGCAACACGCCCTTTATTGAGCCCGATTGCTAACGTGTTCAATTCGTCTAATTTTTGTACTGCATACGACAGCCAAGATAATATTTCAGAATCAAGTTTGTGTTCGTGTGTTAAGTCAACCGGCACGTGTAGCAGTGAGCACGATGGAGCAATCCAAAGGCGATCACCCAGCTCCCTGTGAATGGGCTCTAACCATGCCAGCGTGGCATGTAGATTTGTCTTCCAAATGTTGCGACCGCTAATGACACCTAAGGACAGTACACGATCGGATGGCCATTCTTTCACTAGCGTTTTGACTTCATTACGCGACGATAAGGCATCAAGATGCAATCCATCAACGGGAAGTGAGCACACAAGCGAGAGATTGTCTTGCAGTTGACCGAAGTAGGTCGCTAACAGTATTTTGATTGAGTGGTTCTCTAGCACTTGGTAAGCACGACTAAAGGCATCTTTCCAAGTTGGTGCTAATTCGGTCACTAGTATTGGCTCGTCGATTTGTACCCATTCGACACCCTTTGATCCAAGCAACTCAAGCAGCGCCGCGTACTCTTTTAATAGCGTTGGTAAAAGAGCCAACTTGTCTGACCCATCTTTTGTTTTACCGAGCCACAAGTACGTCAAAGGGCCAATCAGTACTGGTTTGGTTTTAAAGCCTGATTCTTGGGCTTCTTGTAGTTGCGCGAGCAATCTTTCTGGATTCAGCGCAAAAGTTGTGTCGGTAGTGAATTCGGGCACGATGTAGTGATAGTTGGTATCAAACCACTTTGTCATTTCTCCTGCGCGCACACAACTGCAGTCGCTGTCATTCGCTGAGCGACCGCGAGCCACCCGAAAGTATTGGTCAAGCGCGTCGCCATCCCCGTGACGGACGCGATCAGGAATATGACCGAGTGTAAAGCTCATGTCCAAGACTTGGTCATAGAGTGAGAAATCTCCGACAGGAAGGTAGTCTAGCTTCGACTGGTGAAGCCAGTGACGGCTGCGTATTTCGGCGCTAGTCGTAAAAAGATCCTGGCGAGTCGTTTGCTTTTTCCAGTAGTTTTCTAATGCGAACTTGAGTTCGCGTTTTGAACCAATGCGTGGAAAACCTAGATTGTGTGTCGTAACCATGTGTGATGTTGCTCATGAAAAATAAAAGTTATGTCATGGTATGGCCTTTGATATATGAATACAAATGATATGATTTCATAGTTTGATGAGTTTTGTTCATGTTCATTATTTTAAAAAGAAGACCGTTATGATTGATCGTTCTGATTTAGCTGTCATTAGAGAGGTCGAGCGCAGCGGTTCTGTGACCGCAGCTGCTGATGCCTTGTGCTTGACGCAATCTGCGTTGAGTCACACGATTAAAAAAATTGAGCAACACCTTGGCGTGGCAATCTGGTCTCGTGAAGGTAGACGCATGCGCTTGACGCAAGCGGGTCAATATTTATTAAACCTCTCAAACCGTTTGCTCCCTCAGTTTGAGCACGCAGAGGAGCGGATGAAACAGTTTGCTCTGGGTCAACGAGGAACTCTTCGTGTGGGGATGGAATGTCATCCGTGTTACCAATGGTTGTTGAAGGTCGTGTCACCCTACCTAGGCAAATGGCCAGACGTTGATGTGGATGTCAAACAAAAATTTCAATTTGGTGGAATTGGAGCTTTGTTTGGTCACGAGATTGATTTGT
Organism: Alcaligenaceae bacterium; assembly: GCA_013205565.1. GTDB lineage: Bacteria > Pseudomonadota > Gammaproteobacteria > Burkholderiales > Burkholderiaceae_B > Zwartia. The sequence continues at coordinate 4,307 of JABMMM010000062.1, read as the reverse complement.
TAGTGACGCCCGATCCGTTGTATCGCGCAGGTTTGATCTTCGCCCCGGTTTTTGATTACGAACAAATCTTGGTGGTGAGTCAATCCCACCCGCTTGCGAGTAAAACGTACGTCACGCCAAAACATCTGGCTGATCAGGTTTTGATTACATACCCAGTAGAAATTGAACGGCTTGATATCTATAATCAGTTTTTGCTACCTGCGGGGCAGGTACCTAAACGCCATAAAGTGATCGAAACGACAGATATCATGTTGCAGATGGTCGCGAGCGGTAGGGGGGTAGCGGCTTTGCCTAGATGGCTCGTCAATGAATATGCAAGTAAGTTGCCCATCAAGGCTGTCAAGCTTGGTCGGTCTGGGATCGCAAAACAGATTTTCTTAGGATTTCGTCAAACTAATGCTGAACTTGATTATCTGAAAGGTTTTGTTACGTTGGCACACTCGATCAAGACCTGATGTTGAACTCGATTGATTGCTGGACTAATCTAACCTAACGAAACCAAAACCGCAGTATCAAACCCTAGTGATTCAATTAGCGGAGTTCAGGTTCATGTATAAAAACTTCATTAAGCTAGCGATCGTGGTATCTATGTGCTGCCTGCATAGCGCCAAGGCCCAAGAGACCACGCGTCTGATTGTGCCCTTCGCACCGGGGGGGCCAACCGATCAGATCACGCGCTTGATTGCCTCAGAATTGACTAAGCTTACTGGCAAGCCCGCAATCGTCGAAAACAAGCCTGGTGCAGGTGGAACGATTGCTGCCCAATATGTTGCAAAAGCTAAGCCCGATGGTTCTGTTTACTTAGTCGGCTCACCCTCGGTGTTGGTCATTAATCAAGGGCTACAAAAAACGCTTCCGTACGATCCACAGAAAGATTTCGTGCCTGTCTCTGGTATGACGCGCTCACCTCTGATTTTTATTGTTAAAGGTGACTCGGCACTTGAGAATATTCAACAACTCGTCTCACGCGCCAAAACACACAGAAATTTGATGCCGATGGGTTCGGCGGGTAATGGCACAATCCCTCATTTGGCTGGTACCTACTTCAATCAGCAGGCGGGTATTAGCGCGCTACATGTTCCGTTCAATGGTGTCGCGCCCGCCTTGTTAAGCTTACTGTCGGGTGACACGATATATATGTTCGATACCCTCTCGACTTCAATCGAAAATATCAAGGCGGGTAAAGTAAAAGGCTTGGGTATTGCGAGTGATAAGCGCTTTAGTGGTTTGCCCGAGATTGCCACGCTCGCAGAGCAGGGGTATGCCGTACAGGCGTCCTCGTGGTTTGGTCTGGTGGCCCCAGCTAAAACTCCGCAAGCGACAGTCGTTGCCATGAACCAAGCGATCAATTCAATATTGACCGCAGCAGACTTCTCAAACAAAATGGCAGCAATGGGAATCGAAACAATGCCGGGTAGCGTTGATCAATTTGCTGCTTTCATTGAGGCTGAGCGTGCACGTTGGTTGCCTGAAGTTACGCGTCTAAATTTATCTGCTGACTGAAAATCAATATGACTAATCCTGTCGACACACTTGCCGAGTTTGTGAGTCAAACGCAGTTAAAGGATATACCTGACAAGGTGCAGAGCCATGCGAAATTGGTACTGCTCGATACCATTGGGGTGATCCTTGCGGGGTTTGAACAGCCTGAAGTGCAGGCTTTGCAAAAAACCTTTTCAGCGACTGCAGGAAGCGGTGCAACAGTGTTGACACGAGGATGGCCAGTCAATGATCCACGGTCGGCTGCGTTGATCAACGGCACGGCCGGTCGATCCATTGAGTTATGCGAAGGCCATCGTTTTGTAGCCTGCCAGGCAGGCGTCCAGGTGTTGCCCGGTCTATTAGCCAGTGCAGAGGTCTTAGGTCGTCGTGGTGACGATCTTCTGTTGTCGTTAATCTTGGGCTATGACGTTGCCGTCAGAATGGGTTACGCCTTAATGCCTAGGCCCTTAGCGCATCAGAATGGTCAGAGCTCGATGATTGGTGCGGCTGCGGGTGGTGCACGCTTACGCAATCTCAATGCACTACAAACTGGTCAAGCGATGCGTATCGCTGCGACCTTTGTGTTGACACCGAGTTATACCAACGCTGTTGCAGGGGCCACAACGCTCAATGCAGCGGGTGGCATGTGTGGGTTTACTGCGTCTCTGGCCCCCGAAATGGCGCAGGCCGGATTTATTGCACAAGAGGGGGCGATTGGCGAAGCCTTTGCAAATCTCGTAGGTGATGGCTATCAAGAGTCCAAGCTTCTTGATCAGTTAGGCACCACCTTTGAGATTACTCGCAACTACTTCCGGCTTCGTGCCTGCTGTAATCCGATCTATGCGTCTCTGGATGCGTTTGAAGAGGCTTGGGCGCAGGCGCAAGTCACTCCTGAGCAAATCGAACGGGTCGAAATTTATACCTATCGCTTTGCCTCCGCCATGCAAAGCCAAACCCCCCGTAATGGCTTTGCGTCAAAGTATTCCCTGCCGCATGCGGTCGCTGCCATTGCACTACGTGGTAACGCAGGATATGGTTCGTTTACTGAGAATTTTGTGCAAAGCCCAGAGGTCGCAGCACTGCGTCAGCGTGTGTTTGTCACAGAGGACCTCGCGTTAAATGCTCAGTTTCCAAAATTGAAACCTTCGCGTGTGACGCTGACGTTAAAGAACGGCCTGACAATCACTAAGACCTGTGAAAGTGCAAAAGGTGATTTTCAAAAGCCTTATCAAGAGTCTGAGATTCGAGAAAAGTTTCATGAGCTGGCGGGTCTCGTCCTAACAGACCGAGGTGTCGCTGAGCTAGAACGCACGATTGATTGTGTCGAGCAATGGAAAAGTTTGGATACTCTTATGAAGGTATTGCGACAACACACAGCAAGTTGAAGCCTTAAAGCCTACGCGGCGGATGAGCGCGTAGGTTTTAATCCAGCGCGATTTTTGCTGCCTCAACCACGCGAGCCCACTTCGCAGTTTCGTTCGCTAAAAAAACCTCAAAGTCTTTTGAAGAGCTCCCATTGGGAATCAGGCCCATGTTTTTAAAAGAGAGGGCAATCCTCGGATCCGCAACAAGCGCAGTCAACGCAGCCAACAATCGATCGCGAATGTCTGAGCTAATCCCCTTGGGCGCAAGGATGCCAAACCAGGTGTCTGAGTAATATTCAGCCAAACCGCTCTGAGCAAAAGTGGGTACCTCTGGCAAGGCGTCTGAACGTTGCACACCGGCAATTGCCAAGGCTTTGATCTTTTTACCCAGTATGAGTGGTGCCGAACTCGGCACGCTGTCAAAGATTAAGTCAATCTGACCGCCCATCAAATCATTTAGCGCAGGGCCTCCGCCTTTATAGGGCACGTGCTGCATCTGAATACCAGTCAGCATCTTAAAGAGTTCGCCAGCCATATGCCCCGAGGCGCCTTGTCCGCCAGAGCCAAAATTAAGTTGTTTATCGCGCCCTTTTGCCAAGGCAATTAAATCGGCGACCGTACTAACCGGCAAATTGGGTGCAACAACCAATAGAACGGGGGCATTTGCTAACATTTTGATAGGCGCCAGATCTTTGGCGGGATCGTAAGTCATCTTTTTGTAGAGGCTCGGATTGCTTGCCAGTCCAGGGAATCCCATCAAGAGCGTATATCCATCCGCAGGTGCCTTAGCCACGTAACTGGCTGCAATATTGCCATTTGCCCCTGGCTTATTCTCAACCACGACGCTCGTATTGAGTAACGCTGATAATTTAGGGGTAATCGAACGCGCCACAATATCTGCAGCCCCGCCTGCACTAAATGCCACTACCAGAGAGATAGTCTGAGCCGGGTACGCTGGCGCTTTTTGTGCAAAAGCCGGTAGGCTAATGCTTAGGACAGAGGCCACCAATACGATGGAGGTTAGCGATCTGCACCTGCCACGATTCTTAAGAAATATCATTATCTCCCCCTTTTAGATTTTGATGCCGACTACTGTTATAGCCTGATTCGAGAAGCAAACTGAGTCGTTTATTTTTTGCTAGTTCTGTCGAGGACATTGAGAGCCTGAGCCAAGACGCCCGACTCAAGTCGGACTAGTGGCTCGACAAGCTCTTGTGTTGCGACATTTAGCTTAAAAACATAGTTCGGCTTGGGGTAATCCCGACTAATTGTCTGTATTCATCTGATCCGTTTGCCTCCATAATAGGCAAAGCTTGGGCGTTAAGGCTTTTAAATCGCCTCAGTTTGCTCACCGTAGTCCAAATAACTCGTCATCAAAAACAATTAAGTTTGGAGAAAAACATGGATCGTCGTTCAGTTATCAAGGGCGCAGGCTTGGCTGGCGTCATTGCTTCTATCAGT
>JABMMM010000061.1 GCA_013205565.1 Alcaligenaceae bacterium | reverse complement strand
TTTGGCTTAGACGTCAAGTTAGTGATAGCGCTTGGGCGTGTTGCGCGGGCATTTGATCCCGCCCTCTTTGATATTGTCGTTGCGGCTGCCCGACTTGCTCGTGCGGATCATTTGTTGTCACGCCGCTGCGACTCGCTATCAGGGGGCGAATACGCACGGGTTCACCTAGCACGTGTTTTCGCTCAATTATGGGATATCACAGAAGGTCTGATTCTCGTTGATGAACCCCTCTCGGCACTCGATTTGGGCTTACAACATAGTATTTTGCAAGCGATAGACACCTTCGCAATTGAGCGTCGGCATGCAGTCGTAGCCGTATTGCACGACGTCAATCACGCCTTAAGAGCATTTGATCGTTTGCTTTTGATTAAAGAAGGCAAATTGTTCGCAGACGTTGCGAGTAATAGGCAAGCCGTGCCTGTTTTTGAATCGTTGTATGGCTTGGCACTAGAGTGCCTGCGTACGTCGGACAATGCCTTTGTTGTCTCACCTGTCTCGAAACAGCGCTTGGTAGCATGCGCTCGCTAAGCCATATTAGAAAACCACTGCCAAGACAATGGTTCCAGTCAGTCTTGCTGCATGGTGCCTTACTTTTATGTGCAGTCTTGTATCACTTGCATAGCCCTGGTTCTTTACACTTTAGTGCCAATAGCTTTGATCAGGCTGGTACTAGCGCGATGACGATCTTGAGTGATCACAACATCGATTTTCTAGATTTGTCATTTGTGCAAACTGACATGATAGAGCTGCAACGAACAGAAGCGAAGCTAACGGAAGCGGAGATAACAGCACCGAAAGAAGTCCTCTTAGACGCAACGACCGACCTCGCAACGGCAAAGGCGCCAGAGCCAGTCGTGTTTCGAGATCGCGCAACAAAGCAGACGATGACATCGAAGTCACCGTCGCAGCGCGTTGCCCCTGCGCATTCGGCTCGAGCGTCCACGCAGTCAACAGCGCGCCCCTCACCTTCGGCTAGTGACGTTGCCGTTCAACCCGCACAGACGGCTCGCCCCGACCATGCGCACAGCCCAAAGCCAGTTTATCCGTTGGCTTTGCGCGACCTGGGCATATCGGGGGTCGTATGGCTAAGAGTCTGGGTTGACAATACCGGACGCCCGCGAGAGATCGAGTTGGCCAAGGGCAGTGGGTATCGCCTGTTTGATGAGGCCGCGTTGCGTGCAGTGCAACACTGGCGCTTTGTTCCCGCAAAGAACGAACAGCACAGTTTGGCCAGTTGGGTTGAGTTTGCCGTGCGTTTTGAGATTAATGGCTGAACATATTGCCCTAGTTGAAATCACGCATGGACAACCACAGTGAACTAAGCTACGCTAAATCTAAGTAAAGGATCTTTGCAGCACGATGTACTCGGCGATAAATATAAGTCACGGTCGAGCGATATTCAAAAAATAAATGCTAAAAAAGTTTTGAAAACGTAGCAAGTGTTTTAGTCACGGAGAGACAACATGTTAAAAAAACTATTATTCAATGTGCTTGCAGTGCTTAGCGCGTTCATCACTGCGCCAGCCTCGGCACAAGTTTCAACCTATCCAAACAAACCGATTGCGCTGGTGGTGCCGTATGCACCGGGTGGCAGCACCGACATTACTGCTAGACTGATCGCTGAACACCTTTCCAAGCGGCTGGGGCAACAAGTCGTGGTCGAAAATCGCGCAGGTGCGGGTGGCAACATCGGTGCCAATGTGGTGGCACAGTCTGCTCCGGATGGCTATACGCTGTTGATGGCACCTAGCAGTTTAGTGGCCAATATCTCACTGTACAAGTCGCTTCCGTATGACCTACGCAAAGATTTAACGCCAATCTCACGTATTGCAATGATTCCAAACGTTCTGGTCATTGGGGCGGATTCTAAAATCAACACCTTTGCAGAGTTCATTGCGGCGGCCAAAGTCGCTAAACCACCATTGAATTATGGCTCGGCCGGCAGCGGCTCAAGCCAGCATTTGGCGGCTGCTTTATTTGCCAATTCGATCAAAATTGAAATGGGACACATCCCTTACAAAGGCGGTGCGCCCGCGCTAGTGGATTTGATGGGCGGACGCCTCGATGCCGTGTTTGCGCCACTCGTTGAGGTATTCCCCTTTATTCAAGGCAAAAAGCTCAAAGCGTTAGCAGTGACGACTCCTGCACGTTCGTTTGCCTTACCAGACGTACCAACAGTGGCAGAGACCTTTCCAGGTTTTGACATCACACTTTGGAACAGCATCATGACGCGTAGTGGGACACCGCCTGAGATCATTGTAAAACTCAATCAGGAGATTCAACACGTGTTAGCGCAACCTGAGGTTCTGAAAACCTTACGCTCGCAAGGTTCAAATCCTTCTGGAAACACCATAGATGACTTCAAGAAGCTGATCGCGCTAGAAGTTCCTAAATGGGCTGAAATCATCAAGCTTTCAGGGGCTGAAACGCAATAACGAAGCTTTCACCTCAGACATCGTCTGAGGTGACCTGGCGACGCTAGCCCAGCACCCAAATCGAGTTGAACAATATGTGTTGGGTTTTCAATGAATAACGTCCAGAGCATCGATGCCTCGACGCATATTGAGTTTGCTCATCCGCGCATCTTACGGTAGTTCAGGTGCGCGACTCAGGTGGGGGGGCTTTTAATTGCGACGAGGCATCTCAAGCTTAAAGAGTCGCACGGCGTTTTTATAAGCAACTTGTTCAAGTGTGGCGGGCGTCAAATAGGCCAATACCTGTTCACGTTGCTCTTGAATGATTTCGTCATAGCGCTTCTCTAAGCCGCAGCAGGTATCAGAGCCCAGCATCACCTGGGTCGGAAACTCTTCGATCAGGTTTCTCCAGCCAGTTTTGAGCCCATTGGTTGTGTAGAATTTTCCATCGCCTAATTTTGTGCTGAGGCTTGCGTGTACTGGCCCGCCACCTGAAAGCTCACACATGATATTTTTACGTTGTTGGAAGAGATTTCTCAGGTCGTCAGGTCGAGCGAGCGGCAGGCAATGGGATAAGATGGTGGTGACTTGTGGGAACTCACCAGACAGACGCAAAATATCGTCTCTAAAGGTTTCATTCATCCCAGCATGAATTTGTATGAACGCACCGTAGCGATTCGCGATTTCATAGGCTTGTCGTATCATCGGGCTATCAAGCCTGAAGCGACGCCTAAAGTCTGGCCTCGGTGACGAATCGTAATTATCAGTGTGAAGCTCGCCAAAGCCCTTGATGCTGCCATCTTTAAAGCCGCTTTCGGCGGCCTTGAACAGACTTTTAAAAATCCATTGATCTGGGTCTGTGAAGCTGCGGCCTTGCCGTAAGATGTCGACGAGTTCACGTTGCCCAATCGCGGCGATATAGCGATCTTTCAAGACCGCACGCATGTCGTCATTGAGATAGCCGACTGCACCCGCCCACTGCACGTTATTTCGGTCCATCAACTCTTTAAAAGAGCCTGCAGAGATCTCGTAATTATGCAGATGCACGTCTGCGATGGGCACGGTTTTAGCTAAAGAAATTGAACCTGGCAGGGGCTGGGCTTGCGCGAGTAGCGTGCAGCAAAAAAGCGCTGCGACAGTGAGCTTGCCAAGCGCATTGATCGTTGTTGTCATAGAAGCTAATGGTACAAGTTAAGTCAACAATAGTGTACTGAATCTAAGCCCTTTTACGCAGGCCCGTCGCGTTTGGACGTTCAGACTCAACACACAAGAATATCAGTTCAGTTTTAAGTTGAACTTCTCAATCGCTTGAGAAAAAGCCTTTCCTTCAGCTTCAAAGGCTGCTTGCATTTTGTCGACGGTCATATTCCAAACCTCAGAACCTGTCGGTTTCATCGCCTCTTGAAATGAGGGTTCGGCAGTCACCTCGGCAGAGGCCTTTCTTAAGATTTCAACAATCTCCTTTGGCGTCCCAGCTTTGGTGTACAGCGCCGCCCAGATATCGGTGTAGAGATCTGGATACCCGGACTCTATGAATGTTTTAAGTTCTGGCATTCTCAGGCTCTTGTCGCGTGCCACCACTCCAATCGCTTTAATCTTTCCGTCTTTTAAATGAGGCCCACCGATACTGTAGGTTGTTGCCATCAGTTGGATGTCGTCGGCTAATAGGGCGCGAATCATTTCGGGTGAGCTGCGGTAACTAATTTCTTGGTAGGGATCACCCCCCGCCGTTGCAGAGATTTTTTTTGCCAAAATCAAGCCTAAATGAGAGGTGCCCAAGACCCCAATATTCATAGATTTGCCGCGTTCTTTGATCTCTTTCATTAGCGAGGGAATGTCTGTCGCTTTGACCGAAGTGCTTGCAAACATAATGTAAGGCGCCTGACCGAGTGGCGCGATCGGGGTGAAATCATCAAGGGTATACCAGCATCCTTAATCACAATCGGGGTC
>JABMMM010000060.1 GCA_013205565.1 Alcaligenaceae bacterium | reverse complement strand
CTGTCACGCCGGGGGTCGCGGGTTCGAGTCCCGTCCGCTCCGCCATGTAGTCAATGAATATGCGCCCCTCGGGGCGCTTTTTATTTGTACCCATCTAAAATCAAATGGGTCTACCCCACTGACGGGCGATAAGCAGTATTCATTGACACAGCAGTACTTATTGAACACGGCAAAACAAGTCATTCCAAACGCATTAGACCAAAGCCCTCATCCGTAACTTTTCCTCCAGCACCCTTGCCATACTTCTTATTTTGACGTAAAATGTGTACACAATGATTCACAATTACAGGGGCATCCGCATGGAAACGACAAAGGTAGGCATACGCGAGTTTCGCGCCGATCTGGCTGAGTACATCGCATCGAGCACACCCGTGGCCGTCACGCGGCACGGCCAGACGGTTGGCTACTTCATCCCGACGCAGGGGCAAATTGAAGCCGACATTGCGGCCTTGAAAAAAGCCAGTAAGGCTCTCGACAAATTGTTAGAGGCGCATAGCGTGGATGTTGAGTCCGTTGTTGCAGAATTCAAAGCTGTACGCAGGAAAGCGAACACGTCGGCGAAAAAATTGAAAATCAAAGCCGCATGAACCATAGTAAAGCAATCATTCTTGACGCGAACATTTTGATTCGTGCCGTGCTTGGAAAGCGGGTGCGCGACCTAATTTTTAAAACGTAGCAACAGTGAAATTTTTTGCGCCGGATGTTGCCTATGCAGACGCACGAAAGTATCTACCTGCATTATTGAAAAAGCGCGGCGTTGATATCAATGCGGCACTGCTGCTAGATCGCCTTGAAGGTGTCGTTCAATCCATCGAGGCCGAACTGTATGACGGCTTGCAACAGCAGGCGTTGCAACGTATCGCGATTCGTGATGCTGACGACTGGCCTGTATTGGCGTGCGCAATGAAGTTGGGTTGTCCTGTCTGGACTGAGGATGCAGATTTCTTTGGCACTGGCTTAGCTACTTGGACAACGGATCGCATTGCTTTGTATTTTGCATAATATTGGTTTTTGTAACCAAGTGTAATGGGACTATTGCATACGGATCAGTTTAGCCAGTACCGTCTCGAAGGCGAATGCACCCCGTATAAGACGCGAGCAGGTACTGAAACTTATTTCCCCTGCTGACTCAGTGCCTCAACCCTAAAGGCCATGCAAACGTATTCACCGCACAATCCGCAGCGAATAACTTGCACATGCGGCGAATAGCGCTCATAATCTCCGCATGAATAGCGGAGATTACACCTATATCTGGCAAGTTCCCGACTGGCCCAACTGGCGCTACGACCTCACCGTGCTGGCCCAGCGGTTGTCCGACGTGAGCCAGGCCCAAGGTCGACTTTTGGGGCGACTCAGCGGCGTTGGCCCTGATTTGCGGGAGCAAGCTAGTCTGTTAGTGCTCACTGACGATGTTCTAAAAACCAGTGAAATTGAAGGCGAGCACCTTAACGCTGACTCCGTGCGCTCATCAATCGCCCGCCACCTCGGCATCGACATTGGCGCCTTGTTACCAGCAGACCGCCACGTTGACGGCATTGTGGACTTAGTACTTGACGCAACAGGCAAGGCGCACCTACCAGTGACGGAAACCCGCCTGTTCAGTTGGCAAGCAGCACTTTTTCCAACCGGCCACTCGGACCTAGCAAAAATAAATGTCGGCCAGTGGCGCGACGATCAAAATGGCCCGATGCAGGTGGTTTCTGGCCCAATTGGCCGCCAAAAGATTCATTTTGAAGCCCCGCCGACTAACCGACTCAACGCCGAACTCGAGGCCTTTTTAACTTGGCTAAACAAGTCATCTCACGAACCCTCGCTGCTCAAAGCGGGGCTGGCACACCTGTGGTTTGTCACAGCGCATCCTTTTGACGACGGAAACGGTCGCATCGCACGTGCCTTAGGTGATTTGCTACTGGCCCGCGCAGATGGCAGCCCGCAACGTTTTTATAGCCTGTCGGCGCAAATCCAAAAAGAACGTAAAGCGTATTACCAGATCTTAGAACGTACGCAAAAAAAATCGCTCGACGTGACCGAGTGGCTCGCGTGGTTTCTAGACACGCTCTTTCAGGCGATCACTGCGGCGCATACAACTTTAGATCAGGTATTCAACAAGGCAACCTTTTGGCAACGCTGGGCCAGTAAGCCACTGAACGCGCGGCAAATAAAATTACTCAATCGTCTGCTGGATGGTTTCGAAGGCAAACTGACCACAAGCAAATGGGCCGCCATCGCTAAATGCTCACCAGACACCGCGTTGCGCGACATCGCAGAACTTGTCTCTCTGGGCGTTCTGCACAAAACTAATGCTGGCGGGCGCAGCACCAGCTATGCCTTGGCTCCAACACTTGCTCACAAGCTTTAACGGTAACCAATGACAATCCCTGCTCTTGCCGCGGCAATCATCAGGGCCAATATAGACAAGCCCGCCGCTTTGCTACTGCAATTAAAATATCCCGCTACAAGCTGCTTACGCAGCCCCGCAACGGGATATCGTTAAAACTGACATCTACGCTGCGCATTGCGCAACGTGGGTGAGACTTAGATCGCTTTCAACATCGAACCTGCATCACTGACTTCAAACTTGCCTGGGCCTTCGTTATGAAGAACCTTCACCACGCCGTCCACGATGTAAGCAGCGTAACGATTTGAACGCACACCCATGCCTCGCGCAGTCAAGTCCAACTCAAGTCCTAAAGCTTTCGTCCAAGCTGCTGAGCCATCAGCCAACATGCGAACTTTACCTGCCGCTTTTTGCTCACGGCCCCAAGCGCCCATTACGAACGCGTCGTTAACAGCTACGCACCACACTTCGTCAACGCCTTTGGCTTTGATCGCGTCAAAGTGCTCTGTGTAACTAGGTACGTGTTTAGCTGAACAAGTTGGCGTAAAAGCGCCAGGCAAGGCAAACATCAAAATCTTTTTGCCTTTGACCAGATCGGCAACCTGAAAGGCATTAGGGCCTAAAGTGCAACCAGCCGTTTCGGTTTCGATAAATTCTGTGAGGGTGGCATCGGGTACCCGATCGCCGACTTTGATCGTCATGTGCGCTCTCCTAGGGCATCACGGGCAGCGATGGCCACCGCAACTGATCCCAGCGTGTTGCTTATCATAAGCTACTAAGCGAGCGACTCGCCAGAAACTGTTGTGAAAATCCCTATTTACCCTTTTGAGCTTAGGGATATATGCAAAGCGTGCAGACTATTTTTTGACTTCGTCTTTTACTTTGTAAACCAGCACGGGGCTATGGGTCAACGCCAGCACCTTCGTGGTGACGCTGCCAAGCAATAAGCGCGAAAAGCCGCTGCGCCCGTGACTACTCATAAAAATGATGTCGCAGTGGTAATCAATGCCCGCCTGCACAATGCCGTCAGCAATATTAAAATTTGACACCGCATGGGTACTGACGTTGACGCCAGCGGTTTCGGCCCGGTCGGCCACGGCCTTCAGGTGCTTTTGAGCCAGTGCTGCATTCGCTTTTTCGTATTCAGTATCAGAGATGGCGTACGCAGCAGACATCCCGTCAAAGCCCAGCGTTGCGGCAAAAGGCTGCGTCACATAAAGCGCGACAACCTCAGCGCCTGTTGAGCGCGCAAACAAAATGCCTGCATTGGCCGATTGCTCTGACAAGGCTGAGCCATCGGTAGGAATCAGAACTTTCTTAAACATAATGCACGCTCCGTCACAAAAGGTCAAAAAACTATTCTAATCCTTCAAACCGCTAGCCTCTAGCAGCAATTAAGCCGTATTTGATCTGTATCAAATGTTTGCTGCGCCCGCCATGGCTCAGGTACTGGTCAAGACTGAGCAGTGGCAGCCCGATACAGCACCGTACAGCGCGTACCCGAGCGACAGTAAGCGAGCACCGGCGCCGGTAAAGTTTGCAGTAATTCAGCAAAATGCGTCACATCGTCAGACGTCATATAACCACTGACGACAGGCTGATATGCCACACGCAAACCTGCCGCGCGCGCCGCCTCAGACACTGCCGCAGCAGTCGGCTGATTCGGACCGTCTTCAAAATCTGGCCGATTAATAATGACACTTTTAAAACCAGCCGCAGCAACCGCAGCCATGTCGTCGGGTCCAAGTTGCGGTGCAACCGCAAAATCAGAGGTCAAAGAATTAATCGGAGTCGACATGGCAAGTTCCTGCAAAAAGTTGGTCAAAAAAACATAGTGCGCAAAGCAAGTATACGCAAGCAAATCCTTCACGCTTCATTGATACACGCAACGAAAGCCCACGTACACCACATACAGCTCGGAGGGCTTGTATTGCATACCGTCGACTTTCATCATAGACGAGCCGTACCACCAAGACCCTCCCGCGGTGAGTCGTGCACCCTCTTGGGCGTCGGCCAACCATTCCCAGACGTTTGCGCCCATGTCATACAGACCGTTGACGCCTGCGCGAGTGTGGCCCACCGGTGCATGCCTAGGCCATCCATCGGCTGAACCCTCAACGTTGGCGCCCTCAGGCGTATCCCCAGTGGGATAAGGATACGTTTTACCCTTCACAAACGGAGCAGGCGGACTCGTGCGTCGCTCGGTGTAGGCGGCTTGTTGCCACTGCGCCTTGGTGGGTAAGCGACCTTCGGCGTCTAGACAGAACGCTTGCGCCTCAGCCCAATTTAAGTGAACTGCCGGTTCGAGCGCAGTACCTTGCTTGCCAAAGGGTGCGCGCCACGTCCAGCCAGCCCTGCGTTGCCAGCCCAACACATACTCAAAGCCGCCCCCTTCGCGTTCGGCAGCCGTTATCAGATTCTTTCGGTTGGCGTACTGTGCGAACCGACCAATACTGACCTCGGTTGCATCAATCTTAAAATCACCGAGGTCGACACGCGCAAACGATGCTTCGGACAAGGAGCTTACCGCTTGGGCCTGAACGCAATTATGCGTTGCAACTAGCGTCATAAACAGCCATCCAACTCGGCTGAAATTGGAAATAACAGAACGCATACCGAAACCTTTTAAGTTCAATGTTTGAAGTTTTAGCGGGTTAAAAGGCAGCCGTGCCAGAAATAGTTGGCTTCGCCCCCCTCAATCGCTTGGTACACCCTAAAATTTAAGCGATACTCGATAAGCTTGGTTGAGCCAGCATCCAGCAACAAGCACCCTGCTCCAGGCAAGGTTACACCTTAACGAACTGACCGCGCCTTGAACAGACGGCTTAGTTTTTAAACGCGAGTCTGGGCACCACTTTACAAAACAATTTTCCGGAGACTTTCATGATTTTAGTTGGCCGTTACGCATCCCCCTTTGTTCGCCGCGTGGGTGTTGTGTTGCATACCCTTGGCACACCTTTTGAACATAAAGGGCTTTCAACAGCCACTGATCTCGCTGCGATCAAGGGCTATAACCCGATTGCCCGCGTGCCAGCCCTGATGTTAGACAACGGCGAAAACCTGATGGAAAGCGCTGCGATTCTTGATGCAGTCCTTGATATGACTCCCGCTCAAAAGCTATGCCCCAATACGGGTACCGAGCGTCGCCATATCCTGCAGCACTGCGCGATTATGTGTAGCGGCTTAGATAAGGCCATTCAATATATTTACGAGCCCCGTCGTCGGCCAACCGAAAAAGTGCATCAACCGGTCTTAGACGGCCTGGCCGAGCAAATCACCGCGAGCTTGACGATGCTTGAAGCCCTAGCCGCAAAAAATACCTTCAAAGGTGGCACACAGGCAAACCTCGCCGACCTTACCGTTGCCGTAGGCTGGTTCTTTTTGCACAAAAGCATGCCCCAGATCGCAGACGCCAGCAAGTTTGCGCACTTGGTCGCGCTCTCGGCGCGCTGTGAGACCTTGCCAGCTTTTCAAGCGTGCAAGCTTGAGGGCTAACGTCAGACTGTGCTTTTGCCTCAACGCTTAAGCCACCACCCTTGAAGACAAAAATCTTTCACGGTTGGTGGATGGTCGCTGGCTGCATGGCAGTTGCCTGCGTGGCCTGGTCGTTTGCGTTGTACGGGCCCAGCGTCTATCTGAACATGCTCAGTCGCGAGCACCAGTGGTCGCTTGGGGTGATCTCTTCGGCGCTTACCTTGTCTTTTTTAGTTAACGCCAGCGTACTGAGCTTTGTTGGCAGCGCCATTGCAAAATATGGTCCGCGACCTGTGATGGCAAGTGGCGCAACTGTCATGGCGCTGGGGCTGGGCAGCTTGGGTCAAGTCACACAGCTTTGGCATGTCTATGCCGCCTTCGCGTGCATGGGTTTGGGTTGGTCTTGTCTGTCAACCACAGCAATTACTGCCTCGCTTGCGCCCTGGTTCGACAAGCATCAGGGCCGTGCGGCCTCGACTGCCATGCTAGGCGCAAGCCTTGGCGGTATCGTCGGCGTGCCTCTGTTGCTCACGCTCGTTGGTTCACTAGGCTTCTCGCTAGCAATGCTGGTGGTTGCCTTGATAGTATTGACAACGGTTTGGCCGATCAGTTTTTTTATTCTGCGTCACCGCCCGCAAGACATGGGTTTAGAGCCCGACGGCGAGCACGCGCAAGACGCTCAGCAAAAATCGCCTGCCCGAGTGTGGACACGTACCGAAGCCTTACAAACCCGAGCTCTGCGTACCCTCATGCTGGCTTTTGGCTTGGCGCTGATGGTGCAAATCGGGTTTCTCACTCATCAGGTGACGCTGTTATTACCGGCAATCGGTCAAACGGCTACGGCCGTCTGCGTCACCGCGGCGGCTGCCCTATCTTTTGGTGGTCGTCTATTGCTTGCGCGGTTTTCTGATCGGCTCGATGTCAGACTGATCGCTTGTGGAGTCTTATTACAGGCCACGCTTGGTTTGGCCCTGGCCAGTATTTTTTCGGATCAGGCTTGGGCGCTGGTGGTTGGCGTGCTGTCGTACGGCATGACCGCTGGCAATACAACCACCCTGCCGCCCGTGATTGTGCGCAGAGAATTCGGTGCAGTCTCGTTTGGCGTCGTCTTTGGCATCGCCGCCATGCTGATACAAATGATGTCGGCTATGGGGCCCGCGTTTTTTGGTGTTTTACACGATCTGAGCGGTAGTTATCAGTTACCCCTAGGCCTAGCCGCTGCGCTGAACGTGATTGCCGCGATCGTGATTATGGCTGGCCGAAAAAAATAAAGCGTTTGAAAATAAAGCGTTTGATTTGGGGTTTTAGCCTTAGCTCTTTAAGCGCGGTGACAAGCGCAACGCTTTCATAGCAAACTCAAGGGTTTACCCAAAT
>JABMMM010000059.1 GCA_013205565.1 Alcaligenaceae bacterium | reverse complement strand
CCCCTTTAAGGCTTCGCGGATTATATGCCGCTTTTAGCCATGCGCAAAGAATTCTCACTATCTACACCGATTTCTGCCCCAAAACCCGCAGCAAGCCTAGGTCTTGCGGTTCGAATGGTTGAAGTCACCGACGAGCACGACGGCCAGCGCCTTGATAACTTTTTAATGCGCTTATGCAAAGGTGTGCCCAAAAGTCATATTTATAAAGCGGTCCGAGGCGGCGAAGTCCGCATCAATAAAGGGCGTGTAGCCCCAGATTCTCGTATCCATACCGGCGATATCGTACGCGTGCCCCCGATGCGCCTGCCTGCGCCCGAGCAAAAGCGCCTGGTGCCGGGGCTAGAGTTTCCGATCGTTTTCGAAGACGAAGGCCTGTTGGTCATTGACAAACCGGCCGGCACAGCCGTGCATGGCGGCAGTGGGGTCTCTTTTGGCGTGATTGAAGCGCTACGCGCTGCACGCCCAGAGGCCCGATTTTTAGAACTTGCGCATCGGCTCGATCGTGATACCTCAGGTTTGTTACTGATTGCCAAAAAAAGAAATGTTTTGCTCGCTTTGCACGAAATGTTTCGCCTAGGCGGCGGAAGCAAACATTATTTAGCCTTGGTTGAGGGCGATTGGGTCAATGCACGTCAGCATATCCGGCTGCCACTCGCCAAATGGACCACCCAAACTGGCGAGCGCCGGGTCAAGGTTCAGACTGAGGGGCAGGTTGCCCACACCATCGTATCTGGCCTCAAGCGCTTTCAGGGCTTTAGTCTGGTTGACGCAGAGTTGCGCACCGGTCGCACCCATCAAATCAGAGTGCATTTAGCGTCTAGCGGCTACCCGATTGTGGGTGATGATAAATACGGTCGTGACGAAAGCCAAGCGCAGCTTAGTCAATTTGGATTCTCGCGTATGTTCTTGCATGCCCACCGCTTTAATATGCCGCATCCACTCACGCAAGAGCCCTTACAGTTGATCGCACCTTTGCCTGCTGTGTGCGAGAAACTTCTGCAACAATTGCAACCTCTGCAATCCTTGTAGCCGCCGTCACGTCAATGACACGCCTTTGTTTTATGCTCTGTGCGTCCGACCTCTTTTCGACGGTCAACGCTGCAATCAACCCGGCACTTCGCACACAATGAACAAGTATTCTGTCATCGTCTTTGACTGGGACGGCACGCTAATGGATTCAACCCACAGCATCGTGCAAGCGATTCAAGGCGCGTGCCGTGATCTAGAATTAAAAGTGCCTACCGCCGCGCAGGCAGCCTGGGTGATTGGTTTATCGCTTGAGCCAGCCTTGCGCCGAGCGGTGCCTGATCTGACTAAATCGATGGAGCCGCTCTTTTTAGAGCGCTACCGCCATCATTATTTAGGCAAGGATAAAGAACTTAAGTTATTCGACGGTATCCCCGAGCTCTTGAGCGATTTGAAAGCGACCGGCACCACGCTCGCGGTGGCGACTGGCAAGAGCAGAGTGGGGCTGAACCGCGCCTTAACTGCCACGTCGCTGCACAGCACCTTTCAGGCCAGCCGCACGGCCGACGAAACCTTTGGCAAGCCTCATCCCGGGATGTTGCTCGAACTCATGGATGAGTTGATGGTCGAACCCGAACAAGTGGTGATGATTGGTGACACGTCGCACGACTTACAAATGGCCGCCAACGCTGGCGTGCATGGGGTCGGCGTGGCGTATGGCGGGGCACACCCTGCCGACGAACTGCGTGCGTGCCCAAATCAGGGCGTCGTCGAACACGTTGCCGATTTACGTCAATGGCTGTTTGACCATCTGGCCTG
Organism: Alcaligenaceae bacterium; assembly: GCA_013205565.1. Lineage (GTDB taxonomy): Bacteria > Pseudomonadota > Gammaproteobacteria > Burkholderiales > Burkholderiaceae_B > Zwartia. The sequence continues at coordinate 809 of JABMMM010000059.1, read as the reverse complement.
AGTTCGCCTGTATGCAAGGTTATCGTTGGCAATTTTGGCGGTGTTGGTTATTCTAAGTTCATCTTTTAAACTTTCAAACGTGAGTGCCAGATGCCAACCTACCGTGTCCCCCAAATTCACAGCTCTGAAATCACGCCCGAACAGGTCTGGCAAAGTCGCCGTCATTGGATGAAAGCCGCCGGCGCTTCATTGTTGACGGGTGCGGCAGGGGCCTGGCCCTCGATCGGTGGCGCAGCGACCTTAGCTAGCCTAGACGCAACTGTTTCAAAACAGTTTTTCACCATGGAACCCCGCACACCAGAAAAAGACGCGGCGTCTTACAATAATTTTTACGAGTTTGGTTTGGATAAGGGTGATCCAGTCAAGTACGCACACAAGCTTCAAACCAGTCCTTGGAAACTTCGCATAGAAGGCGAGGTGGTGAGCCCCAAAACCTTAGACATTGATGATATTCGTAAACTCGCGCCACTCGAAGAGCGCACCTATCGCATGCGTTGCGTAGAAGGGTGGTCGATGGTGATTCCGTGGGTTGGTTACTCAATGTCCGAGCTTTTAAAGCAAGTGCAACCGACAGGTAACGCAAAATACGTTGAGTTTATTACCGATGTACAGCCCAAAAATATGCCGGGTTTGATCTCGCGCTCGATTCAATGGCCCTACAACGAGGGCTTGCGCCTAGACGAGGCGATGCATCCACTGACGATGGTCGTGTTGGGCATGTACGGCAAAATCTTGCCTAATCAAAACGGTGCACCTGTGCGCTTGATGGTGCCCTGGAAATACGGCTTCAAATCAGCAAAGTCCATCGT
>JABMMM010000058.1 GCA_013205565.1 Alcaligenaceae bacterium | reverse complement strand
GTTTGGGCGGTGACCCAAACTAAAAGCCATTGCACAAAAAAGCGGTGAGCTTAAAGGTGCGAGTCGATAACTGTAACCCGTTGTGCGCCACAGCGCAAATTGCGATACCCTTGAACTATAGCTGACAGTCCTGAAACCCCAACTTCGCTATGAATTTAGCCTACGGCCCCTTACAACGCTTTTTGTTCAGCCACCACTTTTATAGTGGTGTCAGGCGTGCGGCCGGGATTTTGCTGCCAATCGCATTGCTAGGTGGGGTCTTTGGCTGGTATGCAAGCGGCCTGATCGCAACCTTTGGTGCGCTGTGCGTGGCTTTTATCGATCAGCCTGGGCCCCACGAACACCGAGCTCGCGAAATGTTGGGGGGTACGGTCTTAAGCACCCTGACAGTCACACTCACCGGGCTGGCGTCTTCTGATCCGCTTTTAAGCTCGGTTGTTGTGATGGGGCAATGTTTTGCCTTCTCGATGCTGGCCGTCTATGGCAAAAAAGGCGGGCAAATCGGCTTTGCCTGTTTATTGCTCATGACCGTCACACTGCACAACGCACTGTCGACGCAAGAAGTCTGGGTGCACGCGCTGACCTCGTTGGGTGGCGGATTGTTTTACACACTGTTCAGCTACTCAGTTAGTCGGGTCATGCAATTACGAGAAAAAGAGCAAGCCCTATCGGTCGCGCTGTTTGCCACCGCCGACTACATCGCGCGACGCGCGGATATGTATGACCTCGATCGTGACCTTGACGAAAGCTACCGCAAGCTCATCGTCTGTCAGGCCGACATGACGGATAAACATCAGGCCGCGCGTGACATGGTGTTGCGTGGCCTGGCGACCCCAAAGGCGCAGAGCGATTCAAACCGCGTCATGCTTTGGAATCTGTTTGTTGAAATGATTGCGCTTCTTGACCTGCTTGTCGCCACACGCACCGACTACGCTTTTTTACGGCAAAAACTGGCAGGCGCGGACGCTCTTTTATTTATGCGTGATGCGCTGCATAAAATGGCGGGCGATCTTGAGCGCATCGCACTTGCCCTGGCACGCGAAAATACCGCCACGCAACGCAGTAGCGTCAAAGCAGAATTGCGTGCCCTTGAGTTTGAAATTCATCAGATGCACACCGATGGGGTTGCGCAACGCGACCCTGAGCTGTATGCCCTGTGCGTCGAAATTCTGCGTCGCTTACGCAATAGCGCCAAAGTGATCGACCGCATGATCGTCGCGACTCAGCGCAATCGCGATGCACAGCTGCTTGACACCGTCAAAATTGATCGTTCTTTGACTCAGTTTTTATCACGCCAGCAATTTCGGCCGCGCTTAATTACCAGCAATTTACGACTGGACTCACCTTTTTGCCGCTACGCGTTGCGCGTCACACTTGCCGCAGGTATCGCGCTCGCGCTCTCAGCGCTGATTCCTGCGCTGGCTCGCCAAGGCTATTGGATATTGTTAACCGTACTCATCATCATGAAGCCTGGCTTTGCGTTGACTCGCCAACGCAACGGCTGGCGACTGCTAGGCACCTTGGTCGGCTGTGGGCTTGCCTTTGCTCTTTTGTACACCACCCAGCACGAGACGTGGTTATTTGCAGCGATGGTGCTTTCAACAATCATCGGTGGCAGCCTGCTGCAGATCAATTACCTTGTGGCCTCGATATTCAATACCAACGCCGTCCTGCTCGCGTTTAATTTTCTTGACCCGGGCGCCACGACAATCATCACTGATCGCGCGGTTGATACCCTCTTGGGTTCGGTCATCGCGTTTGCCTGCAGCTATGTGCTGCCTTGGTGGGAGGCGCAGTTTATGCCCTCGTTGATGCGTGCAGCGATTTCGGCCAATCGCGAATACCTGCGCGCCGCGTTGGCTCAAATACAAGCGCGCGAAGCCCACGCTTCAGAGTCCGAAGTTAAACGCGCAGACTTCAACCTACGTTTAGCCCGAAAAAACGTATACGTAGCCCTTGCCAACTTCGCCGAGGCGTTTTATCGCATGATGTTAGAGCCCAAATCACGACAGTGGCACGTGATCGAACTCAGTAATATTGTGACACAAAATCATATGCTGTCTTCGCAAATCTCGGCGGTGACAACTGTATTGATGAGTTCGCCGTCAATCCCTCAGACAAGCATTGAGTTCTTAAGTGCCCTACTCCCTCAACTGTTGCCAGCGCCCGAGCACCCTACCCCGCCTGTTCCAAAATCATTACTTGATGGAACCTTCCCGGAGCTGACCTACCCGCTCAAGCAATTGCAACGTTCGATCGCACTGATTAATACCGAAATCGAAGTGATTTACGATGGCGCGCAAGTAAATCTTGGGGCAGCAGAAACGGTCGCTGCGCAAGGCCGTTGACAGCTGCGCCTGCGCTTAACCAGGTCACAAATCTTTGCTATAACAAAGGGAACATGTTTTTTTATTTTTTGCCGCGCGCTTTGTACTGAACTTTTGCGGCACATACCAGCCAGCTTTTTCCAGTCACATTACTTTTGATTCACCCTCCAGGAGCTTCACATGTCAGTTCAAAACAAAGTCGCCCTAATCACGGGCGCAGCGAGCGGCATTGGCCGTGAATGCGCACTCACCTTGGCTCGTCAAGGTGCCGCGGTCGTGGTCGCCGACCTCAGCCCAGCTGCGTCTGAGTCGGTCGTCGCTGAAATTATCAAAGCGGGTGGTCGCGCCATCAGTGTCGTCATGGACGTCACCGATGAAGACGCAGTTAATGCGGGTATTAATCGCGCGGTCACAGAATTTGGAAGCATCGATATTCTGGTTTCAAATGCCGGTATTCAAATCATTCATCCGATTGAAGATTTTCCGTACGCTGAATGGAAAAAAATGATGGCTATTCATGTGGATGGCGCTTTCTTAACCACTAAAGCCGCGATCAAACACATGTATGACAGCGGTCGGGGCGGTTCGATTATTTACATGGGTTCAGTGCACTCGCATCAAGCTTCAAAATTGAAATCGGCCTACGTCACGGCTAAACATGGCTTGTTAGGCTTGGCGCGATCAGTCGCCAAAGAAGGCGGCCCGCGTGGCGTTCGTACCAATGTCGTCTGCCCAGGCTTTGTTCGCACGCCGTTGGTGGATAAGCAGATCCCTGAACAAGCTGCTGTATTCAAAATGAGTGAAGAAGACGTCATCAAAAAAGTATTTCTGAACGAGACGGTTGATGGTGAATTCACAACAACCGCTGACATCGCAAATACCGTTGCGTTTTTAGCGGGCTTTGAAACCAATGCGCTCACAGGGCAATCGATTGTGGTGAGTCATGGCTGGTCGATGATTTAGTCGCCACGGCGTGCTTGCGATGCTTGTGTCGTCAATGATTGAGTCGCTGCGGTTTGCATAAACTTTAAGGGTGGTCAGTCTTTAGCGGGTCGGCCCCCAAATTCAGTCGCAGAATCGTCATCAACTGAAACAGATTTTGCGTTTGAAGGACGATGTTTATTGAGACTGATCTGCTATCGTAATGATTCTTATTATTTTCGGTGTTTGATGAAACGGAGTCAGGCTTGAATACCCTTGAAGCAGCGCGCTTTTCTAGGAAAATCGGTTTTGGCTTCGCACCTGACGAAACCATACCAAGCGACGTGATCGGTTGGGCGCAAGAACAAATGAACCGGGGGCCAAGCGTTGAGTTTTTTGCAGACCGACAAGGTAATCTGCTGGCAGGGTTGCCTGAAGGCCTGAAGCTCTTGCAGACTCAAGAAGAAGTCGCCGAAGCGTTATTTCAACACAATCAAGCGCGCCTGCTCAGCAACGAAAAAGCCAAAGTCTTGCCGCCCTCAGAGGCCGAACAATTTCGTTACCAACAAGTCAGTTACCCCTACCGGCGGTTAGAACCCTGGAAAGAGGTCTTAGTCCGCGGCGCGATGGCGGTTAACGGGCCTGCCCCAGTATTCGAACGTTTTTGGCACTTCTGGACCAATCACTTCACGGTTTCGCCAGCAGTTAATAATATCGACACCGCAATCGGCCCTTACATGCGCATGCTCAGAGGGCACATGTCTGGGTATTTTGGTGAGATGCTACGAGAGGCAGTGACGCATCCGGCGATGGTGCTGTATCTCGACAATGCGAAGTCGATCGGACCAAATTCGCCCGCCAAAACCAGAGGCAAACTCAAAGATTCGTTTAACGAAAATCTTGGGCGTGAGTTACTTGAATTATTTACCGTGAGCCCCGCCGCGGGTTACACCCAAAACGACGTGATTGCGGCTGCAATGATTTTGACAGGTTGGGGCCTCAGGCGCCGGCAACGCAACCAATCGGTGAGCGGGCCCTACGGTAGCTATTTCGATGACAACAAGCATGAACCCCTTGTGCAAACTGTCATGGGTCAACAATATGGCGGTACGTATGCCAACCGCGACAAGCTCCTCAGGTTGATGGATGACTTAGCTCGGCACCCC
>JABMMM010000057.1 GCA_013205565.1 Alcaligenaceae bacterium | reverse complement strand
TGTGGCAGCGTCTTAAATCTGGCGCTTGAAAAGCAATTGAACCATCAGACGCAAGTACAGGGCGGCATACTCGCGCAAGCGTGCGGCGATACCTTGCGTGATTTTTTCAAAGAACGTCGCAGCAACGAGATCAAACATGATTAAAGCAAACCTCCCGCACGGACACGCCGAGCACGTTCACGACCAGCATTGCAAGCCTGACGCGAGCGGTATTTATGTGATTTCGCCGTCTGGCGCGGTGGCCGACCCCGAGACCTTAACGCGTGCCGGCGCACGTCTGATTGCGCTGGGTTTTAAGGTGGCGCTCGATCGCGGCGTTCTCCATCAAGCGCAGCGCTTTGCCGGTACCGATGCGCAACGTTTGGCGGGTTTTGCGCGCGCGCTCAAGCAAAAATTACCCATCGTCATGGCCAGTCGCGGTGGCTATGGTATTGGGCGCTTGCTTGATGGTCTTGACTGGCAAGCCATTGCAGACTCGGGTAAACGTTTTGTCGGGCACAGTGATTTCACTGCTTTTAGTTTGGCTTTGTTAGCCAAGACCGAAGCGATCAGTTATGCCGGCCCGATGGCGTGCTTTGACTTTGGCGGTAAAAAAACCGAAAGTTTGACCGCAGAGATCTTCGGTGAATGCATGCGAGGTGAGCTCGAGATTTTAAGCTTTGAGACACAAGATGCAGATGCTGTTGATGGACGTGGGATTTTATGGGGAGGTAACTTAGCGATGATCACGTCGCTATTGGGTACTCCTTATATGCCTAAAATCAAAGGTGGCATCCTGTTCGTTGAAGACGTAGGAGAGCACCCCTATCGCGTTGAGCGCATGCTCAATCAACTGGCGCAGGCCGGTATTTTGGCTAAACAAAAAGCCTTGATTCTTGGCGGTTTTACTGAGTATCGGCTGGCTGAGCACGACCGCGGTTACGACTTAAAAGCCGCGATTGCCTACCTTCGAAAGTCAGTCAAAATCCCGGTAATCACGGGTTTGCCGTTTGGTCATACTTTGATGAAAGTGACGCTTCCGATCGGGGCAAAGGTTGGCCTCGCAACTGAAAAAGGTCTTGCACACTTAGTGCTGGATGAGCACCAGCACTAAGTGCCGGCGCCCTAAGCTTTGTCGCGCTCTTGTTTAAGCGTCAGTAAAAATGCTTTGGTTTCTTTGACCACCACGCCCGACAACAATAACAGTCCGATTAGGTTCGGAAACGCCATCAGGCCGTTCACGACATCCGAGACCGCCCACACAAGATCAAGCGAGACCACCGCGCCGATCATCACAAAGGCCGTGTAAAGGCAGCGGTAGGGTACAACCACCCACTTGCCTAAAACGTACTGTGCGCATTTTTCACCGTAGTAGCTCCAGCCAAGAATGGTTGAATAGGCAAAGAAGAGTAGGCCAAGTGTCACGATCCAGTCGCCAGGCCCGGGCAGGAGTCGGCCAAAGGTTTGCGCGGTTAACGCAGCGCCCGTGCTGCCGTCGGCATACATCCCCCCCATGACCAACACCAAGCCAGTGACTGAGCACACAATAATGGTGTCAATAAAGGTACCCGTCATAGAAACCAGCGCCTGTTTAACTGGCTGATCGGTCTTTGCCGCCGCCGCCGCGATTGGTGCAGTCCCTAAGCCCGCCTCGTTTGAAAAGACGCCGCGCGCCACCCCATAGCGAATCACCGTGCCCAACGCCCCACCTGCCACGGCATTACCCGTGAAGGCATCGGTCATCACCAAGGTCAAGGCGGGCCAAAGCAGCTCAATATTGAGCACGATAATCACCAGGCCGCCCCCTAAATAGAACAAGGCCATGAAGGGCACGATGACTGAGGTGACGCGTGCGATGCTTTTGATGCCGCCAACAATGACAAGTCCGGTGATGGCCGTGAGCACGACCCCGGTCAGCCAGCCTGGCACACCGAAGCTCGAGAGCATCGACTCAGCCAGCGAATTGGATTGCACCGAGGCGCCGGTGCCTAGCGCTGCAATCATGCCAAAGATGGCAAAGAGCATGCCTAGCCATTTCATGTTCAAGCCCAGCGAGATGTAATACATCGGCCCGCCAGACATTTTGCCGTCGGCGTCCTGAACACGATATTTAACGGCGAGCAAGCCCTCTGCATATTTGGTCGCCATGCCAAAAAGCGCGCACAGCCACATCCAAAACAGCGCGCCGGGTCCGCCGAGCACCACAGCAGTGGCGACTCCTGCGATGTTACCCGTGCCGATTGTGGCTGCCAGGGCCGTCATGAGTGCCTGAAACTGCGAAATGTCACCAGGATAGCTTGGGTGGTCTTTGCGCGAAAACGCGAGCCGTAGTGCGTAGGGCAAGAGCCAAAACTGCAGACCGAACAGACGAGCCGTGAGGTAGACACCTGTGCCAACCAGTAAAACCAGCATGAAGGGGCCCCACACAATGCCCCCAAGAGTATGAAATAAAATAGTGAGTGACTCCAATCTAATCTCCTAGTGTGTATACGAATGCCGAAAGTACTTCGACCTCTGGTGCGCATGATAGGGATTGCTGGACAAAAAAGATCAAAAAGTGCTGACTTGTTACACTCAATACTTATTTTTCAAGTTGTAACCAACGTATTTACTCTATTGGCTTCTCGTGATAACAGCATCAAACCTCACCATCCAGTTCGGCCCCAAACCACTTTTTGAGAACGTCAACGTCAAGTTCGGCGAAGGCAACCGTTATGGCCTGATTGGCGCAAACGGCTCAGGCAAATCGACTTTAATGAAAATTATCGGCGGCGATCTTGAGTCGACGGCGGGCAACGTCTTTTTAGAGCCTGGCTTGCGCCTGGGTAAATTGCGACAAGATCAGTTCGCCTTTGAAGACTTGCGCGTGCTTGACGTGGTGTTGATGGGCCACACTGAGATGTGGGAAGCGATGAGCCAGCGCGATGCGATTTATGCGAACGCTGATGCCACCGACGACGACTACATGCGCGCGGCTGATCTCGAGGCCAAATTTGCTGAGTATGACGGTTATACCGCCGAAGCACGCGCCGGCGAACTGTTGCTCGGGCTTGAGTTTCCGGTCGATCAGCATCAGTTGCCGATGCGAGAAATCGCGCCTGGCTGGAAGCTTCGCGTCTTGTTGGCGCAAGCATTGTTCTCCAATCCCGACGTGTTGCTGCTTGACGAACCGACCAACAACCTCGATATCAATACGATTCGCTGGCTTGAAAATGTGTTGAATGGTTACCAAAGCACCATGATCATCATCAGCCACGATCGTCATTTTTTAAATCAAGTGTGCACGCACATGGCGGATCTTGATTTTCGAGAGTTGCGGGTATATCCCGGCAACTACGACGATTACATGCTGGCCTCGACACAAGCACGAGAGCGCGTTTCAAGTGCGAACGCGAAGGCCAAAGAGCGGGTCTCTGAGTTGCAGGATTTTGTGCGACGTTTCTCGGCCAATAAGTCTAAGGCGCGGCAGGCAACCTCGCGGCTCAAGCAGATTGATCGAATCAAAGCGGCGCAAGTCGAGGTTAAACCGTCGTCGCGTCAAAACCCTTTCATTCGCTTTGAGATGTTAAAGGTGATGCATCGTCAGGCGGTCGCGCTCGAGCACACGCAAAAATCGTTTGACTCTCTGGTGATCAAAGCGTTTTCGGCAATGGTAGAGGCCGGAGAAAAAATCGCAATTATTGGTGCAAACGGAGCCGGTAAAACCAC
>JABMMM010000056.1 GCA_013205565.1 Alcaligenaceae bacterium | reverse complement strand
CCCCCACTCCAACTAAAACGGGGCTGACTTCGACTCGCGAACCACTTGGGCGTGGCCCGTGCGTGTGCGGCATAGAATGGTCATGCGCGTCGTCATGGGCGTGAAACGCTGGCTGACCTTGACTGTTGTCATGAGCGTGCTGCTCGACCGTCTGGTGAACATGCGCTGCGTCAAGTTGCCGCCCAAGAGCTTGGCTTGCGGGTTCATTCGTTCGAGGAACGTGTGCTGAGGCCGATGGCATAAAGCAAGGTGCTCTAGGTTGTGAAGAATATTGGTGTAATTTGCGTAATGTTTGATAATGATAATACAATCTCATTATCAATGCACGACTCTGGCGTCGCCTGTGTTATTTTTCGTCATGTCAGCGAAGGGGCGTCCTGTCCACATTGACTGGCGAGAATTGCGTTTCGCACTTGTTCCGCAGAAAAGGCCCATGGAAAGATCAACGATTCAACGCTCTGCTATCCACGATGCTTTAAAGCGTGCGGGACGCCCCCTGCTTGCGCCAGAGGTACTCGAGCTAGCGTGCGAGGCTGTGCCGCGCATCGGCATCGCGACGATTTACAGAAACTTAAAAACGATGGTTGACGAAGGCCTGCTTCGGCAAGTCGTGTTGCCCGGCGAAAATCCACGCTTTGAGCTCGCAGGTCACGGGCATCATCACCATTTTCAGTGCAAGCAATGTCAAAAAGTCTATGACATTCATTCGTGTCCAACCGATTTAGCCGCACTTGCGCCAAAGGGTTTTACGATCGAAGATCACGATTTGACCTTGTACGGTCGCTGCAAAAACTGCTAACGCTGCGCTGCCGGATTACGGTCGCTGCAAAAACTGCTGGAGCTATGTTGTCGGAGGAGTGATCGACTCGATGACACACTAAGCGTTAAGCGCAGCACCGAATAACAAAATACCTAGCGTCAATAATGCAACCGATGCAAGCCCCTGTACCAACAGCAGTAGCCATCGACCAACCAGACGCTGCTGTCCACCGACGACACTGACCGTGGCCTGATTCAGCCAAAGTGACGCTGTCGTCAACGCAGCCACCGTGAGCCCTGTTCCTAATCCCATCGCTAACGCCGCGGCAACCCCGGCGATAAAAAAACCTTGAGCCAGCGCAAAGACCAACACAAAAATAGCACCGGTGCACGGGCGTAATCCAACTGCCAAAATCGCTGAACTTGCCTTGGACCAAGTCAAGCGCCCCGTCAACAGCGCCGGATCAGGTGCATGCAAATGTCCGCAGTGCTCATCGTGCTGATGGTGATGATCGTGGTGAGCGTGATGATCGTGATTGGCTTGAGGCTTGCTCTGGGCGGAATGAGAGGCATTGCCCTGTACAGATGCCGCTGAGGCACGAACAAGTCGCTGTGTAAGCCAGCGCCAGACAGGCCGAATCATCTGCCGAAAAACGAGCCAGGCGCCGAGCGCCACCATCATGGAGTACGAGGCGATCTCAAGCCACCAAGTTGCCCGGGTTAACGCCAGCCCAGAGACATTCAGTACCCCTGCAGCGATACCGACTAACGCAATCGCCACAAGCGCCTGCAAAAAGGCAGACAACAGTGCCAACAATGCACCATTTTTGACTGTTTCGCGATTTGCCAACACATAGGCTGTCAACACAGCCTTGCCGTGCCCAGGGCCAAGTGCGTGAAACACACCATAAGCAAAAGACAAGCCGAGTAACAACCAAGCCGCCCACCCATCTTGCTGCCAGGCGCGAACCGCGCCAGTGAGTTGTCGGTAAAAGTGCGATTGCCAAAGCGCCATTTGTGCAAAAAACTCAGCAAACCAGCCTGTCGAGCTCGTACCCAAACGCTGTTCGGCTGTCGCAAAGGGATGACTTGTGACGGCAAGCACATCTTCCGACAGCCCAAAAAGAGCAACGCCAAGCGCGACTGAGACGAGCGCTAGAAAAAGGCGTGGCAGTTGAGAACCGATTAAAGACATAGTCTGCTCAACAGGTCACTTTAAATTGATGCGACAGTTGACGCACAAGCTGTCGCAAATGCTCGGGTAACTCTTTTTGGTCTGGGGTCAACGCGCCGAGTTGCCGTTGACTTTTTGAGTCGAGTGCTCGGGGTGGCATATGCGAATACCGGCAGGTCGAGGGCGCCTCGCTAAGCGTGAGCACCTGACTACCCTTGTAATCAAACGCAACAAAATAACCAGGGTCGTTCACGTCAACCTCGAGCGACTGCTTGCTGAGTGCGAGCGGCTCAGTGAAGGGCAGCTCAAACGAAAGAGTGAGTTGATTCGTTTGCGTATCCAAGTTCGACTGCGCCTGCACTGGTTTTTGCAGAGTAATGGCCTGGCCACCGTACGACACTGTCGTAAAAAAGTGCGAGGCCGGATCAGCCAGATTTTGCATCCACTGATCGGTTAAGGTTTTAAGTTCAGCGGCAGGTATCACACCGTTTTTTTCGCGCGTGATCCCTTGCAACGAAAAAGCTGAAAACAATTCATCAAACTTCCAAATGTGTCGCAAGGCAGTGACATGCCCCTGACCATTGAACAAAAGTGTCAGGTGCCCGTCAATCCAAACATGAGGATGGGCACTCACGGTTTGCATGGTCGTCAACAAAACAAACGATACTAACCATACCGCTTTGCGGATAAGCTTGTTACTTTCAGAAAAAACCCTAAGCATCGTCATAATAGAAAGCGACCAGTCACAATAAATCATCATGACTGATCATATCCTATCAGTGACTGACAACTCAATATCACTGATTCTTCAACAACCTACAAACCGATGATCCCACCGTCGTCTTTAGTGATCACGATCGTGGCTGAACGCGGGCGACCTGCAACCCCATAACCGGCGTTACCAGGCCACGAGCTCTGCAGCTTTAGCTCAGCGGCGTCTCCTAAGGCGGGCGTCAGCTCACCCGGATGCTGGATATTCACAAACAAAGTCTTGCCGTCAGCCGTCTCGGTCACGCCTGTCACCTCAGCCCCCTTGGGCGCCACCAAAAACCGTCTGAGCTTAGCTTCGCCTAACGCTGCGCCAATAAAGGTCTCTTGCTGGCCTGTTTGTTCTTGACCGGCCACCATCATTTTGTTATTCACAGTGACCTTGCTACCATCACCCACTTGCCCCGGAATCGCTGCAAGCATCATGCAATTGGTCTCATCGGTCATGGCACCGTCATCGGTCTGGATCCAGCAAATGCCCGTCGCTTTACTAAACCACAAACCGTCTGGTGAAGAAAAAGAATTACTGGAAGTTAACTCTGAGAGATTCGCTGAGCCCGTATCTTCCTCGGCTCCAAACAAAAAGATATCCCACTGAAACTGCATTGCGGTCGAGCGATTGTTCTGTTCGTGGAAGCGAATAATGTGCCCGTTTGGATTGCCAGAGTTCTTTTTGCCATCGACGTCGGTGTAGGCGCGTGGGTTTGCGGCATTCAGCTTCGCCGGATTGCGATTCGCAGCATCGCTGTTGGTGAGCGCAAAATAAATTTCGCCGTTCTTGTGATTCACAGCGCCCCATTCAGGACGATCCATCGGTGTTGCGCCCACGGCGTCAGCCGCCAGTCGCACATTCACCAACACGTCTGCCTGATTAGCAAAGGCGTACCTGGCATACGAAGCAATTTTAGGATCTGTCAGCGTCAGTTCAAGCCATTGACCGGTGCCATCAGCTTTAAATTGCGCGACGAACAACTTGCCTTCATTCAGATATTTGTCACCAACGGCCATTCCGCCGCCCACATCTTTAGGATCCCAAAGAGCTGTGCTCACAAACTTATAGATATACTCATTACGGGTGTCGCAACCCATGTAAAACGCGAGAGGCTCGCCGGCTTTCGGGTTTCCGCACACAGCGGCTTCGTGCGCGAAGCGACCGAGCGCAACGCGTTTTGCTGCAACCGCCTCACGCGTAACAGGATCTATTTCAACAATAAAGCCAAAGGTGTTGGCTTCGTTTCTAAAGTCTTGTGCCGCCGACGCGCCGCTTGCGGCTAAGTTCCAACGTGTGAAGCGATTATCGGTGTCTGAGACGGTGTGCCACCCTTGACTCGAGGCTTTTGGGCTTTGCGGGTTCAATGGCGTGCTCACCACGCCGTAACGTTTAAGAGAGGTCTGTGATTTGTCCTCAAGCGCCGCTGCCCCAGGAGCAATCTGAAAATATTTCGCCCAGTTCTCTTCGCAGGTCAGGTATGTGCCCCAAGGCGTTTTACCGTGTCCGCAGTTATTTAACGTACCGCGAACCATTGCACCCTTGGGATCAAAAGCCGTCGCCATCAACGCGTGAATATTTTTCAACTCTTCTTGTGGCCCATGCACAGTCATCGGTGTTTGCGCTGTTAGGCGGCGATTGAGCGACGAGTCGAGTCGATAAGTCCAGCCCTGTGGTCCTTTAATCATTTCAACGATTGACACGCCATGCAGATTGATCTCTTTGAGCACTTCAAGTTCAGGACGTGCGCCCAAATCCCAAGCTCCAAATTGATCAAACTTTTTACCTTCTTTGCCATTTGAAGTCTGGCCCTTAGGGTGTAACAAATGAGACTCAGCCGAGCTTTCGTGATTGACCACCAACAGCGCGCGACCGGTGTCACGCTCTGTGTACTGACCTTTTTCATCAATATAGAAAATGTCCATGCCGTCATGTTGATCTCCGATACGGGCAGACCAATCATCAAGCTCAAGACCTTGATTAGAGAAGGCAGACACCTTATCGGTCAGCGGGTCGCCAGAGGCATGAAGAACCTTATAGCTGTACCCTGCTGGTAATAGCACTGAGTCAAGCAGACTTTTTTGTACTGCCGAAAAGCCGAGCCCAGTGGCCGAGTTTGCGGCAGTCGTTGCGTTAGCAAAAGGGCTCAGTGTGTCAGACAACAGGCCAAGACCCGCCAACCCGAGTGCACCCCGAATCAGTTGCCGACGCGAAGGGTTTTTAAGCGAGGCTGCCAGCACGGTCTGAAAATGCGGCTGTTTAGATGGGTTGTCGGTGTCAGTGTCGGTGTCGATTGGGTGCATGGCAGGCTTCTTGAGTTGGCGTGGTTAAAACCGAGATCTAACCATGCCAAAATGACAGAACTATGACGGACATTTAACTTAGCGATAAGCCCCCAACAGACAGCGCCCAAGGGGCCCTACCCTGTCAGGCGAATCGTCAATAACGACTAAGCGCGTCTGAGCACCTGGCCCGCTCTTGCGTGAGTGGTGACGCCGTCTTGCCAACTCAGTACGCCATTGACATAGACTTGATGGATCCCAGCGGCTGGACGCATTGGATCGGCGAAGGTCGCGCTATCTTTGATGCTTACGGGATCAAAGATCACCAAATCTGCGGCATAGCCCTCTTTAATCAGACCTCGATCTTTCAAGCCAAAGCGCGCAGCCGACAGACCAGTCATTTTGTGCACAGCCGTTTCAAGCGGAAACAGCTTGCGATCACGACTGTAGTGACCTAAGACGCGCGGAAACGCGCCCCACAAACGCGGATGTGGAAACGTGTCGTGCGGCAAACCGTCTGAACCGATCATGGTTTCTGGATACGCCAGAATGCGCTCAACATCGTCTTCATCCATTGAAAAATAAATGGCACCTGCAGGTTGAAGTGAAGCCAGAAACTCGGTGAGATTCAAGTCTTGTTCTTTGAGTAACTCATCAACATAGCGCCCGCTCGTCTCGGGCTTCGCTTTAGACCAGGCAATTAAGGTTCGTGACGCTTGCTCAACGGTATCTTGCCGCAGCACGGTTGACGACGCAACATAAGGATAACAATCCAGGCACACGTCACCCTGCGTGCGCATCTGGTCAACCAACGCAAGCGTTTCACGCGAGCGGCCGAAGTTTTCTTGGCCGTTGACTTTGTGATGAGACAGCACTTGCCGCACGCCTAACTCTTTGGCAATTGACATCGCCTCAGTCATGGCCTCGAGCACTTGCGCCGCTTCGTTGCGAATGTGTGAGGCAATCAGCGCGGTACCGCCGCGCAAGGGTTCAAACACCGCTTGAATTTCAGCTGCGGTGGCAGCCTGAGCCGGAGCATAATACAGGCCAGTCGACACTCCGACTACACCTGCATCGAGGGCCTCTTGAACCAAGACCTGCATTTTTGCGATTTCGGCGTCAGTGGCAGGTCGCGTCAAGTCAGACATGGTGACTGCGCGCAAGGTGGTGTGACCAAGCAAGGCAGCCATGTTGACGGCGGGCGGATTTTTTTTAAGTGCTGCGAAATAATCTGCAAAAGTCTCGTAACGCTGGCTGGGGCCATTCGCAATTAAATTTAAAGGTGCAATCGCTTCAGTGTGCCCAAGCGGTGCCAGACTTAGGCCGCAGTTACCTGTGATGACGGTGGTGGCACCTTGGCTGACTTTCGCAGCCATCGAAGGGTCTGCTAGCAGCAGACGGTCGTCGTGTGTGTGAACGTCGATAAAGCCTGGGGCGATTACCAAGCCCTTTAGATCGATGGTTTTAGCTGCGGCATAGTTCAGCGCACCGCCAACTCCAACAATACGACCGTCTTTGACCGCAACGCTGGCCTCTCGCCGTGCCTCGCCACTACCATCGATCACCACGCCATTTATCAACAATAAATCACAGTTCAACATGTCTAGCCGCCTTGACTTAGAAAGCAAAGATTGAAGATTCGCAGGCGAACCATTCGGTCCGACAAGCACAATGCACGGAAAAGTGTTCGACTGCCACGCAAAACGAGTCTACACCCTATATTTTGGCTTGCTGCCAAACGAAACGAAAATTATTCTTATTGGCGAAAGCTGATACCATTTTGCTCTAGCAACGGAAATAACTGAGCTTGTTCGGTTGTTTGACACTTGAGACCCGCATGAATCCCCCCGCCTACGTTTTTACCAACCCACGGGCCGAGCCAAGCCATTCAGCTTATGGTTCCAAACGCGCGAGCGTCATGAGCCAAGACGGGTTCGACGCCGCGTTTGTCGAAATCTCAAGCTGGCCAGGCTACGCCCCAACTCCCCTGGTGTCTTTGCCTAACTTGGCGCAACAACTGGGTGTGGCTGAAATTCTTTACAAAGACGAGCGCGGGCGCTTCGGGCTGGGCAGTTTCAAGGCACTGGGCGGTGCCTATGCTGTCGCCAACGTCTTGCGCCTCAAGGTTCAGCATCAGCATGGTCGGGCTCAGGTCCGTTCAAAAGAATTGTTATCCGGAGCCTTCAAAGACTTAATCAATGCGTCCACCGTCACCTGTGCAACCGATGGCAACCATGGGCGCTCGGTCGCCTGGGGGGCTCGCCTGTTTGGTTGCAAATGTGTGATCTACGTTCACGAAACCGTCAGCCAAGGGCGACGCGATGCCATCGCACACTACGGTGCCGAGGTTCGTGAAGTCAAAGGCAATTACGACGACGCGGTTCGGTTTGCCGCCACGACGGCCGCCGCAGAGGACTGGACTGTCGTCTCTGACACCTCGTACCCCGGTTATCGCGACATTCCGCTTGATGTGATGCATGGTTATGGCGTCATGGCTTCAGAAATTGTCACTCAAATGTCTTCAACTCAACCTCCGACCCACGTCTTTGCGCAGGCAGGCGTTGGGGCTTTGGCGTCGGCGGTCTGTGCGAATTTTTGGTTGCAATGGGACGCGCAACGCCCGCTATTTATTGTGACTGAACCGACACAAGCAGATTGTGTCTTTAAAAGCTTACAGGCGGGCCAACGAACAGTCGTTGAAGGCTCGCTTGATACCGTCATGGCAGGTTTAGCCTGCGGCGAGGTCTCTGAACTCGCCTGGGACATCCTGCGCAGTGGCACAAACGTTGCAGTGGCCGTCGATGATGCCTACGCGCTTGAAGCCATGCGAATACTGGCGCAGCCACACGCAGGTGACCCTGCGATCGTGGCTGGGGAAACCGGTGGAGTGGGTCTTGCCGCCCTTCTAGCTGCGCGCGATCATGTCAACATCCGCACGCAACTCAAACTCGATGCACACTCGCGGGTCTTATTACTAGGCAGCGAAGGCGACACCGATCCCGTCATTTACCGACAAGTTGTTGGGAAAACCGCTTCTGAGGTACTCGCATGAAAACCCTTGACTCACGCGCACTTGACTTACGGATCCAGCCCGGACCGCTACTCGAGCAACTCAATACGCTCGCTGACATTGGGATGACCCCAGACGGTGCCTGCTGTCGTTTAGCGCTCTCTGACGAGGATCGCATCGGTCGAGATCTGCTCATTACGTGGATGAAAGCGCTAAAGCTTGAGGTCAGTATCGATCCGATTGGAAATATTTTTGGCTGGCGCGCTGGGCTCGAGGATCTGCCGCCGGTGATGACGGGCTCGCATATCGACACGGTTCGCACTGGCGGTCGGTACGACGGCCCCTTAGGTGTGCTCGGTGGCCTTGAGGTTGTTCGCGCCTTAAACGAGGCCGGTATCGTGACGCGCCGGCCATTAGTGGTGGCTGCGTTCACCAATGAAGAAGGCGCCCGCTTTCACCCAGATATGCTCGGTTCACTCGTCTACGTTGGTGGCTTGTCACTTGATGACGCCTACGCCTCGCACAGCGCGGATGGCAAAGTCTTAATCGATGAGCTCACTAAAATTGGCTACGTTGGCAAGGCTGCCCTACCCTTGTGCAAACCTCACGCGTTTGTTGAGCTGCACATCGAGCAAGGGCCGATCCT
>JABMMM010000004.1 GCA_013205565.1 Alcaligenaceae bacterium | reverse complement strand
GGTTTGTTTTCGACGATGATGGGCTGCCCCAATTCTTTTTCAAGACGGACAGCAACTAGTCGCGCGAAGATATCGGTCGGACCGCCCGCGGCAAAGCTGACGATTAAGCGAATCGGGCGTTCTGGGTAACTGGTTTGAGCCCAGGATGTGTTTGCACCGAGAGCGATAAAAATAAGAATAACAAGGGACAACAGACGAGGCACATTGGCTACGTTCGAGCGAGGTGAGGGTGTGCGCATGCTTTGTCTCTCTTGATATTGGCTAAGTATAGATTGTTGCTAAATATACTGTCTGAGGTAACATAAACCCATTGAAAATAATAAAGGGGTCAGCAACCATGGGTCACACAATCGAACAATTTTCTAGTCAGTGCCACGATTTGCTTAAAAATAATCCTGGTCCGGCTGGGCGTCAAAAAGTTGCTGAGGCGTTAAAAGATGTGTTGTTAGATCAGACTTTTATTGCCAAGCACCTTACCCCGACCACGGGCGAGCGCGAGATTATTTATGAAGATTCTGAATTAGGATTTGTCATTGTGGCGCATCATTATCTAGGCCCAAAAAGTTCCGATCCGCACGACCATGCACATTCGTGGGCCATTTATGGCCAAGCGCGCGGTACCACCGAAATGCGTGACTATCAAAAGATTGAAGACGCCAGCGCTGACAAACCTGGCAAGGTCAAGGTCACCAAGTCTTACGCACTGACCCCGGGCGTTGCACATGTGTACAACGAAGGCGATCTACACGCACCAGAGCGCAAAGGCTCGACAAGTTTGATCCGCATTGAAGGAACAGACATGTCAAAGGTTAAGCGTTTTAAATACGAGGTGGTGTAAGTTTCGCCCATCATTTTGAAAAAGCCCGCGACAAGATGAATGTCACGGGCTTTTTTGCGATCAAGCTGCAAACGCTGTCTTAATTATTGCGGTTCAAAGCCAGCATCTTTGACGACCTGTTTAAGAAACGGACGCGTTCTCACTAAATAGTCTTGAAATTCTTTAGGTGAACTGGCGATGCCGGTATAGCCGTTAAAGCGAACGTATTTTTCGTTGAAGTCTGGCGTTTGCATCACCTCAAGTACATCGCGTGCAATCTTATCGACGATAGGTTTTGGGGTGCCTGCAGGGGCGACCAACATCATTTTGAAACTTAAATCGGTCTGGTTGAAACCCAGCTCGGTGAGTGTTGGTACTTCTGGAAACATCCAATTGCGTTTAGTACCGTTCGTGGCAAGGGGCAATAAGGTTTTCGCCTCAATTTGTGGTCTGGCTAAATGGGGTGGTAGCCACGCGCTATCGACTCGCCCGCCAAGCATGTCACTGATAATAGGCACCATCCCGTTGTAGGGGATGTGATTCATTTTGTATCCCCCAGTCAGACCGCCCAAGAGTCGCATACGAAATTCTGACGGGCTACCGACGGCCTCTGAGCCAAAAGTCACTTGTCCTGGCTTGGCCTGAGCCATCGCCAGCAGATCTTTTAAACTGCGGATGTTTAGGTCTGGCCTCACTACCAAGAAGGCCAAGCCTTCCGCTAAGCGCATAATCGGCTCAAAGTCGGTTTCAGGGTTGTAGTTCAGGCCTTTCTTAAGCAGTGGATTCACCAAAAATGCAGCATCGCTCGCAATAAAGATGGTGTACCCATCTGGTTTGCTTTTGGCAACATATGCTGCCCCGATAGCCTCAGAGCCACCTGACTTATTTTCAACAACAACAGATTGCCCCCACTTTTTTTCTAAGCGACTCGCCAATGCACGACCCAATAAATCAGTGATACCGCCCGGCGTATACGGAACCACGATTTTGACGATTTGGGTGGGGTAGTTTGTCACGGGCTCAGCGGCTTGCGTGGTGTGCCCCGTGCTCAAAGCGGTCGCAACCGCGATCAGTGAGAGGAGTCTATTTGCTTTCATGGATGTCTCAGTCAGTTTATATGGATCCGGTTTTTTCACGACACGCACTTTGTGTTGGATCCTGAGTTGTCAGGACAAGATTACTGGGTTTTTTATAAAGCGCAAGATCTTATGCATCGTGCTTATTATTGTGCGGTGCGACAAAGGTGGAAATTTGATCTGTACATTGGCAATTGCGCGGCACAAAACCATGTGGCTTGGGGATCACTCAAAATCCGTTTAGACTATGCCTATACTCAAAACAGCTCAATCGGAGATACAGCAATGACTTCAGCAGCACCAG
>JABMMM010000055.1 GCA_013205565.1 Alcaligenaceae bacterium | reverse complement strand
CTGAATTAAGACTTCGCGTCCGGCGGGCGCAACGCTCTGAGAGTCAAAGCCTTGCCGTTTGAGCTCGAGTCTAGCGGCCGAGTCAATGCGTACTGGGTTCAGCGGTTGATCTTCTCCGCGCCCACGACGAGGATCCGAATTGATTTGCAGCGCGATGAGTTCATCAATCGTGTGCTGACCGTCTCCGGTGACAAGCGCAGCTTGGCCTTTTGCCGCCGCCGCAAGTTTGCCGCCAACAACCAGCAATCGGTGTTCGTTGCCGCGAATAAACCGCTCAACCAAGACGCCCGAACCCTCGTCAACCGCAACCGCGTAGGCGGCTTCGATTTCTGGTTGTGTGTTGAGGTTGATAAATACCCCGCGGCCGTGATTCCCATCAACGGGTTTGACTACGATAGGCAAGCCAAGCTCTTGTGCGGCTTGCCACGCGTCTTGCGCATTGGCGACGGCTCGCCCCTGCGGAATCGGGACGCCGCAAGCCTCAAGAATTGACTTTGTTAAGTCTTTGTCACGCGAAATCGTTTCGGCGATGGCGCTAGTTTGATCGGTTTCTGCTGTCCAGATGCGGCGCTGTTGGTTACCGTAGCCAAACTGAACTAAATTGCCGTCATTTAAGCGCAAGGCTGGGATGGCGCGGTCTTCGGCTGCGAGCACCATCGAGGCAGTGCTTGGGCCTAAACAAAGGTCTTGTGTCAGGTCTCTGAGGTGCTCAAGCACGGCCTCTAAGTCGTAGGGCCGGTCTTCGATCGCCGCCATTACCAGATCTCGGCCGGCATAAAGCGCGGCGCGTGTGACCTCTTCTTGCCAGCCACTGACAACCACCTTGTAGACGCCTCGTTTTTCAGTCTCGCGTGCGCGACCAAAGCCATGCCCGGGCACGCCCGCCAAATCTTGCAACGCCAGAGTGACATGCTCAAGGATGTGACAGGGCCAGGTGCCGGTTTTCAGGCGCTGCAAAAAGCCGCCACGCACGCCGGGGCTGCAGCGGTGCTCAATTAAACTTGGCAGCCAGGCTACTAGCCTGTCATAAAGCCCGGGTACGACGTCCGACGGGCAATCTTCAAGGTCGCCGATATCCACCACCGCCTCGATCGCTGAGCAGTATGTCCATAAATTCGGTCCGCGCAGATAGACGATACTCTGGATGACCATATCGCGATTATTCATGACTAGACCGGCTTCACTGGTGAGGGCTGAGCCGCTATTATCGCCTATCAAACTAGGTGTTGCTTCAGGTAGGATCGCGATTTGGTTAAGCGCGCGGGCGGCGTCCAACAATCGGATATTGCGGGTCTGTGAAGCCGTGGGTTGAGGCATAGCCTGGCGGCACAAGCGCGTCGACGACGGTTTCGTCCTGAGCCGTGATGGCAACCGACATTGCTGCCAGATAATCGTGCCATTGCTCGAGCGTTCTGGGCCCACCAATGACACCACTGATCAGTTTGTTGTTCAACGCCCAGGCAATTGCAAACTGAGTGGGGCTTAAGCCGCGTTGTTGGGCATGTTCCTTTAAAGCATTCGCAACCGAAAAAGATTCTTGTCTAAACTCTGTTTGATGTAAGCGACGATCGCCGCGCCCGGCCCGGCTCGTGGCATCGGGGGCGACATCGGGTTGATATTTTCCGGTTAAAACGCCGCGCGCGAGCGGGCTGTAGGCAATCACACCCAGGCCATAGTGTTCGCAGCAGGGGACAACTTCGGTCTCGATCAGGCGGGTGACGGCGCTATAGGGGGGCTGGCAGACAATCGGCTGCGGGACCCCCATTTTTTTTGCCATCTCTACCATCTTGGCGATGCGCCAGGATCTGAAATTAGACACACCGTAGTAGCGAATTTTTCCTTGCTCAATGAGTCGCGCAAAGGTGGACAGTGTTTCTTCCATTGGCGTGACTTCATCATCGCGATGCATGTAGTAAACATCGATCCAGTCGGTGGCTAGGCGGTTGAGGCTATTGTCGACCTCGGTAAGCAGCCAGCGTCGTGAGGTGCCTCGGTCATTGGGCTCTTGACCGATTGGGTTGGCAACCTTCGTGGCCAAGATCCAGCGAGCACGGTCTTGTGCGATCAGACGCCCGACCATGCGTTCGGATTCTCCGCCAACGTAGCTGTCTGCCGTATCGATGGCGTGATAGCCGGCGTCTCGGGTGGCCGCGACGATATCCCGCGCAACGTTTTCGTCAGTTTGGTCACCAAACATCATGGTGCCTAACCAAAGGCGAGGGACACGCAAGCCGCTCAGACCGAGGGGCGCGTAGCTAGGAGTTTGAGTCGTCATGAGAATCTTTAGCGTGTGAATCTTAGTTGTGTGAATCTTTGCTGAGTGAAGCGTTGCGCGTTTGGACTCAGGCCGCTTTTGAAAACTTCGCCAGCAGTGGGGTGAGCTCGCGGATATTTTTGATTTGTTCGAGCTTTTCAAGTTTGGCAAAGAGTGCGGGGATCTCGCTCGCGGGCAGGACGCGCTTGGCGCAGTCGTTGAATTTCTCCCAGAGCTCGTCGCTAGTCAGCGGATAGTCTCCACCACGCCCCACCAGACTGTTGATGCGCCGCGAAAGAGTGCGACCGTCTTTGAGCGCGACGATCACCTCGGCGCCAAACTGATCAGGTGAGTCATCGGGCATATCTGGGTGTGGGTTGGCGGTTGTTTTTGCCATGATTGCGCGCACGTTGCTATCAAAATGTGCTTCACCCTCAAAATCGTCTAGGCGAACAGCACCATCGACCAGTGCGCGGGCGACGGCGTACTGTACTGAAAATTTGGCGGCAAGCGGCGTTTGCGGATCGGGATTGTTGGTGTGCGGCAGGCGTCGGCGGTGCGGCAGAATATCGACTTTCGTAATGTCTTGCGGGCTGAAGGTTTCTTGTTGTCGTAATTGCAAGGCCATCGTGACCGCGGGATGCGTGCTGCCGCAACAGGCGAATTGTTTGAGCCCCATGCTCGGGCTCAATACTTCAAGGGGATTCGCCCAGTTTTCAAAAATCAAACTAGCGTCGTAATTACCTTTGCCATTAAACGCATTAAAAAAGCCCTGATGATGTTCAAGTGCTTCTGGGTTGGCGTCATAGCCTGCATCTGCCATCAACGCTGCAAGCAGGCCGTTACGCGCACATTGACCGACATGCAAGGGTTTAACCATTGTGCCGAAGTTAGCTTTGATCCCCGAGGCAAAAGACGCGGCAATTGCCAGCGCGATGGCTTGTTTTTTTGCATTGAGTCCAAGCAAATGACCAGAGGCGGCGGCGGCACCAAACACGCCGAGCGTGGCGGTTGGGTGCCAGCCCTTGTCATAGTGATAGAAATTCACGGCGCGAGCCAGACGAATCTCGGTTTCGATTCCAACCACATACGATTGAAGCAACTGTAGGCCAGAGGCCCCGCGCTCTTCAGCCAGAGCCATCAGTGGCGCGACTAACGGAGCCGATTGGTGTCCGCCCATGGGTTGACTAAAGTCGTCATAATCCAGCGCGTGCGAGGCCGTGCCGTTGATAAAGGCTGCATCAAGCGCTGAGGTTTTTTGTGCGGTACCAAAAATGGTGCAAACACCTGGGGCCGAGGCTACGCCGGGGGTGCGCAACAGGTTGGTGGTGCAAGGCTCAATCGCGCCTGCAAGCGAGACGCCAAGCGTGTCGATGATCGCGGTGCGCGACAGCACGATCGCTTGTGGCGTGATGGCCTTGAGATCAAAAGCGACAATACGTTCGGCGATTTGCTCAAGGACTGTTTGGGTAGGCTCTGGCTGCTTCAAGGGTGGCATCCTGTTGTTGTTTTGATGTTAAGCCTAAAGTCTGTGGTGCGTGCGCAGACCAGTCGATTGGGGTTAACCCGCATTTTACGCTCGAGGCAAGCAAGAGTCCAAATAGTGGAGCAAGTTCTGTTTTTTAAGGACCTAATTGGGTGAGAATGTCAGGACGAACAAAAGTTTCATATCGTTCCAGATAAAAATTCGAACACAGACGAGGCACAATCGAGTGAAGGAAGTACTGCCTGCTGAGGAGTTGACTCGTCATTTTGTTGAGACCTTGCTCGACTGGCCAGCGAGCGAACCGGTACTCGAGCGGCAGTGTCGTTTGCTGCTCTTAGATGGCCTGGCCGTCGCTTTGGCAGGGGCAAACGAGCCTGGTCCCAGTATTTTGGCAAAGCTTGCCCAACGCGCGGTGCCCGAGGGCCCCGCCCGAGTAATCGGCAAGGGGTTTTTGACCGGCGTGGTGCAGGCTGCGCGGATTAATGGCGCATCGATGCACGTGCTCGATTTTGAGCCGATGTGGAATCCTCCCAATCACGCGCTTTCTCCGTTATTACCCGCCTTGCTTGCTCTGGCCGAAATGCGCGAGCACGAAGGGCGCGGACCTCAGGGGCTTGCATTGTTGCGAGCCCTTGCCAAAGGAATCGAAGCACAGGGACGGTTGCGGCTGGCTTCAGGCCAGCTTGAACCAAGCAAGTTGACAATGCACCCGCCAGGTGCCGTAGGGCCGTTAGCGGCCGCACTTGCCTGCGCTGCCTTACTCGAGTTGCCTAAAAAGCAAGCCTTGGCGGCGGTGGGGATCGCGGCTTCGCG
>JABMMM010000054.1 GCA_013205565.1 Alcaligenaceae bacterium | reverse complement strand
TGCGCGAGCGGCCCTTAGCAGACGATCAGATCATCGTTGCGGGTGTCATCGATGTCCTGACTAACTTTATTGAACACCCTGAAGTCGTGGCCGAACGGCTAGAGCGTTGTGCTGCCGAGATCGGCGACCCGACGCGCGTACTCGCTGGAACTGACTGTGGGTTCGATACCTCAGCAGGAATGGGGCGGGTGGCCACCGACGTGGTCTGGGCCAAACTGCGCACCCTGGCCGAAGGCGCGCGCCTTGCCAGTGATCGGTTAATCAAATAGGCAAAGCAGAGCGGTCATCCGTTAATCGACAGTCGCGCCAGACGCTTTGACAATCTCGCCCCATTTGACGATGTCTCCATCGAGTCGCACTTTAAATTGCGCAGGCGTGTCAAAGGCCAATTCAAGCCCAAGGTCGGTTAGTTTTTTCTGTACCGCGGGTTTTTTCATTACCGCAGCCGTGCCTTGGTAAATCTTCGCCACGACGTCGGGCGCGGTGCCCGCGATTGCAAACAACCCTACCCAAAGCTCACCAGAGAATGCCGGGATCTGTTCGATCATGGCGGGTACTTCGGGCAAAGACGGCGAGCGCGTCGCTGTACTGACTCCGAGCGCACGTAACTGACCCTGACGAATATTACTCAAAGCCGAAGGAAGACTTGCAAAAGCAATTGGCACCTGACCGCCTAAAACGTCGGCCATGGCAGGGGCAACCCCCTTGTAGGGGATATGTTCCATTTTGTAGCCACCCTTTTGATCCATCATGACGCCAAGCAAATGATTCACCGTACCGTTGCCAGCCGAGGCGTACTGATATTTTCCGGGGTTCGCCTTAATTAACGCCAAAAATTCAGCAAGAGTTTTTGCGGGAAACGAGGGATGCACAACCAGAACATTCGATACGCTGCCAATCATAGTGATGGGAATAAAATCCTTAACTGGGTCAAAGCCGACATTTTTGTACAGCGCTGGATTAATCGCCTGCGTGCTGTTGACTGTCATCAACAGCGTATAGCCGTCAGGGGCAGCCGATTTGGTCTGAACCGTACCAATATTGCCACCCGCCCCAGGTTTATTAACCAGCACGACCGACTGCTTGAATTCTTCGGCGAGTTCTAGCGCAATGATCCGCCCAACAATGTCGTTAGTGCCGCCCGTTGCGTTGGGTACAACCATGGTGAGAGAGCGATTCGGATAAGCTGTGGTGCTCTGCGCCGCACTCGATTGAGCACCAACGCTGAAAGCCATCGCTGCAAGCAGGCCTAGCGTTTTGATTCGAAACCTAAATTGCGAGTTATGTTTTACCATTGGGATTCTCCTAGTTGTAATCGTCCTACTGTGCCAAACTATAAACTATTGGGTCGGATCGCGACCGTGAATTTTGGACAAACAACGATGTCGCAAGTGCCAAGAAGATTAATCGTCGCAATCACGGGGGCGTCAGGCACCGCCTATGGCGTGCGCCTACTGCAAGTGTTGCAGGCGACCGATATCGAAACGCACCTTGTTTTGACTGACTCGGCCAAAGTGACGATGGCGGCTGAAACCGACTTTAACCCCGCTCAAGTACAGGCACTCGCTTCGGTTGTGCATTCGGTAAAAAACGTTGGCGCAACAATTGCCTCTGGCTCGTTCGTCACCCTTGGGATGGTCGTGGCCCCCTGCTCGGTAAACACTTTGTCGGAAATCGCCTGGGGGATCACGGGTAATTTGATTTCGCGTGCGGCCGATGTCGTGCTCAAAGAGCGCCGTCGCCTCGTACTACTTACACGTGAAACGCCGTTGCATGCGGGGCATTTAAAATCGATGTTGCAAGTCACCCAGAACGGCGCAATTGTCATGCCGCCGGTACCTGCGCTGTACATCAAACCTCAATCGGTCGATGAGTTAATTGATCACACGGTAGGGCGCGTGTTGGATTTATTCGGCTTAGAAACCGACCTTGTCAAACGATGGAACGGTTTGGGTAGGCCACAGTGATGCAACTTTTTGTGTACTACAAGTTTTTAGAGCAAGAACAGGCCGACGTTAAGCAGCGTGTCCAGACTATGCAAACCAAGCTGCAGCAAAGGTTTCCGCGACTGCTTGTTCAACTGATGAAGCGGCCCAAAACCGACGAGCTTGGTTTGGTAACCTGGATGGAAACCTACGACCTCTCGCAAATCGTTTTCGACGACTTTAAAAACGAACTCGATCGTTACTCCCTTGAACTAACCCTACCGCAACCCCGACGCGTCGAACAGTTTGTGAATTGTTAACAGTTGGGCGTTTAGTTCAATAAAACGCTTTCTCGTCCAGCGACAACAAAGGAAACGCACTTAACGCATCGTTAGGGCTTAAAGGCGCAACCGCTTGCAAGTAGCTTGGGTTAAGTTCAGCCAGTGAATTAACGCCGATCAGGCCCATGCAAATCTTGATTTCATCTTCTAAGATCTCGAGTATTCTGACAACGCCAGCAGCGCCGTCTGCAGCCAGACCGACACATTGCATACGGCCCAAGCCAACCATATGGGCTCCGGCTGCAATCGCCTTGACGATATCAGAGCCGCGGTTAAAGCTGCCATCAACAATGACGGTTGCTCGACCATTCACGGCCTTCACAACCTCTGGCAAAACAGCCATAGACCCCAGGCAATGGTCGAGTTGTCGGCCGCCATGGTTCGACACGTACACCATATCCACGCCATGATCGACCGCCATGGCGGCATCTTCGGCAGTTGCGATGCCCTTAAGAATCAGCGGAATCTTAAGTTTAGTTTTTAAGCGCTCGACATCCTTCCAAGTGAGCCTGGGCTGAAATTCACGGCCGGGGATGGCCAACCGGCGGATGTTGCGCTTGGCTTGATCGCGTTCGCGACGACTGTAATGCGCAGTGTCAACCGTCAAACAAAAAGCGCCGTTACCCGCAGCTTCAGTGCGCGCCGCGATCGCATCCACCCAGGCAGCATCGCCATGTACATACAATTGAAATAGTCGCAGTGCGTTCGGAGCCGCTTGCGCCACCGCCTCAATGCCTGGTTGACAGACTGAACTGAGCATATGAGCAATGCCAAACTCTTGTGCTGCCTGCGCCGAAGCCGCACCGGCGCCTTGCGTAAACAACTCAAGACTGCCCACAGGCGCGAGCAAGAGCGGCAAGCGTAAGTCGTGCCCTAAAAAATTCGTGCGCGCGCTCACATGACTGACGTCGCGTAAAACGCGTGGCCGAAAAGCCAGCGCATCAATCGAGGCACGATTACGACGCAGTGTCGTTTCGGTCTCGGTGCCCCCAACAATGTAATCCCAATTGTCGTGGTTGAGTTTTTGACGGGCCTTTTGAACAAGTTCGTGGAGCGTTAAAAAATGTGGTTCTGCTGAAGACATGTTGATCAAATTGCTCGTAGTTAGAGTGAAAGAAAGATGGCCAATAATTTAGTTTATTCAGTTGCTTTAATGTTCGCCTGCAGGGCAGCTGCTTTCCATTTTTTCATCTCAGCGAAGGCGAACTCGCTCCAAGGGCCAGAGCCGCGGGGGTCGGGCACCATTCCTTTATCGATAATATTTTTTTGCATGACCGGATCGGCAAGTATTTTCGACACATCAGCGCTTATTTTTTGAACGATGGCAGACGGTGTGCCTTTTGGTAACACCAAGCCCTGCCAACCGACACCCTCGAAGCCGGGGTAGCCCGATTCGGCCACCGTTGGCAGGTTGGGCAACTGAGGAACGCGTTCTAGAGTCGTGATGGCGAGCGGCTTTAGTTTGCCGGCCCTAATATGCGGCAAGGCGACGGCCATGCTGTCAACCAAGATAGAAATCTGTCCGCCTAATAGATCAGTGACTGCGCTTGCGCTGCCTTTGTAATTTATCCCGACCATATTCACGCCCGTAGTGGCTTTGAAGAGTTCGCCGGTTAAATGTTGCGTGTTGTTGACCCCGCCGTAGCCCACATTAAACTTACCAGGCTCTTTTTTGGCTGCGGCAATCAATTCTTGCACGGTGTTGTATGGAAACTCGGCGCTCACGACAACGATCATGGGCGTAATGGCGAGCCCTCCAACATAGATAAAGTCTTTTGTGACATCGTACGGAAGCTTGGCAAAAACAGCAGGGTTAACCGCCAAAACACCACTCGTCCCCATTGTCATCGTGTAACCGTCGGGGGCGGCAGTGCTACCCGCCACCATACCAGGCACGCCGGTTTTATTCTCGACAATCACCTGGTGACCCCAGACAATGGTCAGCTTTTCTGCGATCATCCGGGCGATCATGTCAGTAGCTTGCCCGGGAGGAAACGGTACGATTAATATAACGGGCTTGTCTGGATAATTTGCTTGCGCTTGGGCTTGTAAAGTGGAAGTCAGGCATAGCATCGTCAGCAGCAGTGTTGCAACTCTTTTAGCGTTCATCAAATTCCCTTTTTCTATTAAAGCCGCGACAGGCTGACTCAAGTTGCCGTTGCGATAGTTGTTTTACGAAGTCTCTAGTCTGATTTTTTTAATAAGTTGACGTTAAGTTAGGCTTCAGGCTCGTAATTGTCAACTGGCGCGCGAACCAGGGCTTATTTAGCGGCTCAGTATTTCTTTAAGCGCCTCGGGCGTGCAGCGCACATCGACTCCCGCCTGCTCTTGCGCTAACAGCATCGCAATCCGAGAGTCCTTATCGCCCCAGCCGCGGCCAAGTGCCTCGGTCAGTTGTGCAAGCGCCAACTTGGCAAAGGGCATCTCAAACTCAATCTCGCAACCAAGATCATTGGCGAGTGTGACGTCTTTGTGCGCCAACGTTAATGAGAACTTTGCGGGGTCATAATCACCACTTAAAAAGTGCGTGGGTAGACCGTCAAAGGTTCGACGGCGCCCCACAGCGCCGCTGCGTAACGCCTTAAAAAGAGTGGGTGCCTCGACACCGGCTTTCACACCCATTGAAAACACCTCCGCAATGGCAGAGTTAAACATGTAGCCCATGCAGTTATGCACCAGCTTCGCGACCGAGGCGGCGCCGATTACGCCTAAAAACTGCACGTCGTCTGACATGCACGAAAGCACGCTTTCGTACTTTTTAAATGCGACCTCGTCGCCACTTGACCAGATCACCAATTTGCCGGAGGCCGCACCCGTTGGTCCGCCGCTGACGGGTGCGTCTAAAAAATACACCTCTTGCGCAGCTAGTTCATCGTGTAATTGACGAACTAAACTCGGTGCGTTGGTTGAAAAATCAAACACAGCGCTGCTGGGGCGAAGGCCGGTGCTAAGCCCCTGCGGCCCGGTCAGCACCTCTTGCACTTGAGCGGGCCCTGGCAAAGACAAAAAGACGAGTCCGACCTGCTGGGCTAAAAGGGCAGGAGTCTCTGCCCACACGGCGCCTTGAGCAATCAGCGGTTGCGCGCTGGCGCTACGCTTGTCGTTCACCACCAATGAATGCCCATTTTTGAGAAGATTCGCTGCCATCCGCGAGCCCATCGTACCTAAGCCAATAAAACCGATTTTCATTTTTATTTTCCAGTTATTTGTAGGAATTGTGATTAAGCCTGTCGCACTTGAGTATTATTTACCAAAATAACGATTACACTAGTGTCCGGTTAAACCGGGTAAATTTTCAGTAAGAGCCAGTATTGGCGCGGCTTTACAGCCGATTTTATTTGGT
>JABMMM010000053.1 GCA_013205565.1 Alcaligenaceae bacterium | reverse complement strand
TGTGGCTGTGGCTGTGGGTGCCGGTGCGGGTGCGCCAAGTAATTCAGTGCCGCGCGCAGGCGCGGCTACCACCCGCGTATCGCCCGGCAGCCAGGGCTTATCTACGCCTAACTCACGCAACCACGCCAGCTGTAAAGCCGAGTATTGCAAGGGTTTCGGATCGGGACTTGGGGTCATAGCGTCGCTAGAGTTCAAGAGTGATTAAACGTTTTTTTTAACACAAAGGCATCTTCGCGCCCGCCACGGCCAGCGGGGTAATAATCACGTCGTACGCTTAGCTGATTAAAACCTTCATGGGTATAAAAAGCCAGTGCAGAAACATTCGAGGGTCTGACCTCAAGCAGCAGCCCCTCGGCACCACGTGCCTGCGCACTGTGCGCGATCTGTGCCAGAAGTTGTCGGGCGTGTCCCCGGCGCTGATGATCGGGCGCTACGGCAAGCACCAAAATATGCGTCACATCGGGCGCGGCCATCGCGATACAAAACCCCAACAGCTCACCTGCCTGGCGCAAAATCCAGGCGTCATAGCCTGCTGCTAGCGCGTCTTCAAAATTTTTGAGCGACCACGGAAACGACTGCACCGCGCGCTCAAGTTCGAGAATCTCTGGCAAATCGGCGGCGGTAAGCGGTACCAGCGCGGCAGAACTGGGCTGCAAGGCGCGCGGATTGCCGCCCTCGCCTAACGCGCGTTCGGCCACTGTAAATGCCACGCGGTCACGCAAATAAAGCGGTGCAGCGTGCTCGGGCAGCACGGTTTGGCCGGCATGCCACGCTCGCAACGCCAAGTCAGCCACCGCCTGCGCGGTCGGGCGTGCCTGAAGATCATCGGCCTGACAGGCGGGCGGCAAGTTCAACGTCGCCTGCGGCAAACGCCAGCCCTCACCCACATAACAAAGCCCCTGCGCCGCTGGCGCGCGGTCTTGCCAGAGCGCCAGCCGCTGCGCAATGAAAGCCGGCACCAGCTGCGCAGCGAGCAACACCGGTGGCTGTAACAGCGTCAACCCCTGCTCGGCCTCGTCAAAGTAGGCTGCGAAATACACTTCGTCCATCCGTGCATCCAAAGCCGCTAAGATCAAGTGTTGGGCGCGGCGCTGCGCCGCCTGCGCGGCAACCGCCGCTAAGGCTCCGACCGGAATCAGTGGTATTTGCAGCGCCAACCCCATGCCTTGCGCCACGCCGCAAGCCACGCGAATACCGGTAAATGCCCCTGGGCCCTGACCAAACGCCACCGCGCTAAGCGCACTGCGTGGAACGCCAGCTTCGCGCAACAGAGCGCTCACCATGGGCAAGAGCTTTGCGGCGTGCCCCGCCGCACCTTCAAACTGTCGCTGCACAACCGTGACAGTCGTGCCTTGTTCACTAAGCAGCGCGACCGAGCAGGTTGTCGTCGAAGTTTCAAGAGCCAAGATATACGTCATGCAGGCATTGTATTAGCTTGCGGGCGAAGGCGTGGTCAGCGTCTGAGGGCAGGCATGGCAATAGATTTTTGCGGTAATCTTTGGCAAACAAGACGGAGACTGTATGCAAGCCATCCCTGAGAACCCGCCACCCTTGCTTGAGGTCCAGGGCGTGACCCTGCAATACAAAACCACCGAACATCTGGTGACTGCGACGTATCGCGTGGATTTTCAAGTATTGAAGTCCGATCGCTTTGTCGTGCTTGGCCCGTCTGGCTGTGGCAAATCGTCATTGCTGAAGGCCGTGGGGGGCTATATGCCCGCAAGCGAAGGATCGATCAGGCTCAAAGGCGTTCCTGTCACCAAACCAGGCCCAGATCGAATGATGGTGTTTCAAGAGTTTGATCAGCTCTTACCCTGGAAAACCGTGCTTGAGAACGTGATGTTTCCGTTAACCGCCAGCGGTACGCTGCGAGGTGTAGCCGCCCGTGAACGCGCGCTGTCTTACATAGACAAAGTGAACCTCTCGGCGTTTGCAGACAGCTATCCGCATACGCTTTCGGGCGGCATGAAGCAGCGCGTGTCGATTGCGCGCGGCATGGCCATGGAGCCAGACATCTTGCTGATGGACGAACCCTTTGCCGCGCTGGACGCGCTCACCCGCCGCAAGATGCAAGATGAGTTGATGCAACTCTGGGACGACACACAATTCACCGTCTTGTTTGTGACGCATTCGATTCCAGAGGCCATCCGCCTGGGTAACCGTATTTTGCTGCTGACCCCGCATCCGGGGCAAGTCAAGGCAGAGCTCAATAGTCTTCCACGGCATCACTCAGACGCGATCGCAGAAAAAGAGCTAGAAGAAAAAATTAACGCGATGCTGTTTACGCAACACGGCAAGCCTGAGCAAGAGGTGCAACATGGTTAACCAGCGTCCCGAAATTTATATGTCGCCCAAGCCCTTTAGCGCGGTGGGTGTCGTTGAAAAACCCCTCTCTTGGTTTGAGCGTCTGGGCAATCACACCGCCTTGCGCCGCATTTTGTTGTTAATCGCGCTGGCCATCGTCTGGCAGGTTTATGCCACGCATTTGAACAACGAACTTTTGTTTCCGACCTTCCTGGCCACCATGCAGGCACTGGTGACCGGCATCGTCTCGGGTGGCCTGCTTGGCAAGGCCTGGACCTCAATCAGCGTGTTGCTCATTGGCTATGCCTGCGGCATCGCGTTGGCGGCCTTTCTCACAGTGCTGGCGATCACCACGCGCCTGGGTACCGACATTCTTGAAACACTCACTGCCATGTTCAACCCGTTGCCCGCAATCGCATTGCTGCCGCTGGCCTTAATCTGGTTTAGCCTGGGCGAGGGCAGCTTAGTCTTTGTCTTGATCCATTCGGTCTTGTGGGCCGTAGCGCTTAATACACACTCGGGCTTTCTGTCGGTCTCGCTGACGCTGCGAATGGTGGGGCGTAACTACGGTCTGACTGGGTTTGCTTACGTGCGAAGCATTTTGATTCCGGCTGCGTTTCCAAGTATTTTGTCAGGTCTTAAGATGGGCTGGGCCTTTGCTTGGCGCACCCTGATCGCCGCAGAGCTCGTCTTTGGCGTTAGTTCAGGCTCGGGTGGTCTGGGCTGGTTTATTTATCAGAATAAAAATTTGCTCGAAATCCCCAGCGTGTTTGCTGGCTTGTTTATGGTGATTTTTATCGGGCTCATCGTCGAAAACTTTGTCTTCAAAGTCATCGAGCATGCCACCCTTCGCAAGTGGGGCATGCAAACTTAGTTTAAACGCCGCCGCTCTGACGCAAGCGGACCGTGCAAGCGCGCGCAGCCCCTCAGACCCCCATCGTTTTACACGGCAAACCGCCCAACAGTGAGGCGACAATCATGCCGCCACCAAGCCTACCAGACCTTTTCGCCTAACACGCCCCATGACTAACGCAGCGTGTCAATTGGTCACAAAGAGCGCTTTGGTTACATCTTGTTACTAATGGTTAAGCATCAATAAGCAAATGTAAAAGCTTGTTACAAACGCTAGCCTGTCTCGTTTTGCGCTGTTACATTTTTGGCTATGAATATCTTACCTCCTTCAATTGTCCGAAAAATTTTAGTCGTGGATGATGATCCTCGCCTACGTGATTTGCTACGCCGTTATCTGACTGATCAGGGCTTTAGCGTGTTAACTGCCGAAGATGGTCACGAAATGACCAAAATCTGGCACCGTGAACACATCGATCTGCTCGTGCTGGATTTAATGCTGCCCGGTGAAGACGGCTTGTCGATCTGTCGTCGCTTACGCGGCAACCATGACAACACCCCAATTATTATGCTCACGGCGCGCGCCGAAGAGATCGATCGCATCATTGGCCTTGAGATGGGGGCCGATGATTATCTTTCTAAGCCCTTTAATCCGCGCGAACTTCTGGCGCGGATTAACGCGATTTTACGCAGACGCAGCAGCGACGAACACCCCGGCGCGCCGGGCTACGATCATGAGTCGATTTATTTTGGACCGTTCGAACTCAACCTTGCCACCCGCACACTCACGCGAGAACGTCATCTCGTGCCTATCACCACGGGCGAATTTTCAGTCTTAAAAGTCTTTAGTCGTCACCCAAAAATACCGATCTCGCGCGAAAAACTCATGGAACTCGCCCGCGGTCGCGAATACGAAGCCTACGACCGCAGTCTGGACGTGCAAATTTCACGTCTGCGCAAACTGATCGAGGTCAACCCCTCGAAGCCCGCTTACATTCAAACAGTCTGGGGGCACGGTTATGTATTTATTCCGGATGGCGGTCTCTAAACCTCTGCAAACGATGCAAATCGTACTGGGCTACCCGGCAGCGCGGCTTGCCCAATTACTTTGCGTGCGCCTGAGGCGTTCACGACTGGGCTTGTTTGCCCGCACTTTCTTGCTGCTGCTGGTTTTGATGCTGGCCAGCCTGGGCGCTTGGCTTTTAGTGTTTGTTTCGATCGAGCTAGGTCCACGCGCCGCCCAGCTGAGTCGACGTATTGCCACCTCTGTCAATCTGACCCAAGCGGCGCTGACATACACTCCAGCCCTAGAACGCCCAGCCATGCTGCGTGAGCTCTCGCGACGCGAGGGGCTTGACGTATATGCGCGCTCAAACACCGACATCGTCGAATCCTTGCCCGACGACAACTACTGGCAACGCATCGCACTTTTAGTGCGCGCCACACTAGGTGCCGAGACACGTCTGGCCTGGACCGTCAACGCGGTGCCCGGCATCTGGGTAAGTTTCAGGATCGACCACGAGCCCTACTGGCTGTGTTTTGATCGCCACGAAATCGGCCTGACCGGCGGACTTGAATGGCTAAGCTGGGGGGCTGCCGCCCTCTTACTCTCAATTTTAGGAGCTGCCCTAGGCGTCTCTTACATTAATCGGCCGCTGGCACGTTTGGCGCGCTCGGCACACTTGTTGTCGCGTGGCGAGTCGCCAGCCCCGTTACCCGAGACCGGTGCCCGAGAATTACGAGCGTTGAACGCAAGTTTTAATCGTATGGCGCGCGAGCTCGAGCAAACCGACACCGATCGCGCGCTGATGCTGGCGGGTATCTCGCACGACCTGCGCACCCCATTAACGCGCATGCGCCTTGAAATCGAACTCAGCAACATTGACGACCAAGCTCGGTTTGGCATCGACCAAGATCTGGCGCAAATTGATCACTCGATTGGTCAGCTGATGGAATACGCCCGCCCGCCAAGCGCGACGCCACAACGCGCCATTGATTTATCTGCCCTGATGCTTGAACTCACCGAACGCGAGCGAGGCCTGACGCGCGCGCACGGCGGCCAGTTGCAGACAAAGCTTGAGCCTGACTTATGGGTGTACATCACGGCGTTTGACGTGCAGCGGGTGATGAGTAATCTGCTTGAAAACGCGCGTCGCTACGGACGCCACGCAGACGGAACACTCGACTTGTACGTCGTGCTTAAGTTAGCCGCAAGCTCGGTCGTCATAGAAGTGCATGATCGAGGCGCAGGCATCGCAGGCGTAGACATCGAACGCGTACGCCGGCCGTTTTCACGCGGCGACACCGCCCGCACGGGTGCTGCCGGCACGGGGCTCGGTCTAGCCATTGTCGAACGCTTAATCCACCATGCGGGTGGTTCGCTGGCACTTTTGCCGCGGTTGGCCGGCGGCTTACGCGTCAGAGTCGAATTACCGGCGGCGCAACCCGAGTCGTGAGCAAGGCAATCACGTTGGCCGCAATCCCTTCCTGACGTCCAAGGTGACCCAAGCCCTCATTAGTTTTTGCTTTGATATTAATGACGGCGCGGTCAAGCGCTAAGTCGTCTGCGATGTGCGCAATCATGGCCGGCACATGCGGCCCAATTTTGGGCGCCTGCGCATGAATCGTTGCATCGATATTGACGACCTGCCAACCGGCCTCGCGTACGCGCTGATAGGCCGTACGCAGCAATACGCGACTGTCAGCACCGCGATAGGCTGGCTCGGTATCCGGAAAATGTCTGCCAATATCACCGAGTCCCGCAGCCCCAAGCAAGGCGTCGGTCAAGGCATGCAATAAAACATCTGCGTCAGAATGCCCCAGCAGACCCAAGGCGTGGGGAATGGTGACGCCCCCAAGGATCAGGGCGCGCTCGGGCACTAAGGCATGAACATCAAAACCTTGTCCAATACGAAAAGCGTTTGGATTCATCATTTGCGCCTTTAACGTGTCATCCTTCAAACTCGAGAAGAGGGCGTCAGCCACGACTGGACCCAGTCAAAATCTTCGGGCCACGTAACCTTCGCGTTACGGACAGAACCTTGAATCAAAAGCGGGGCATGCCCGAGGGCTTCAAGTGCAGACGCCTCGTCGGTGATCGCCAAGCCCTGCTCGAGCGCCTGGACCAAAGCCTGCTCGAGTAACCGAGCCCGAAACATTTGAGGCGTTTGCGCCAGCCAAAGGCCCTCTCGGGCAAGCGTTCGCTGCACCGTCGAGGCTTGGGCTGCCTGACTTTGCGCCGGCGTTTGCGCCTGTTTAACGGTATCACCCACTGGCAATGCCAGCAGGCCACCGACAAGCTCTGGCAGACACGCCTGAAGGAGTCGCGCCAGCGCCTCGAGCGGCAAACCCGGCCGCGCAGCATCGTGCACCAGCACCCAATCTTGGGCGCTTAACCCCGCGTCTTGCAAACCGTTCAATACTGTTTGCGCCCGAGTCTCACCCCCACAGGGACGACAAACGGTTCGCGGCAACCCCGCTAAACTGGCCTCAGCCCAAAGATCCTCAGGCGCCGTGATGACACGCACTTGCTCGATGCGCGCATCAGCCAGCAAGGCTTGCACCGCAAGACGCAACATCGGCACACCACCCAACAGGCGGTATTGCTTAGGAAGAGCCGAGCCTGCGGCCTGCGCACGCACGCCCACCCCGGCAGAGGGCACAAGCGCCACGATTCGTACAGAAGGTTGAGAAGGATGCATGACGCATGCATTATATAAGTTCAAGCTCACTCTGAGCCCGCGCCTTTATAATTAAGCTCTTTCGCGGCGCCCCCTTTTTTGGGATGGCGCCTGCAACGCTTTTTT
Source organism: Alcaligenaceae bacterium (assembly GCA_013205565.1). Classification (GTDB taxonomy): domain Bacteria; phylum Pseudomonadota; class Gammaproteobacteria; order Burkholderiales; family Burkholderiaceae_B; genus Zwartia. The sequence continues at coordinate 259 of JABMMM010000053.1, read as the reverse complement.
ATATTGGCTTTTTATGTCTACTGCACTGGCTCCAACTGCCCACTCGCTTAACACCCTGCTCAACGCGCTTAAACCCGGGCTTCGCTATGCCCACCCGCGCCCACCGGGTTCGGGCGATGCCTGGCTGTTAGCGCAACTGGCCAAAAAAGCGGGCAAAACGCTTGTGCTTTTATGCGCTGAACCGCTCGAGGCGCAACGCCTTGCCGACGAGATTGCCTTATTTGCCCCAGAACTCAGAGTCCGTCCGCTACCCGACTGG
>JABMMM010000001.1 GCA_013205565.1 Alcaligenaceae bacterium | reverse complement strand
CCAGTAGCTTGGCTTTGATTGCAGCAGAGTCGGTAGTCGAGGTCTCGCGTTTAACAACCACTAACAATGGACGCTCATCCCATTTGGGATGGACAATGGCAATACAGGCGACCATCGCAACTTCGGGATGCGCGCTTGCAATGTTTTCGAGTTCGATCGATGAAATCCATTCACCACCAGACTTAATCACATCTTTGCTGCGGTCGGTAATCTGAATATGGCTATCAGGGTCAAGCGTGGCCACGTCACCCGTTGGAAACCAACCGTTGATTAAAGGGCTATCGGTCACGCCGAAGTAGCTATCAATTGCCCAGAAGCTTTTCGCTAGCAGATCACCAAAGGCGACGCCGTCATGCGGCAAAGACTGGCCTTTTTCATCAACGATTTTGATATCAACGCCAAACATCGGTCGACCTTGTTTAGCAAGGATCTGATCTTGTTCGGTTTTGCTTTTTGAATAATCTTTTTGCTTGAGTTGAGCGACCGTACCGACCGGAGATAACTCGGTCATGCCCCAAGCATGGATGACTTGGACGCCTTCTTTTTCAAAAGCCTGAATCATCGCAGGCGGACAAGCAGAGCCGCCGATCACGGTACGCTTGAACGTACTGAATTTTAGCTTTTGAGCCAGGACGTGTTGAATCAGGCCTGCCCAGATGGTGGGAACGCCGGCAGACATCGTGACAGACTCTTGTTCAATTAGTTCGCATAACGAGGCACCGTCAAGCTTTGGACCTGGGAAAACCATGCGTGCGCCTGCCAGTGGGCAAGCATATGGAAGGCCCCAAGCGTTGACGTGAAACATCGGTACAACGGGCATGATTGATTCGCGCGCGGTGATGCCTAGTGAATCAGGTAGCGCGACTGCGTATGAATGCAAGATGGTCGAGCGATGGCTATACAAGGCGCCCTTCGGGTTGCCGGTTGTGCCCGAGGTATAACAAAGGCTTGACGCTGCGCGTTCATCAAAAACAGGCCACTCGTAATCACCTGACTCTTGACCAAGCAGAGTTTCGTAGCACTCGATTTTTAAGACGCTGCTTTGCGGCATTTTGTCGGCGTCTGACAGACAAATCCAGTGCTTAACCGTCGGACACTGTGCGTGAAGCGACTCGATGAGTGGCAAAAAGGTGGTGTCGAAAAAAATCACCTGATCTTGCGCGTGATTGACGATGTAACGTAACTGCTCAGGGAACAGCCTAGGGTTGATGGTGTGGCAGACACGTGCACTGCCCGAGGCGCCATAATAAATTTCAAGGTGCCGGTAACCGTTCCAGGCAAATGTGCCGACGCGTTGGCTGGGGTGAATTTGCAAGCGCTCAAGCATTTGTGCCACTTGCTTGGCTCGGATGTGACACTGGGCATAGGTGTAACGATGGATATCACCCTCGGTGCGCCGCGAGACGATTTCGGTGTCGGCATGGTGGCGCGCAGCGTGCGCCAGTAGCCCGGAGATCAGCAAAGGTTGACTCATCATTTGCCCCATCAACAAGGCTGAGGTTTCGATCGTTTTGGTCATGGAGTCTCAGTGTCTCAACGTAGCAGGCTGTTTAGGGCGTGTCTTCTGTTGCTATCATAGCGACGATCGCCTCGATAGCGACGGTTACTTTCATAACAATATGGATAAATGTACACTCGTTCTCTAGCTTGGCTTTAACTTTTTCGTTGTCGGTTTGGTTATCAGCTTTGCTATCGTTTTCTTTACCGCTATTTTTTTGGGGTTCTGATGAGATTTTCCTTTTTACGCTCTTTTAGTTTGTTGGCAGCAGCTTGGATGGGTGCATTCAGCGGCTCGGCGTGGTCTCAAGAGTTTCCGACAGGGCAGACGATCTCTATTGTTGTGGGTTTTGTGGCGGGTGGTGCTTCAGACGCCTCGGCCCGACTGATTGCGAAAGAGTTGGCTAATAATTTGGGTCAGTCGGTCGTAGTCGAAAACAAACCAGGTGCCGGCAGTATGTTGGCGGCGCAACAAGTCGCAAACGCCAAGGCCGATGGTACGGTGTTGATGCTTGGCTCAATTGGCCCGATGGCGGTGATTCCGCACTTGATGAAACTTTCGTTTGATCCCTTAGTGGATTTGGCACCCATCACTATGGGTGTCATTTTTCCAAATGTTTTGGTCGTGCCTGCGTCTTTGAATGTCACAACGTTTGCTGAGTTTGTGGCACTTGCGAAAAAAAATCCAGGCAAGTTGACTTATGCGGCAACAGGAATTGGCTCGGCCTCACACTTGGCCGGTGAGTTACTAGGGCAACGCGCGGGCGTTGATATCGTCAATATCCAGTACAAAGGTGGTAGTGCAGCCATGATCGATTTAATCGGTGGTCGTATTGATGCTTACTATTCGACCCCGTCGTCTGCAGCACCACATATTCAAAGTAAAAAACTAGTCGCGCTCGCGACAACCGGTTTGACTCGTCCGGAGCTGTTGCCTGACTTACCAACCGTTGCTGAATCTGGCTACCCAGAGTTCAACGCGGTCAATTGGTATTCTTATGTGGCGCCCGGCAAAACGCCAGCTCCGATCCTCGAGCGCTGGAATACAGAGTTCGTCAAAGTTTTAAATACACCGTCGGTTCGCGATGCTTTGCTGGCACTTGGCTTAACACCACAGCCAATGAGTCGCCAAGAGTCGGCTGCTTACATGGCCAAAGAATCAGCGATTTGGAAGGCAGTGATTAAAGAGCGGAATATTAAGATCGAGTGAGCGCGCTTGCCGCAGGCTCTGCGGTTCAAGGTACGCCTTGCGTCCCTCTCGTACGCTAAGGCTTTTCAGCTTTTTCAGGTTTGTCGCGGCGAGCAATTTGAACGCTGCGACGTTCGTGTTCTTTGTTGTAGCTAAAAGCAAACGGGATCGGCTTGACGTCGGTTGCTTGCTTGTAAGCTTGGGCGAGAGATTGTTGTTTGTGAGGGCTGAATTGCTCAAAGGGCAACGAAAAGCCTCCGTAAAGTTGTACATTACCGATTTTTTTAAGCTGCGCGTAGTCAACGCCGGTTTCATCTTGCACGACGATCGGAGCGTTTTTAACAATCATATCCCGCAAGACGATAAAGTTACCGTCTTGTAAGAGGTGCGAGGCGGCTTTAATCAGCATGGGGTGTTGTGTCATATGACTCAGCCAGCCGCGCATGGGTTCATTGACTAAAAGGTTTTGGTCCGAGAGGTCGAGGCTTACGTAGTCAAGAGCAACCGTTTTGCCGTTTTTCTTCAACACCAGGCGTACCGAATTCCAGGGCCCTTGCGCTTTAATGAATTGTCCCGAGGCGGGATCGTACGCGATTGGGTAAAGCTCGGCCACGTCATAGCCGGTATACAACGCAAAGGTAGTCAAAATCGTTGTGATGCCAATGTGGGCACTCTTTGCAAAGCGATCCGCCTCAAGCT
>JABMMM010000052.1 GCA_013205565.1 Alcaligenaceae bacterium | reverse complement strand
TTTTGAGTATAAGAAGAGATAAAAAATGTACTTCCGCTTTGGGTAGGCACAGCGCACAATCCGTTACGTATAAAAAATTAAAGGTGGCCTGCATCATGCTCAAAAAAATCGCTTCTGGTCTGTTAGGTTTGTTGTTTTGCGCAAGTGCAAGTGCAGCCGAACCCTTGTTAAACGCACAGGCCACGCAGGCTGCACTCACCGCGCCGGTCACCGTGGTCCTCGACATCCGTGACCCGAAATCCTATGCAACGGGTCATATCGCGGGTGCGCTGAATGCTCCATACGGCGTCTGGCGCGGCCCCGAGAGCAACCCTGGCGAATTACCCTCACTGGAAAACTTAACCAAGCTTGTGCAACGCTTAGGCTTGACACCCGAGACGCATGTCATTGTGACTTCATCGGGCAAAGACGCAAGCGACTTTGGGGCGGCCGCGCGCGTGTACTGGACGCTCAAAGTTTTAGGCCTACAAAACTTGTCGGTATTAAACGGCGGTTTAAAGGTCTGGCAAGCGGAGGGATTTAGCCTCGACACCAAGGCGGCGTCAGCTAAAGCAAGCACGTACACACCAAGCATCAACCAAAATATGATCGCAACACGCGCCGAGGTCGCAAGTAGCGTTCAATCGGGTAAGGCGCAACTGATTGACGCACGCCCCACCGCTTTTTATGAGGGCTCAACACGGCATACTGCTGCCAAGGTTCCGGGTACCTTGAAAGGTGCAGTCAGCGTAGAACATTCAACGTGGTTTGCGCCAAACAGCAGCCTAGTCGTGCCTAACAACGAGGTAAAAAAACTTGCCCTCGCCTCGTCGGTTAAAAGCGATCAAGACGTTATCTCTTTTTGTAATACTGGCCACTGGGCCGCAACAAATTGGTTCGTATTGTCAGAACTGGTTGGCCAGCCAAACGTCAGGCTCTATGCCGGCTCGATGGTTGACTGGACTCAAGCCGAGGGTGCACTCCCAATGGATAACGTGCCTAATCGCTTCAAGCAGCTGTACATCGACGCACAGCTGCGGGTCGCCAAATAACTGTTTGCTTCATCGATCGTCGTCTGATCCCAAACGATGAGGTTTGACTAAATTAATCATGAAACGTCTGCCCTTGAGCCTGTTGCTCTTACTGTTTTTTGTCTACTTGGGTTGGTCGGTGTCCGTTCGACAAGCCGCCTTGTTTGCAGTCGGCATCGGGATGGGAGCCGCGCTGTCTGGCGCACGCTTTGGTTTCACGACCGGTTGGCGCCTATTAATTGAACAACGCGATCCAAGCGGCGTGGCGGGTCAGTTGGTTTTGCTTGCCTTAGCGTCGACATTTTCGCTAATACTTCTTGGACAGTATTCTGAATTGACTGCGGCTTTGGGCCCACCCGGTTTCAGCCTGTTAATTGGTGCCTTTGTGTTTGGCTTAACCATGCAGCTTGCCGATGGCTGTGGCTCTGGCACACTGTATAAGGCGGGGCTTGGCGTGCCCTTAAACATGGGGATTTTGCCGCTGTTTGCCCTGGGCAGTTTTCTGGGCTCGGTGCAAGTGGGCGACTGGCTTAAGCTTGGGCAACTTGAACCGCTTGGTCTAGTGACTGAGTTTGGCACTGCGCAAGCACTTTTCATCACGCTCGCGGGGATTGCGCTGCTTGGCTTAGCCGCCAGACTGTGGGTAGGCCCCGGGCGCATCTGGTTCGAGCGCAAATGGCTGCTTGGCGCGGTAGCACTCGCGGTGCTGGCGGCGCTCAATTTGCTGATCGCCGGTCAACCCTGGGGGGTCGTGTACGGTTTTGGCCTTTGGGCCGCAAAGCTTGCTCACGCGGCGGGCCTGTTTGATCCAACGTCCAATGCGTTCTGGAGTCAGGCCGGTCATACGCAACGCTTAAACGAAATGATCCTGATGGACATCACATCAATTACCAACATCGGAATTTTAGGCGGTGCATTGTGGGTCTCGGCACGCGTCGGCAGCGATAGCCAAGCCCTGACCGCTACGCAGTGGTGCATCGGTTTGCTTGCAGGCTTCTTGATGGGCTACAGCTCGCGACTGGCCTTTGGTTGCAACATTGGTGCCATGCTCAGTGGCATTTCAACAGGCAGCGTCCACGGTTGGATCTGGGTACCGCTCGCCTTCGCCGGCACCTTGATCGGTGTACGCATGCGAAGATATTACAAGCTATGAAACACGATCAACTATGAGCATTTCACATCGCAAACTTCAGGTGCTCTTTTGGTGCGGCTTGATGGCCTTCTTGGTTTGGGACACCACCCGAGCGCCGCCGGTTGACCTGCGACGTGAACCGCCGCTTATCGCAGCAGGCTCTGGCAAAGTCTCGAGCGGTGGTCACTGCGCGATTAAATAACTCCTTCAGTACGATATCGAAAGTATCTCAATTTCTAATCGCAGCTGCAAGAATAGAAGTGCAACAATTTGTCACTGTCGCAGAGCGATGCGCAAAAGGGTGGCTACCGCGCCCTTCGCAAACAATGGCTGCGTCACTCAGCCTTTGCACCCGCAATATCGATAATCTTTTTATATTTAATCATTTCAGAGGCGATCAATGCTTGCAGCTCTTGTGGTGAGCTCGTTTCAGGGTCTGCGCCGAGGGCAACGAGTTTTTCTGCTACCTCGGGCAGCGCGATCACTCTCACGAGTTCTTGATTAAGCTTGGTCACAACCGCAGCAGGGGTTCCTGCCGGCGCCAACAAGCAAAACCAGCCCCTCAAATCATAGCCCTTGACTCCCGCCTCATCCAACGTGGGGACATCCTTCAACACCGCATTGCGTTTTAAACCAGTCGTCGCGAGTGGGCGAATTGTTCCAGCGCTGATCTGCGTTTGCATCGCCGTGATATTGTCAAACATCATCGCGACACGACCCGCTATCAAATCGGTCAGACCCGGCACATTACTTTTGTACGGAATATGCGTGAGCTTGGCGCCCGACATAGAAACAAACAACGCGGCTGCCAGATGACTGGTGGTGCCATTTCCGGAAGAGGCGTAATTGTACTGGCTAGGCGACGCCTGCGAGAGCCTCACCAAGTCGGCCACGGTTTTTACCGGTGAGTCTTTGGGGACAGACATCACAAACAAATTTGTGGCAATCAAACCGATCGGTTCGAAGTCTTTGAGTGGGTCGTAAGCAAGCTTGGCATAGATCCCCGGATTGATGCCATGCGTTGAGCTTGAACCTATCAGTATTGTGTAACCGTCAGCCGATGCACGCGCCACCTCAGCGCTACCCAGGCTACCGCCCGCGCCGGGGCGATTTTCAACCACCACGGTCTGGCCTAGACCTTCCGTAAATTTTTGCGCTAAAAACCGACCAATCACATCGGTGCCTCCGCCAGCACCAAACGGAATCACCAATTTGATCGGGCGCGTCGGCCATTGAGCGGTCTGCGCCGCGGCCGAGGCGCAAAGTAGACCCGCGCAGCCAATCGCGAGCAGCGTGACGGCAACATTACGGGCAATTAAATTTTTCATGTTCTATGTTTTTCTATAAATGTAAGCAAATGCAATTGACGGATTGCTACTAGACAAAACTATCCGATACCATTCTTGCGATAGACCTAAAATCTTAAAATGCTCAATCACCGAGGCTTTTAGGATAACCCAATGGAAACCAAAATGACGATGCTTGAAACTCGCTTTGACACGATTCTCCCGACACTTGCAACCAAAGAAGACCTCAAAAGGCTAGAGCTTGAACTCACCACCACCATCCATCACGAGTTCAACTCATGCACCTGGAAAATGATTAGCTGGATGACTGTCGTGGTTGGTATAGCATTTACTGGCGTGTTTTATGTCGCGAGATATCTTCCAGCCTAACGCGTTGTATGAACTGCTTGTGTATTTGATCGAGGCCGCTAAAAAATCGTCGAGCTTCTAGACGCATATTCGTAGGACGAGTTTCGAAGTGCAGGCAAGCGTTAACCCTTAGAGCGTTAAAAATATAGCAAATTTATGTTGACCCCTATCAAATAGAGCCGTAAAAACGATAGGTACTATTCAGACACAACGACTCTGCAGCAAGCTTTTGATCGCGAAGCGGATAAGACTGTGCCTAGAATCAATAAAAATACACGCCAATGAGCGAGAAAAGGGACAAATCATGTTGAAGGCATTCATCCAAACAATTCACTAGTGTCACGTACCGTATAAATTGAATCTATCCTAATTCACCTACATGCCGGAGACAAAGATGAATGCTGCACAAGCCGCACTAAGACCAAAGGTGCCAGAAGGTTGGCTAGACCCTCAAAAACTGCCCGCGCACTTAAAATCGACACTGGTTGATCCAGCCAAGATGGAGTGGATGCCGTCTAAATTTCCGGGCATCAGCTCAAAGGTATTATTTGCAGACCCAGCCTCGGGGGTCTCAAGCATTCTTTTCAAGATGGAACCCGGCGCAATTGTGCCGTTACATGAGCACGCAGCGCTTGAGCAAACCTGGATTATTGAGGGTAGCCTGGTCGACTTAGATGGCGTGGCCTCAGCTGGTCAGTTCGTCTGGCGCCCAGGTGGCAACGTGCATCAAGCCTACTCACCGAATGGTGCCGTGTTGTTAGGGCTGTTTATGAAGCCTAATATTTTTGCAAATGGCACAGAGTTTTATGTGGAATAAAATCACGCTCGCATCGGGTCACGTGTTTGTGCTTTTGCTCTTGGCATTTGCGACCGTTACGGTACGAGCCGATGGATTTCCGAGCGAGCCGATCAAAATTATTGTCCCTTATGCTGTCGGAGGGATTGCAGACGTCTTAGCTCGCTTGGTTGGTGCAAGACTTGAGCCGATTTTAAAGCAGTCCGTCGTAGTCGAAAACCGTAGCGGAAGTAACGGTACGATTGCAATGCAATTCGTTGCACAGGCTCGACCAGATGGCTACACGCTGCTCTTAGGCAACCTAGGCACCCAAGTCGTGAACCGCTATTTATATCAAAATCTTCCGTTTGACATTAAGCGTGGCTTTCAGCCGATTGGTCAAATCGCGGCAACACCCATGCTCTTGGTGGTTGCCGCGAATAGCCCCGCAAACAGCGTTGCGGACATCATTGCTGCTGGGAAAACCCAGTCTGCACCATTGAACTTCGGTTCTGGTGGCAGTGGATCCGCGTCTCATTTGGGCTTGATTATGCTGTCTACCATGGCAAAAATAGACATCGCGCACATTCCGTATCGTGGCTCGTCTCAAATTGTGCCCGATCTCATTGGTGGCCGACTGACAGCGTATTTTGATACGCCGCCGACCTCGATCTCATTGATCGCTGCCGGTAAACTGAAACCACTTGGCGTGGCAAGCTTAGTCAGACAGCCGGCTTTGCCAGGTGTGCCGACAATCGCTGAAACCATCCCAGGATTTGAGTTATTGTCGTGGCTGGGTTTGTTTGCCCCCGCTGGCTTACCGGTTGAACGATTAAAAAAATTAAATGAATCTTTGAGATTGGTGTTAGCCGAGCCAAATTTTCGTAAACAGCTTGTTGATCAGGGCAATGAGGTTTTGCCAAGCACGCCGCAAGAATTTAGTGAATTTATTGAGCGCGAGGCCATCCGGATTGGTGTCTTGGTTCAAACAGCAGGGATTCGCCCAGAATAATTTTTTTAGTGTGCTTCATCTTTACCTTTGTGGGAGTTTACAAATGTCTCAGTTGCGCCATATCGTCATTGCTACGCAAGATCCAGAAAAAGCCTTAGAGTTTTATACAAAAGCCTTTGGCTTCAAAAAACTAAAGTATATGGATAACGAACGCGCGAGCGGTTATTTTTTGACAGACGATGTGCTGAATATTGCACTATTAAAATTCAAGAGTGATCAATTGGGCAAGGGCATCGACTACGTAGGCCTGCATCACTTTGGCGTGTATACAGAGGACCCTGACGGCTGTGTCGAGGCGGTACAAGCTTTAGGTGGAAAACCTTATATTGATGAAATGGAACTTGCCCCACTGACCGACCGCAAGCGTCCTGACAAATTTCGCGGGTTTGAGGGCATGGTGTTTGATGTGTCTGAAGAACCTTGGCCCGGCAACGCCGATTATCACAAATAGACCTTGAGTCAACTCCCCTCAAGATTATCCACTTGATTTAAATCAACATACCGACTAACTTAAAGAGACAAAGCGGCATTACCTAGCATTAAGTTGTTCGCCTGTCGCTGTTTGATCGAACCAGTCAAGCACAAAGCATGTTTGATAGGGTTCGTCTGTTGCACATATTCTCATCCGAAATGGTCATTTGGCCAAAGAAGAACAAAGGGGAGCAACACATGAAATTGCTGCGACATTACTTCATTAGTGATAATCTAGACGATTTAGAGCTATTTGAAGAGCAACTTGAGGCCGACGGTGTTTCTACGCCCCAAATTCATATTCTAAGCTTGGATACTTTGGGTTTAGCGCAGCACCCGCATCTACACGAAGTGCAATCCGTCATGAAATATGACGTTGTTCATTCTAGCTTGATCGGCGCGGTGATCGGTCTGTGTATTCTGTTTATATTTTTAACGACGACTGCGATCTCTGAATGGGCCTCGAGCGCGTTTGGCTGGATGCCATTTATTTTTCTCGCCGTGGTGATTCTTGGTTTTTGTACCTGGGAAGGCGGGCTAATCGGTACTCAAAGGCGTAATTATAAGTTTGCTCGCTTCGAGAAACAGTTGCAAGAGGGAAAACATTTATTCTTCGTCGATGTCTATCAGCACCAAGAACCGCTATTAGCGCGCGTGCTTGGCACGCATCCGACAATCAGCATCGCCGGTACCGGACGCTCTGTGCCAGATTACTTAGTGCAGTGGCAGAGACGGATGGGTATGATCCGACATTCTTAGGCGATCGTTCTCAATCGCTCACACTCACCCCAACGGTATGCACACTTGTTGTCTGAAGTCGTCGCGAAAAATGGTGTTGAAATAATCAGCAAAAAGCACAAAGCCGGGCTCACTACAGTTGTTCTGTTGGTGGCAGTCTGTCTTCTCATGCTTTATTTTTTTACCTCAGAGCGCTTTGGACGATCGGGCGCCACATTTCTGGTCGACCGAGTGGTGTCAATGGTGTTACCGCCTCGACCGATTATCGAGTTTGAGCTGATCGACGGCGAAGAGCGGCCATTTACGGTAAAAAATTTAACGAATAAATGGACGTTTATTGTCTTTGGTTTTACCTATTGTCCAGATATTTGTCCCACCACTCTTTCAGTGATGACTGAATTTCGTGAATCCTTATTACGTGAGCGTGTTGACGCGACAGACGTAAATTTTATATTAATCACGGTGGATCCAGAGCGCGACTCGCCAGCAGTGCTCAAGCAATACGTGCAGCATTTTGACCGTCACTTCTTGGGGCTCTCGGGTTCTGATTTACAGATCCGAAACTTGGCGAACCAGCTCGCAGCACCGTACGAGATTACGAAAAAAGACGCTTCAGGTAGTTATTCGGTCTCTCATTCGGCATCGCTCTATTTAATCGACCCGCAAGCAAGGCATTACGCGACATACTTAATGCCGCTGGATGCCGCGTTGATCTCACAGCGCTTTAGCGTGTTTAAGCAGTTGTATGCGGGGATGAAGGACACGCGTTAAGCCGCGATCCTTAAACTGAGGTTTGGTGTCAGCACCTTGATTGGAGGCACTCGCGCAACGAATTTACTTATTTTGCGCAATGATAAAATCGACGGCCGCTTTGACTTCTTGATCACTCAGGCTTGGATTTCCGCCCTTAGCCGGCATAACTCCGGTAGGGCTCTGTGTGCCTACCAGCGCATTTCGGTATAACGCCTCAGTGCCAGCCGCGACGCGAGTGGCCCATTGACCTTTATCACCAACTTTCGGTGCGCCCGCAATACCTGTGCTGTGACAGGCGACGCAACTTGCTTGGTACACCTGTTGCCCATCGCGGTCTTTGACCTGCACGACAACACTCGCTTGTGCAGGTTCAGTTGAAGCTTTAGCCGCGCCAGCCATCACGAATTTTGCAACGGGTGCGATACGGTCAGCCGTTGTCATGCCAGTGCCGATCAGATTGCGACGATGCGTTTCAACCTCTGCCGGAATATCGCGATGATGAAGGACGAGCATTGCGGCCATCAACATCAGTGCAGCCAAGATGCCCCACATGATGCACAGATTAACGGTAAAGAATTTTTTCATCATAGAAAGTCTTTTCACATCGAGCAGATTAAAAAGCTGTTGGCGTTGCGCTAGCCTTGAAAATTACGGTGCCAAAAAAATACTTCTTAGAAAAAACGTGTAATCCGCTTCAAGTGCGCCAATACCGATAAAAACAACGAGTAACAAGGGGGGGATCAAAATGGTGTAGATCAAAGCTATGGGTTCCCACATCATGTGCATAAAAACAGCAACTATTAAGCCAGCTTTTAACAGCATGAAAATCAAAATGAGTGACCATCTAAGATAGCCTTCAACATGAAAATAATCGACTGCATATGAAGCTGCGCTCAGTACGAATAGCAGCGCCCATATCTTGAGATAAACACCGATTGGGTGCTGTTGGTCTGCCGCGTGTTCCATACAGTCTCCTACCAGAGATAAAAAAATGCGAAGATGAATACCCACACTAAGTCGACAAAGTGCCAATACAGGCCCATGATTTCGACGACTTCGTAATTGCCACGTCGACCCGTCAAAAACCCTGGACGTTCGTTATCAAGATCGCCACGATAGACTTTTACCGCCACAATCACTAGAAAGATGACGCCAATAGACACGTGAGTGCCGTGAAAGCCAGTGATCATAAAAAAAGCAGCGCCAAATTGATGAGCGCCCATCGGGTTGCCCCAGGGTCGCACGCCCTCTTCAGTAATCAATTTAGTCCATTCGAACGCCTGCATCCCAACAAAGGAAGCCCCGAGAATCGCCGTAATCACGAGCAAAATGAAGGTGACTTTACGATTTTTTCGATAGCCAAAATTAACTGCCATTGCCATGGTGCCGCTGCTACTGATCAAGATAAAAGTCATAATTGCGATCAGTACAAGTGGCACGTGACTGCCGGCGATTTCTAAAGCAAACACCTCACTTGGGTTGGGCCACGGCACAACGGAAGACATCCGTACCGTCATGTACGAAATCAGGAACACACTAAAAATGAAGGTGTCGCTGACAAGAAAAATCCACATCATGACCTTGCCCCACGGCACCTTTTTGAACGCGATTTGGTCCGAAGACCAATCTGCGACAAAGCCTTTAGGATCGGCCGGGTGGACTGGCAGTGCGGTGTGACTATGCGAATGCGCTTGGGTCATGGGTTCAAACCTTTTTTACTTGAAGCCGCAAAGTTTTAAAAGTGCGTCGAGGTTGTCCCCTGAAAAAAGCAAGCCAAACATGACCACCCAAACTAACAATAGAAAGTTCCAGTACGTTGCACAGAGATCAACGGTTTGCTTGACTTTGGCACGATCAAAGTTGTTCCACACTTTAGGGACTGTGTTGCCCCAGACGAACAAACCGCCGACCATGTGTAACGCATGCAAACCCGTCAAGATATAAAAAAATCCGATGGCAGGGATCGTGATGTCAAAATATGGCATGGTGGTGAGCTGTCGCCACGCAAGCATTTGTCCGAAAAGAAACACGATGGTCAGAGCACCGCCAGCCAGTAAGCTCAAACGCATGGTTTGCAAGCGATTATGGTTCAGCGCGTAGCGTGAGAGTTCGAAGGCAAGACTGGCAAGTAAGAGTGCACCGGTGTTCACCCACAGAAGCGAGAGTTGGGGCACAGGGCGCCAGTCAGAGTAGCCCATGCGCCCGGCATACGCGACAATCAACAAAATAAACAGCACGGCGACCACGCCTAAAAATACTCTGAGTGCCAGTCGCTTCACCGGGCGTTCTGAGACATCGCCTGAGTAGCGATTATCGATTAAGGTCTGCTCAGCCGTCCAAGGCTTAGCCATCAAGCTTTTGATGATGCTCATGATGTTCGCTTGCCAGTGGCACTCATTGACGTGTCTTCATACACCACATCTTTGGGTGCAACATTCTGGGGGATAAAGTCTTCCTTGACCCCCGGCACGCTAAAGTCGTAAGCCCAACGATAGACGGGCGGTAAGGTGTCACCAAAATTGCCATGTATCGGTGGCGTGTGCGCGGTTTGCCACTCGAGTGTGGTGGCTTTCCAAGGGTTGTCACCTGACGGCTCACCCTTAAAGTAGCTCCAAAATAAGTTGTATAAAAATATTGCTTGAAAGACGCCAACGATTAAGGCTGCAATCGTGATCGAGGCATTCAGGTGCTGCACAGAGTCAGGAATAAAACTTGTACCTTCGATTGCGAAATAGCGACGCGGCACGCCAAGGAAACCTAAATAGTGCATAGGCAAATAAATCGCATAGGTTCCTAAAAAGGTCACCCAGAAATGAATTTTTCCCATCTTGACGTTTAGTAAGCGCCCCGTCATTTTGGGGTACCAGTGGTAGATTGCGCCGAACACAACCATGATGGGCGCCACGGCCATGACCATATGAAAGTGTGCAACGACAAACATGGTGTCAGAGAGCGGAACACTAACCGTGACATTGCCTAGAAATAAACCTGTGAGCCCACCATGAATGAAGGCGAAGATAAAACCTAGCGCAAACAGCATCGGGACTGTTAATTGGATATTGCCTCGCCAGAGGGTTAAGACCCAGTTATAGACTTTTAACGCCGTAGGAATCGCAATGATCAGCGTGGTGGTTGCAAAAAAGAACCCAAAGTAGGGGTTCATTCCGCTGACATACATGTGGTGCGCCCAGACAACAAAACTCAGGCCGCCAATAATGACAATGGCCCACACCATCATTCTGTAACCAAAAATATTCTTTCTGGCGTGCACGCTGATTAAGTCTGAAACAATTCCAAAGGCAGGCAGCGCGACGATATAGACTTCTGGATGCCCGAAGAACCAAAACAAGTGTTGAAACAATAACGGGTTGCCACCGACGTGTTCACCTGGTCTGCCCATCGACACAATTGCCGGCATAAAAAAGCTTGTGCCTAAACACAGATCGAGCAACATCATCAAGGCGCTGACAAACAGTGCCGGAAAAGCCAGCAGCGCAAGAATGGTCGCTGTAAAAATCCCCCAGATGGTGAGGGGAAGACGCATCATTGTCATGCCGCGCGTGCGCGCTTGTAAGATGGTCACGACATAGTTCAGGCCGCCCATCGTAAAACCGACAATAAAAAACATCAGTGAGATAAGCATCAAGATGATGCCTTCCCGCGAGCCCGGGGTTCCTTCAAGAATCGCTTGCGGAGGATAAAGTGTCCATCCCGATCCGGTTGGCCCTCCCGGAACAAAAAAGCTTGCGCACAACAAAATCACGGCAAAAAGATAAATCCAGTAACTAAGCATATTCAAATACGGAAACACCATGTCACGGGCGCCGACCATGAGTGGTATCAAATAATTTCCGAAGCCACCCAAAAACAGTGCGGTCAAGAGGTAGACCACCATGATCATGCCGTGTAAGGTCACGAACTGAAGATAGTTACTAGGATTGATGAAGGTAAACGTATTGGGAAAACCCAGCTGCAGACGCATCAGCCAAGACAACACCAACGCGACTAGGCCAATTGCTATCGCAGTGATTGAATATTGAATAGCAATGACCTTTGCGTCCTGGCTCCATACATATTTTCCCAAAAACGTCTTGGGATGATAGAGCTCCATTTCACCTAATTCGTTAGGTGGAGCCAAGTCAGAGGCGTCGTGTGATACGTGATCCATCAATATCTCCTGTCTTTACAAGATAGCTAAACTCATACGTGACAACTTAGCAGGCGAATCATCGTAGGGTGTTGATGTACGCGACTAGGTCATTGATGATTTGGTCGTCGTTCAAAAAAGCTGCGACGTTTGACATTTGCGGTCCATACATATCTTTCGCATGTCCCCCGCGAATCCCTTTCTTGAAATGATTGAGCTGGGTCACTAGGTACCAGTCATCTATCGACTGCAGGCGGGGTGCGTTGGTTGCCTGAACGCCCATACCGGTCGCTCCGTGACAAACGCTGCAGGTTGCATTGAAAAGGTCTTGTCCTTTGCCCGCGTTACCCTTGACCATCGCAGGTGCGCGCGTATCAGGTAAAGAATGGATGAAAGCACTGACGTTGGCAATGGCAGCGGCATCCGGCAAGGTCGCAGCCATTGGTGCCATCATTTTTCCAAAGACGTCAAGTTCGTGCGTACCACGCGCGCCGATTTTATAATTTTGTAATTGGCGTCTCAGGTACCACTCACTCTGACCATTTAATTTAGGGGCATTTAAAGCTTTGTTGCCTTCTGCTTGAGCGCCATGACAGGCTGCACACACGGCGTAAGAGGCTTTACCAAGTTGCAAATCGCCCTTTTGTTCAAGCTGTGTCTGTGCGTAGGTCGGAAAGCTGCTTAACCAAGTCGTGAACTCTGCTTCGGGTTGCACAACAACCTTACCGCGCATGACATAGTGACCGACGCCGCACAATTCGTTACACAACAGGTCAAAAGCACCCTCGCGCGTAGGAGTGAGCCAAATATAAGTTAAGGTCCCAGGAACCAGATCCATCTTGGCTCGAAATTGAGGGACCGCAAAATTGTGTAGCACATCGACCGAGCGCAGTAGTACCTTGACAGGCTTACCGATTGGCAAATGAAGATCCGGATGGCTAATCAGGATGTCGTCTCGACCATTTGGATCATTGGGATTGATGCCAAACGGATTTTGATCATTGATGAATTTTGCATCTACCGTGCCGAGCTTGCCGTCTTGACCCGGAAAGCGATAGCTCCAATGCCATTGTTTTCCGACCGCCTCAACAATTGCCGCATCTTGTGGAACAGTCACGAAATTGGCCCACACGAACAGACCTGGGGTCAACATTGAGGCGATGCCGATGGTTGTGATACCGATGAGCCACCACTCGAGCTTCGTGTTCTCGGGCTCGTAGGCTGCTTTGCTACCTTTTTTCTGTCGAAAACGAATGACGCAGAACACAACGAACAAATTGACGGCGATAAAGACGATGCCCGTGACCCAAAAAGTGAGGCTAATCGTTTCATCCATCGCGCCCCAGTTTGAAGCGATTGGGGTGAAGTACCAAGGGCTCAACAGATGAAATAAAACCGAGCCGACAACTAATAAAGTTAATGCAATTGCTATAGCCATAGTGTTGGGCCACCGTTGTGAACATCAACGCCACATAAACGGTTGTTACCGTGGCGAGAGTTGCTTGTCAAGGAAAAACAGAAACAGTGAAGCGATGTAGCAGTCGAGCAGTTAACGATCTATAAATTTATATTTTTGATCTGTCATGCTTGCAACTGAATGTAGTCCGGTGCGAACCCTACATGCCCAAGAAGAGGCTATTTAGTGCGCTGAGTGTATTAGATATTTGTTTACTTGTCCGGCATTTATACAAAATAAATTTTGCGGGTTTACCCTTAACAGTATTTTGAATTTAATGATTTGATTTAGCTTTGAGTAAAAATTTTTTTAAGTGTTGGGTACATCAAAAGGCTCACAATTAGCCACGGAACGCACGCTAGCGCCACATCGACTAACCAAGGCTGGTGTGCAAAATTAGCCTGCTTAGTTGAGGTTCGCATGTGATGCATGATGAAGGTATAAAGCACTACGACTACGACAACGGCAATCGTCAATAGTGTGAAGGTCAGTAGCAAGAATGTATCAATTGGCATAGGTGTGCTTGCCTTTTATTTTGTCAAGAGATCAGCCACTATAGTCGATTGTTTTTTTAGACAAGCTTTTTAGCCTTGTCATCGATCCCTCTGGACTGCTCTGCGATCTAGTTGCACTGAGCCCTGCTCTGCCCTATGCTTGAGCTATAAAAAGTTGCTCAACGCTGAGGTCGCAAACTCGCTCAGTTGAGCAACCAAAACATAACCGGAGACTTGGCATGCAAAATCAATCAAATGATGGACACTACGAGGTGCTGTGGCCACGCAGTCCGATGCAAGTTCAGGGAAAATCTTTGGCCAAACGCCTTGACACCTTGAATGGCAAAACGATTGTTCAGCTTTGGGATTACTTATTCAAGGGCGATCAGGTGTTCGATGCCTTAGAAGAGGGATTGAAAGTTAAATTCCCAAGCGTCACTTTCATACATTGGAGCGTGTTCGGTAACACGCACGGAGCCGATGAGCGACAAATTTTGGCAGATTTGCCCAAACGACTCAAAGAATTGAAGGCGGATGCCGTCATCTCAGGAATGGGCTGCTGAGGCAGCTGCACGCCCGCCGTGTTGCGGGCGAGTGCAGTGTGTGAAGAAGCGGGTGTACCCAGTTCTTCACTGGTCAGTCAGGGATTTTTACAGCTTGCCGCAGCCTCGTCGATCGGCTTGGGCTTACCCAGTATGCCGGTGGCTTTGGTGCCAGGGCACCCGGGCGCCCAAAGCCCAACTATGCTGCGCCACAATATATTAGAGGTCACCACGGCAGAGGTCATTAAAAATCTTATGCAGGCCAGTGGGACCGGTCAGACTGTATCAGAGCCTCACGCACAGGACATCGTGTTTCAGGGTGGTTTTGATGCAGTGAATCAACTTTTTCTTGAAAAAGAGTGGAGCGATGGCCTACCGATCGTTCCGCCAACGCGAGCCAAAGTTGAAGCATTTTTGCGCTACACCGACAGAAAGCCCGACGAAGTCTTGGGCGTTTTGTTACCGGACAACCGCGCCGCCACGATTTGGAGCATTGCCGTCAATGGCGTGATGGCAGGATGCCGTCCAGAATATATGCCGATCTTGGTTGCCTTGGTGCAAGCCATGGCAGACCCCGCCTACGGCGTCGAACATAGCGGCAACACCCCGGGCGGCGAGACCTTGATTATTTTGAATGGCCCAATCGTTCAACAGCTCGGCTTCAATTATCGAGAAAATGTCTTGCGCGATGGTTTTCAGCCTAACACCTCGATTGGTCGATTTTGGCGATTGTATCTACGCAATGTCGCGGGCTTTTTATTGCATAAAAACGATAAAGCCACCTTTGGTAATACCTGGCGCGTCGTCGCCGCCGAGAACGAAGAGGTCCTACGCGCCATTGGCTGGAGTCCAACGAGCGTCGAAATGGGTTTTCAAGCCAGCGACAACACGGTCACCATTGCGCGCTACACCGGCGGCAATTTGATTGCGTCGGTCTCGGGCAGTACACCCGAAGAGATCATGCCGATTATTGCGGATGCGGTGATTCGGCAGCATTCATGGCAAATTACCTTCACGGTTGGAGGCGCCTACGGAACCTTACGCCCGCTGATCTTGCTCAGTCCAATTTTGGCCGAGGCGATTGCGCAAGGCGGTTGGTCAAAACAAGCGGTCAAACAATACTTGTTCGAGCATGTACGCATCCCTGCCCGCAAGTTTGAGTACATGCTTCGCGTCTGGGCCGAAAAGCCCATCTGGAACCTCACCGAAGAGTATCAGGCTGGAAGAATACCCAAGGTTTTTTGCGAATCAGACGATCCGGATCGTCTGGTACCTTTGGTCACCTGCGTCGATGACTTCATGATCGCGGTCACGGGCGATCCCTTGCGAACCAACGCCTATATATTCGCCCACAATGGTCGCTTGGGCTACCCAGTTGCCGCGTCAATCGACTTACCTGCGAACTGGAACTTTTGAAACCTGATCGGTCTAGAATAGAGAAAAAGGAGTCGAACATGAGTCTTTTAAATGCTGCACAAAAATTGCATGTCCTTCATCCTGGAGTTGAAGCAAATACTCCGGTTAAAAATCCACACGATCTGATCCCTGAGGGTGGTCGCGCGCAAGGACAGCGTGAACTCGCCCCGCGACTTGCAAGCTTGGTGGGCAAACGGCTGGCCCTGCTCGACAATAACAAGGTCAACGCGCGCGAACTACTCACAGCCTTTGGCGCGCAATTACAACGCTTGGGCGTAAGCGACATCAAGATGTGGCGCAAACCGACTTCAGCTGCTGCAGCACCCTTCATCTCTGAGATCACTGCATGGAAACCCGATCTGATGCTCACGGCCTCAGGCGACTGAGGGTCGTGCTCGTCGTGGAGTGTCCACGACTCGCACACGATAGAGTCTCTCGGGATTCCAACCGTGACGTTCTGTACCCAGCCGTTTCGTGGGATCGCGGCGACACGTTCAAAGTCTTTGGGGTTGCCTGGGCTACCCATTCTATTAATCGATCATCCTCTCGCAAACCGTACCCTGCCAGAAATCGATGTCATCGCACAAGAGCGGTTAAGCGATGTCGTACAATTTTTGACCGGTCTACCCAAAACTTAAGACCAACACTGCACCGAAAGTCGCGAGTCGTTCAACAGATGGAGGGCTCGTGATGAGCACCAGCGCAACCGTATTAGAGCTAGATTCATCGCCCGATTCATTGCAAGATTATTTCGAGCAACAAGGCTGGACCGATGGTCTACCGGTTGTTCCGCCGACACCTGAGCGGGTCGCGGCAATGATTGCTGGAAGTGGCTTGTCCGCCACCGCCGAAATTGCCGCAATTGCGCCAGGCTACGCTTTATGTAGTGTTGAAAAGCTTGCGATCAATGCCGTCATGGCCGGCTGTCGTCCAAGTTACATGCCCGTGCTCGTGGCTGCCCTCAGAGCGCTCAGCGTGCCTAGTTTTAACTTGTCGGGCGTTCAGTCAACCACTCACCCCGTCGCGCCAATGCTCGTGATCAATGGGCCGATTCGTCATGAGATCGGCCTGAACTGTCAGTCGAATGTTTTTGGCCAGGGCTTTCGGGCAAACGCGACGATCGGACGTGCGGTTCGCCTTGTCTTGATGAATATTGGGCAAGGTATCCCCGGAAAAACGGATATGGCGACGCACGGTACACCCTGCAAATTCAGTTTTTGTGCGGGCGAAAATGAAGAGCAAAATCCTTGGGAGCCCTTTCATGTTGAACATGGCCTGGCACTGAGCGATAGCAGCGTGCTGGTCCACGCAGCGGAGTCGCCTCATAATGTTCAAGACCATGCAAGCGCCAATGCCGCTGAGTTGTTACTCACGATTTCGGATGTGATGATGACTGTGGGCGGCAACAATATGAGTTCGGGTGGTGAAATGCTGCTCGCACTGGGCCCCGAGCACGCCGCAATGTTGGCAAAACATGGGATGAATAAACGAGATATTCGTCAAGAGCTACACACCCGCATGCGACTTCAACTCAGTCGCGTCAGCGAAGGCTGTCAAGAATGGTATCGAACGAAACGCAAAACGTTTAATGTCGTACCCGGCACAACGCATATTCCGTATTTGGATGAAGCATCTCAAATCCAAATCATTGTTGCGGGTGGCCAGGGCTTGCACTCGATGGTTATACCCAGTTTTGGTATTTCGCATTTTGCACTTGAGAAAATTGACTCGTAAATAATGATTGTTGCAACAGCAGGACATATTGATCACGGTAAAAGCACGCTTGTTAAGGCGCTTTCAGGGGTAGACACCGATCGATTACCAGAAGAAAGAGCCAGAGGCATCTCGATCGACCTCGGCTTTGCCTATCTCACGCTTGCAGAAACGCCAACCATTGGCTTTGTGGATGTGCCCGGGCACGAACGCTTTGTGCGCAACATGCTGGCGGGTGTCTGTGGCATTGACTATGTCATGCTCGTGGTGGCAGCCGACGACGGTGTGATGCCACAAACCATCGAGCACTTAAGCATTGTGAACTTACTTGGCGTTCAGGCAGGCGTTGCCGTACTGACCAAAGTCGATCGAGTCTCCACTGAACGTGTCGCTGAAGTCCGTCAACAAGTACGCGCCTGTCTAAACGACACAAATCTGGCAGGTATCGATATTGTCGAATGTTCGGCAATGACGCAAAGCGGGTTTCCTGAGCTACGCAATCGTTTGGCCTACGCCGCTCGCGAACTTCATCCTAAAAAATTGGAGGGTCAATCCTTTCGGTTTGCAATTGATCGGTCGTTTTCCATTGTGGGTAGTGGGACTGTCGTT
The DNA here is from genome assembly GCA_013205565.1 of Alcaligenaceae bacterium. Taxonomy (GTDB): domain Bacteria; phylum Pseudomonadota; class Gammaproteobacteria; order Burkholderiales; family Burkholderiaceae_B; genus Zwartia. The sequence continues at coordinate 2,017 of JABMMM010000052.1, read as the reverse complement.
ACCGGAACGGTTTTTGCCCACCAAGTGCGTGTGGGAGATCGCTTGACGATCTCTCCGGCAGGTATCAGTGTTCGCGTGCGTGGCATTCACAAAAATAGTGTTGCCGTCACCGAGGCAAGGGTTGGCGAGCGCTGTGCGCTCAATATTGTTGGCGTCAGCACAGCAGATTGTGGGCGCGGCAACTGGCTCGTTGCGCCCACCCTGCACGCACCCACGACACGCTTAGATGTAAGTTTGACCGTCTTAAGCACTGAAACACATGGTCTCGCGCACTGGACTCAGGTGCACCTGCACGTCGGCACCACAGAAGTCGTGGCGCATGTCTCAATTCGTCGAGGTGGTACCTTGGCCTTTGGTGCAACCGGCCACGCGCAACTTGTTCTCAGCCATGCGATCGCCTGCTTAAGTGGTGATCGCTTCATTGTGCGCGATCAATCGGCGCAGCGTACTCTCGGCGGAGGCACCGTGCTCGATCCCTTCGCCCGGCAACGAGTGCGGCAAAAGCCGCTCAGGGACACCGAGCTTGCGGCCTTGAGCCACACTGAGCCAAGGGCAGCGCTGGCCGCCATGCTCTCTTGTCATACCGATACTGGATTCGACGCTGATCAATTTGGGCGCAGCCTGAATATTACGCAGACGGAATTGTCGGCAATGCTCAAACAATTAAACGCACGCGTCATTGCAAAAGAACCAACCTATGTTCAGTTAAATGAGGCACATAAGAAGCTAACCGAACGTATTTTGATCGAGGTGCAGCGCCATCACCGTCTTGAGCCTCAAGCGGCAGGAATCAATCTAAAAGAGCTGCGTCAGCGATCTGCACCGCACATGAAAGCGACGGTCTTTTTATCACTTCTGAAAAGTCTTGCTGTAGAAAAACAAATTGTCATACTAGGCGCTGTGATCGCTTTGACCAGCCATCAATCAACGGCAAATTCTTCTGATCAACTGATGTGGCAAAAAATTCAACCTGCGCTGATGACTGCAGGATTCAAAGCTTTAACGGCCGAAGCTTTAGCGCAAAGCGTCGGTTTGAAGACTTTAGTCCTGAGTGAGTTGTTGCATCGAAAAGTCAAAGAAGGCGAACTATATCGGGTACGTTCAGAGCGCTTCTTTACCCGTGCAAATATTATCGAGCTCTCGAAGCTGGCAAAGCAGTTAGCCCTTGCAAACCCAGAGCAAACATTTATTGCCGCGCAATTTCGCGATATTGTTGGAGTCAATCGTATGCTCGCGATTGAGATTCTTGAAGTGCTTGATCGGCTAGGTATTACCCAGCGCGTCGGCGACGCGCGTAAGCTATTCAAATCAATCGAGAGTGTCTTCGGACCGCAATAAGCTAGCGCGCACCGTTTATTGGTTGACGATCTTTGCGTCTTTGATGACCTGGCCCCACTTTAGCGTCTCTGCTTCAATAAACGCTTTAAAGGCCTCGGGCGTACTGCCCGCATGGTCGGCGCCATGGCTGGCTAATTTTTGTTGAATGTCGGGCAACGCGAGTACCTGATTGATCGCGATGCTAAGCTGCCGCACAATGGGCTCGGGTGTTCCTGCAGGAACCATGGCACCACTCCAGGAGGTTGCCACATAACCTTCGAAACCAGCTTCGATCATGGTGGGGACTTCAGGTAACAGCGCACTACGCGCAGGACTGGTCACCGCTAACGCTCTGAGTTTGCCCTGCTTCACGTGCTCAATCATTCCAGGCATTGTCGGAAACGCCACCTTCACCGTACCACTTAATAAATCCACGACTTGGGGGCTCGTTCCTTTGTACGAGATGTGCACCAACTCGATGCCTGCTCTTGATTTGAACCATTCTGCAGCCAGATGAGGAGAACCGCCAACACCCAAAGAGCTATAACTGAGCTCGCCTGGGTGCGCTCGAATATAGGCGAGCAATTCTTTGACGCTATGAACCGGTAAAGAGGGATGCACAAGCAAGAAACTCGTCACCGACGTTGCTTGTGAGACGGCGACAAAATCTTTGACATCCTCCCCGCCCTCGTCCTCACGG
>JABMMM010000051.1 GCA_013205565.1 Alcaligenaceae bacterium | reverse complement strand
TGATCAAGAAGAAGCAATGAATATGTCAGATCGTATCGCTATCATGAATCATGGTCGAATCGAGCAAATCGGACGTCCCGCTGATATTTACAAAAAACCAAATAGTACTTTTATTGCAAAATTCTTGGGCGAGGCGAATCTTGTTCGAGGCAAGATTACGCAAATTCAGAAAGGTGTTGCCAGCGTGCGCACCGCAGAGGGCTTATCGTTACGTGCGCAGTGCGACCAAACCTTTGCAATAGATGCATTGGTAGATATTTTTATGAGACCAGAGCGCGTTGTTTTGAGTCCCTCAGTGTCTTTGAATGAAGCTCACAAAAAGGAGTGGAATTGTTGTCGTGGGACGGTCACGAACTTATCTTTTCTCGGCAATATCTTGCGCCAGACGGTCTTAATTGAGCCCGGTATCACCATTGTTGTTGATACGCAGAACTCATCGCAGGCCTTTGCTGTTGAGCAAGGCGACTTAGTCACCGTTTCGTGGTGTGTCGATGACTGTGTCTTACTGAGAGTTAATGAATGAAGCTAACGAGCACCTTCGCTGCCCTTGGCTATTTTCGCACTCGGTGCTCGATTTTCTACTTGAAAGCTCTTCAATGAAGCGCGCGAGCCCCTTCATTGCTTTTCCGCTCTTGTCTCAGCCAACGATCGCTTTACTGTTTGAGAACTCTTAAATGAAGCGAGTCAGTACCTTCGGTGGGTCCTGGGTATTGCTATTACCGGCGATCGCTTTGCTAGTCGTGGTATTTTTAGCGCCGCTTGTTTGGTTTTTTTTTCAATCGCTGAGCAGTATCGGAACCTTTACAGAGATCGTTGAGCAGTTTGTTGCGGTGATTGGTTCGAAAGCGGTCTTGACTGCGTTAGCTAGTACCAACTGGATTAGCCTGCTAGTGACTCTTTTAGTTTTGCTGTTGAGTTATCCGTTGGCCTATTATTTGGCGACTCACAGCGACTGGCGCTTTTCGCTCATATTATTTTGTATTGTCGTGCCTTATTTTACGAGTGTTATCGTGCGCACGTATTCATGGATGGTACTGCTTGGACGCAATGGTCTTGTGAACAATCTTCTACTAACGCTTGGCGTGATTAACGAGCCACTCACTCTGCTGTACAGCAAAACGGGGATTTTGATTGGCATGGTCTATGTGCTATTGCCTTACATGGTGTTGACCTTATATGCTTCGCTTAAAGCCATTGATCCTGGGCTCATGCGGGCTGCCCGCGGTTTGGGGGCCAGCGGGTGGTTTGCGTTTACGAGAGTCTATTTTCCGCTGAGTCTGCACGGAGTCGTGTCTGGTTCTTTGATCGTTTTTATTTTGGCACTCGGATTTTTTATTACACCGGCTCTCATGGGTGGCCCCTCAGATGTCATGATTGCTATGCTCGTTGAGCGCGCGGTAGAAGTGACCTTTGATTGGACAAGTGCTGCGATCATGTCTGTGCTTTTGCTGGTCGCAACCCTTGGCTTGTACGCGATCTATTATCGCGTCACTGATTTGCGCCGAATGATGGGTGGCTAATGACGAATGATGCCGTGGTCACGCGCAGTTTAAATGTTTACGTTGCGATCGCTGGTGTAACGCTGATGGCACCTATCGTCATCGTTACGATTCTTGCTTTTGGTAATCAGGGGTACATGAAGTTTCCGCCCGAGGCGTATTCACTCAGATGGTTTGAGACTTTTTTTGGTGACCCGCGTTGGCAAAGTGCGTTATGGTCAAGTACCGTGATCGCCTTTATTGCGTGTGTCGTATCGACACTTTTAGGTTTTTTGGCAGCTTACGCCTTCGTCCGTTCTGATGTGCGTGGAAAAAAACTCTTACTGTCGTTTATGCTTTTGCCTTTGATTGTGCCTCACGTGATTACCGCGATTGCCATGTACTTTATGTCGGGCCCGTTTAAGCTGGTTGGTAATGTTTTTTGGATTGGGATTTGTCACGCGTGCATAGCCTTGCCAATTGTTTTATTGATTTTATTGTCTGCCTTGCAAAACGTGGATATCAATCTAGAGCGGGCCGCGTTGAGCCTTGGCAGCAGTCGCTTTGGTGTCTTTACAAAAGTCGTTGTGCCTTTAGCACTACCGGGCATTATCTCTGCTGCGTTATTTGCTTTTTTGGCGTCGTTTGACGAGTTGGTGATTTCTCTTTTTTTAGCAGGCGTAAAGTCTGAAACGCTTCCAGTGCGGATCTGGAATAGCTTGCATCTTCAGGTTGAGCCAGTGATCGCTGCAGTC
>JABMMM010000050.1 GCA_013205565.1 Alcaligenaceae bacterium | reverse complement strand
TTCTTTGGCTGAGAAGGATTTGCCGCGTAAACGCGCCACGACCACTAAGATCATCACTGCCACAATCGTTGAGGCGACAAACACCGTGGCCATCACCAACCCGACTAGCGCGACAACAACAAACACCACGAGCTGAACTAAGCGCTGAAGCAGAATTAGCATGTTGCGAGCCTAAAATCGGTGACAAATAAAGGAATAATACCCATGAGTGTAACGCTGGCTGAGGTACGCGAGGTTCTTGAAAGCACGATTGACCCTAACACGGGTCGATCGCTCGGGGCGGGGCTCAAAGACAGCCAAATCCAGTTAGTGGGTGAGTACGTCAGCGTGAAAGTTGAGCTGGGTTACCCCGCGGCAAGTCAGCTTGACGGTGTGCGCGGGCAGATTTATGCCGCGCTCAAGGCGCGTGGAGTGCCTAGCCCCGACGTTCAGATCAGCGTCAAGATCGCTGCGCACGCCGTGCAAACGGGTGTTACGCGGGTTGAGGGCGTGCGAAATATTATTGCGGTCGCCTCAGGCAAAGGCGGGGTCGGCAAAAGTACAACGGCGGTCAATCTGGCCCTGGCGCTGCAGGCCGAGGGCGCGCGCGTTGGCTTATTGGATGCCGACATTTATGGGCCGAGTGTGCCGTTGTTGCTTGGCGTGTCGGTTAAGCCCGCTAGCCTGGACGGTAAAAAAATGATTCCGATCCTGGGCCACGGGTTGCAGGCGAATTCAATCGGTTTTTTGATGAATGACGACACGCCAGCGATTTGGCGCGGCCCCATGGTGGTTCAGGCGCTTGAGCAGTTGCTGCGTCAAACCGCTTGGGATGATCTTGATTACTTGATTGTCGATATGCCACCGGGTACGGGCGATATCGCCTTGACTCTGGCTCAAAGCGTGCCCGTGGTGGGGGCGGTGATTGTCACCACCCCCCAAGACCTCGCCCTGATTGACGCCCGTAAGGGCTTGAAGATGTTTGAGAAGGTGAATGTCCCCATTCTGGGTATTGTCGAGAACATGGCGCTTCATATTTGCAGCCAATGTGGGCACGCTGAGCCGATCTTTGGGCAGGGTGGGGCACAGCGCATGGCGACCGATTACAAAGCGCCGTGGCTGGGCAGCCTACCCTTGGCGCTGGCGATCCGCGAACAGGCCGACGCCGGCCAGCCGATTGTGGTGTCGCACCCCCAAAGTGAGGCCGCCGGCTTGTACCGCGAGATCGCTTTGCGGCTGGCTGCGCGGGTGGCCACCTTGCCTAAGGATCTGAGTGAGAAATTTGGGGCGATCGCGATCAAACGGGTCTGAGCAAGATGGGGGTAAAATCCGCCCTCTTGGCACAGATAACGATTGGGACGCTTAGTCATGAGTATTAAAAGTGACAACTGGATTCGCCGCGTGGCGCAGTCAGAAGGCATGATCGAGCCTTTTGAACCGGGTCAGGTGCGTTCAAACGAATCAGGCCGCATCGTGAGTTACGGCACCAGCAGCTACGGCTACGACGTACGTTGTGCCAATGAATTCAAAATCTTTACAAACATCAATTCAACGATCGTTGATCCTAAAAATTTCGACGAAAAATCGTTTGTCGATTTCAAGGGCGATATCTGCATTATTCCGCCCAACTCGTTTGCACTGGCGCGCACCGTTGAATACTTTCGGATTCCGCGTAGCGTCTTGACGATTTGCTTAGGCAAAAGCACCTATGCACGTTGCGGCATCATCGTCAACGTGACGCCGCTTGAACCCGAGTGGGAAGGTCACGTGACTCTCGAGTTTTCAAATACCACGCCGCTACCCGCCAAGATTTATGCGGGTGAAGGCTGCGCGCAGATGGTGTTTTTTGAAAGCGACGAGGTGTGCTCAACGTCGTATAAAGATCGGGGTGGTAAGTATCAGGGTCAGCGCGGTGTGACCTTGCCTAAAACTTGAGGTCGCGCGATAGCGCTTGAAACGTTGCGGTCTTGCTGGAGACCATTGCGTATTAAAGTTTGCTAGGCTATCGGTCTTAAGCCAAACGATCAGCCTTAAGTTTGCCAAGCTGTCATTTCATTAACATGTTCGGGCGCTATATTCGCCCCTCTTTAATCTCTTCTTCGTTTGCGGGGCGTTTCGCATGAAATTTCGCTTTCCTATTTTCATCATCGATGAAGACTATCGCTCTGAAAATGCCTCGGGCTTGGGCGTGCGCGCGCTGGCCTCTGCGATTGAAGCTGAAGGGATGGAAGTCATTGGCGTCACAAGTTACGGTGACTTAAGCTCATTTGCGCAGCAGCAAAGCCGCGCAAGTGCCTTTATCCTGTCGATTGATGATGAAGAGTTTGATATCGATTCGCCTGAGGATGTCGCTGGCGCGATTAAAAATCTGCGTACGTTTATTGGTGAGTTGCGCTTTCGTAATGCGGATATCCCGATCTATTTGTACGGCGAGACGCGCACCTCTGAACACATCCCCAACGATATCTTGCGTGAGCTGCATGGCTTTATTCATATGTTTGAAGACACGCCTGAATTTGTGGCGCGTCACATCATCCGTGAAGCTCGCAGTTACGTCGACAGTTTGGCGCCGCCGTTCTTTCGCGAATTAGTCAAGTACGCCCAAGATGGTTCGTATTCGTGGCATTGCCCCGGGCACTCAGGGGGCGTCGCCTTTTTGAAAAGTCCAGTCGGACAAATGTTCCACCAGTTTTTTGGTGAAAACATGTTGCGTGCCGATGTCTGTAATGCGGTCGATGAGCTGGGTCAGTTGCTTGACCACACGGGCC
>JABMMM010000049.1 GCA_013205565.1 Alcaligenaceae bacterium | reverse complement strand
CGCGGTGCAAGTGCAAGTCGCTCGTGTGGATCTTGAAGCCAGACGAATTGAATTCAGGCTGGTCACCGGAACCACCTTCGATGCACTGCGCAAGGCTGCAACGCGGGTCGAAGAGCCAGCGGGCAGACGCATCAAAAAAGCTGCCGCACCCAAGCCGCCCGAGTTAAAAGGGCAAATCGCTAAGGTGCGTCGTGCCGAGGCTAAAAAAGTTGCCAAGCAAGAGACGGCTCGGCCCGCAAAGAAAACGGTGCGCGCAGGTAAAAGTACCGGGTTAAAAAAATCTGCCCGAAAAGGGCGCTAGGACTTCGCTATGGCAGCAACTCAAATGCTGGCGGGCTTTCACTCGGTGATCGCACGACTGCGTCAGGCCCCCGAATCGATCCAAGAGGTCTACGTCGAAGCGCAACGTCGCGACAAACGCATGCAGGCACTGATCGCAACGGCTACGCAGGCGGGTCGCGCGGTACACCCCGTCACGGCGGATCGCTTAGACGGCCTAGTGGGTGGCGCCCGTCATCAGGGTGTGGTGGCAGTTGCGCAGACACGTAAATTGGCTGATGACCTCGATGAGGTGCTTGATCTGGTGCAGGGACCCGTGCTGTTGCTCGTATTAGACGGGGTGACAGACCCGCACAACCTCGGCGCCTGCTTGCGCACTGCGGACGCGGCGGGCGTGCACGCTGTGGTTGCGCCCAGAGATCGCGCGGTGGGCTTAAATACGACGGTTCAGCGTGTTGCCTGCGGTGCCGCCGAGTCGGTGCCATATCTGATGGTGACGAATCTAGCTCGCACCATGCGTGAGCTCAAAGACCGCGACGTCTGGTTGGTTGGCACCGACGATAGCGCGACACAAAGCATCCACCAAACCGAGGGTAAGCGCTCGATGGCTTGGGTCATGGGGGCCGAGGGCGAGGGGATGCGCCGCCTGACACGCGAAACCTGCGATGAGCTGGTTACCATCCCGATGCTTGGCAGTGTCGAAAGCTTAAACGTCAGCGTGGCGACCGCGATATGCCTCTACGAAACGGTTCGCCAGCGACAGGGTTAAACTACGCGTTCTTATGTGAAATGAACGAGCGATGAGTCAGCCTACTAAAAAACCCGCGAAGCACGGCTTTACCACTACAATTTTGCATGGCGACCGTCAAGCTTCGGTCGAGCACGGCGCTGTGCACAAGCCCATCCATACCTCGACGCAATATGCGTTTAGCGATGCCCGTGAGCTCGCGGCAGTATTTCAGGGTAAAGCCGGCTACACCTACGCCAGACAAGGCACGCCCACAAGCGATGCGCTTGAAAAAAAAATCAACAAAATGGAAGATGGTATCGCGAGTCTTTCGTTTGCGACCGGTATGGGCGCACTGACAGCCTTGTTCACGACCTTGTTGCGCGCCGGCGACCACCTGCTTTCTAGTCAGTTCCTTTTTGGCAATACCAACAGTCTGTTTGGCACCCTCGAATTATTAGGGATTGAAATTACCCTTGTCGACCCGACCGATGTGCAGGCGGTTGCTGCTGCGATTCGTCCAAACACAAAGATGCTGTTCACTGAAACCATCGCCAATCCCGGCACACAAGTTGCCGATCTTGAAGGCCTGGGTCGTTTGTGTCAAGAGCGTGGGTTGGTGTACGTGGTGGATAATACGGTGACCTCGCCTTGGTTATTCCAGCCCAAGTCGGTTGGGGCCTCGCTTGTCATGAACGCTTTGTCTAAGCATATCGGCGGCCATGCCAATGCGTTAGGGGGGTCGCTGACCGATACTGGCCTGTTTGACTGGACGACCTATACCAATATTCTGGATATTTATAAAAAAGGCCCGCCAACGGGTTGGGCGATCACACAGATTAAAAAGAAAGGATTGCGTGACATGGGCGCAACCTTGTCTGCCGACGCAGCGCATCGCATCGCGGTGGGCGCCGAGACCTTGGCCTTGCGCCTGGATAAAATTTGCAGCAATGCGCTGGCACTAGCTCAGTTTTTAGCGGCGCACCCAGGGGTGCAACGGGTAGCTTACCCGGGGCTGACAAATCATCCGCAACATGCGCGAGCCGCACGCTTATTTGGCGGCAAGTTTAGTAT
>JABMMM010000048.1 GCA_013205565.1 Alcaligenaceae bacterium | reverse complement strand
GTCCAGGATCGACTGAGCCACCGTCTACGCCAATGATGTGTGGCTTGAGCGCCATGCCGGCTTCTAGTGAGGCCTCAGGGAATCCATAGCCAAGGATCCCACTTGTGGAGAGCATCCGAATGTCGTTCATAAGAAAATTGTTCCCTAGCTGTGGTCTGGCTGTGTTGGACAGCCGTTCGAGGAAGATAAGTGAAAGTCATTGATCGGTCATGTCAGGCTGCTTCCTTTAGCCCGTTAACTTTAAAGTAAACCTCACCTGGTGTCTGCTTGGCAAGCGACTGCTGCGTTCTCTTTGTGTTGTAAAACAAAAAGTAGTCTTTGATGCTCTCACGTAATGCCGCCATTGATTCGTACGCCCTAAGAAAACCATCAGAGTTTCGAGAGGTTACGCGACCTATACGGTTCAACATCAAACTCTTCTTTTAATTAAATATTTAAGCATTACTTTATTTTTATTTTTATTAAAGCTTGACAACAGCAAAGGAGAGCAAGATACTTTAATAATGAAATATTTAACTTTAAAGTATTTTACAAAAAAGAGCCTATGAAAATCGTTTGTATTGGCGGCGGTCCTGCAGGTTTGTATTTCAGTTTGCTGATGAAAGCGCGTTGGCCAAGTCACGATATCAGCGTCATTGAACGCAACTTGCCCTACGACACCTTCGGCTGGGGTATCGTATTTTCAGACGCCACGATGGAGAACATGCGTCAGTGGGACCTCACCACGGCTCACGACATTCAAACAGCTTTCAATCACTGGGATGATATTGAACTGCTTTTTAAGGGCCGAACAATCCGCTCAGGCGGACACGGCTTCGTCGGCATTGGTCGAAAAAAGCTATTGAATATTTTGCAATCACGCTGCGAAGCGCTGGGCGTCGTATTGCAGTTCAGCTGCGATGTGGGCTCAGACTTAGATTTTTCTGATGCTGATTTAATCATCGCTTGCGATGGCATCAACTCTAAAATACGCACACAGTATTCAGAGATTGTTAAGCCAGATATCGTGACCCGGCCTAACCGCTTTATCTGGCTGGGCACAAAGCGTCAATATGACGCCTTCACCTTTGATTTTCAAAAAACTGAACACGGTTGGTTTCAAGCACATATCTATAAATTTGACGACGAAACTTCGACGTTTATTGTCGAATGCTCTGAACAGACCTGGCTGGCGCACGGCTTAGAGCATGCCGATCAGGAGCAATCGATTGCGTTTTGTGAAGCGCTGTTTGCCAACAACTTACAAGGCGCCAAACTGCTGACCAATGCGCGGCATTTGCGCGGTTCGGCTTGGCTAAATTTTCAGCGCGTCGTCTGCGAGCAATGGTGGCTAAAAAATAAACACGGTGCTCACGTCGTGTTAATGGGTGACGCAGTTCATACCGCGCACTTTGCCATCGGCTCTGGAACTAAACTGGCGCTAGAAGATGCGATCGAGTTGACTCGACAATTTGAGATCCACGGGTGCGAGATTAGTCAACTTGCACGCGTGCTGACAGATTACCAAGAATTACGGCGCATCGAAACACTCAAGCTACAAAATGCGGCATGGAACGCCATGGAATGGTTTGAAGTCTGTGGCCAACGCTATTGCGATCAGCTACAACCCGAGCAGTTTATGTACTCGATGCTCACTCGCAGTCAACGTATCAGCCACGAAAACCTACGTCTGCGCGATAAAAAATGGCTAGAGGGTTATGAGCAGTGGTTTGCACAGCGTGCAAAGTCTCCTAGCATTAGCAAGACGCCTCCAATGTTTACCCCATACACAGCACGCTCAGTTACCTTGAAAAATCGCGTCGTCGTATCTCCGATGGCGCAATATTCGGCCCAAGATGGTGTACCAGGGGATTATCACCTCGTTCACTTAGGTGCGCGTGCGATGGGTGGCGCGGGTATGGTTTTTGCCGAAATGATTTGTGTCAGTGCAGATGCTCGAATTACTCCGGGTTGTCCTGGATTATGGAACGACGCGCAAACGCAAGCTTGGCAGCGTATCGTCTCTTGGGCGCACTGCAACAGCGATGCGCGTATCGCGGCGCAAATCGGTCATGCTGGCGCAAAAGGTTCAAGCAGACGTGCTTGGGACGGCATAGACCAACCGATTGAGGCCTTTGACACCGAACCCAACTGGCCTTTATTTAGCGCCTCGTCACAGCAATACCTAGACGGAATTAGTCAACAGTCGCACGCAATGACGCTCGCGGATATGGCGCGTGTAAAAGATGACTTTATCCAAACGACGCAACGCGCTGCGCTCGTCGGATTTGACTGGCTTGAATTGCACTGCGCGCATGGCTATTTACTGTCGAGTTTTATATCGCCTTTGACGAATCGCCGAAGCGATCAATATGGTGGCTCGCTAGAAAATCGTTTGCGCTATCCCTTAGAAGTCTTTGAAGCCGTGCGTGCGGTCTGGCCCGCTCATTTACCAATGTCGGTACGAATTTCAGCGCACGACTGGGTACAGGGGGGTATCACCCCCGAACAGGCAGTTCTCATTGCCAAAGCCTTTAAGTCTGCGGGAGCAGATCTGATTGATTGTTCGTCAGGTCAAGTCAGTAAACTCGAAAAACCGGTGTTTGGTCGTATGTTTCAGACGCCCTTCGCCGACCGAATCAGGCAAGAGGCTGGCATCGCCACAATCGCGGTAGGCGCCATCAGCGAGGCCGATCACGTCAATAGTATTATTGCTGCAGGTCGTGCCGATTTATGCGCCATCGCTCGCCCGCATTTAGCCAACCCATCCTGGACCTTAACCGAGGCTGCTCGCATCGGTTACCAAGCCATTGCGTGGCCAAAACAGTATCTATCGGCTAAACGGCAACTCGAAACCACTTTCGAACGCGCCGCAGCACTTTCGTCTTCAAACAAATAATACAAATGCCAAACGCTCAATCTCTCAAACAACGTCATGCTCTGATCACGGGGGCCTCTCGTGGTATCGGTGCTGCTATCGCTCATGAACTGGCGCGGGCCGGCGCTAACTTAACTTTACTTGGGCGAGACGCCGAGCACTTAGAAGCTCTGGCAAAAACACTTGATCAGCAGGCTTCAATCTGCGTGCTGGCAGTTGATATTACAGACCACAAAGCGCTCGAAGCCGCAATACAGCAGGCAGTGTTGGCTTTGGGTCCAGTGAATATCTTAATTAATAACGCTGGCCAGGCGCTTAGTCAACCATTTGAAAAGACCGACCTTGCAGTCTGGCAACGCATGATTGATGTCAATCTAACCGGAACGTATGCCTGCACTCGAGC
>JABMMM010000047.1 GCA_013205565.1 Alcaligenaceae bacterium | reverse complement strand
GCGAGGTTTTACGCGCAAAACCGATAAAAACAATTGAAAACTTAACGCCTCAAGCTTTAATCCGATTAGCTTTTAGTCGCCTTAGCCTTCTAGTCGCCTTGACCTTTAGTCGCCTTGACCTTTAGTCGCCTTGACCTTTAGTCGTGTCACGTTGACTTGTGGCTTGACCGCTAAGGGCCGCTGGGGTTGGGGTCGGTATCGGAGCAACTGCCGCGCCTGAGGGCTCGGCGCCGAGAGTGTGTCCGGCATAAGGGGCTACTGCCGCGGGTTCGCCTAGATGCGCAACCGGCGCACTATCAAAATATTCGTCAAGCTCGTTTGACCGCGAGGCATAGTCAGGGCTCGCGGGTAAGGTATTTGCGCCACCAGGGGACTCTGCCTGGATGCCACGATCCCCTTGCGCCCATTGAGCGGGAAACCCACTATCTGTGAGGTAAGCTAGGCCCTCTGCGTGAAACACGCCAGGATCTGAATCGATATCAGCTGCAGGCAAAAAAGAGTCTGTTGCCAAGACGGGTAAAACTGTACTCACCGCGGTGGCCAGGCGCCACTGCGTGGCGGCCTCTTGAGGGCGCTCTAGTTTGTCAAACAAGCTGGCAAGCAGTGCATGCACGCGCGCATCGCTACGACGCGCCAGACTACGCGTCAGATAAAGTTCGGCCTGGCCCCACAGCTGACCCGACAAACAAAGATTACCCAGCGTTGTCAACAGCTCTGGCGCTTCGGGTGTCTTTTGTAACCAGGCTTCGGTTTTTTCGAGACGGCGTGCGACCTGCGAGGGATCACAGCGGGCGTAGGCCTCGAGCAACCGCGGATCGAGCGCCTGCTCAAGGGCCGCTTCAAGAATTTTTGAGGCCTCAAGCGGTTGACCTGCGGCTTCAAACGCAGCTGCACCCGCCAAGGCAACCTCGGTCAGGGTGCGCTCGTCTGATTTGAGGTCTTTCCAGATTTTTTGCCAGTCTCCCGAGGGCAAGGTTTCGCGCAAACGTGCAGCTGCCGCCATTTCAATCATCGGCCGCGCTTCGATACTTGGCAACGCCTTGCGACGGCTGAGGGTGCGAGCCAAGACAAGCACCTGATCAGACCGGTTCAGCTGCCGGTAGGCGCGCAACAATAAACGCAGAGTATGCACGTGACGTGCGCCGGTCTGTTGCAAGGGGAGCAAGACCTCAAGTGCCTGTTGCGCTAAACCCTGATCCAGATACAAGTCGGCTGCAGCCGTTGCCACGGCCTCGCTTAAGCCAGTATCTGAGCCGGCCTTGTCTTTGGCCTGTGCAAGCAGGCTGTCACGCCTTGCGAACTCTCCTAGGGCGTGAGCAGCCCGAGCAGCCGATAAGCCCGCAAGAACTTGACGATTTGCGCTGCGACTTTGGTCTAACAATTTGGTCAGATCTTTTTCGGCATTGGCATAACGCCCCTCAAGTAATTCGGTCCAGCCTTGCTCGAGTAATTCGTGGTCAAGTCGGACTTGTCTGCGATCGCGCCAAGCCCGTACGCGCATGGGAATGCCGGTCAACCAGGCTAGTACGCGCACGACCACATACAAAACGATGAAGCTTGCAACCAGCACCAAGACGGCAAAGGCAAACGACACCTGAATGCGCCACGCGTTTAACATGATCAGAACTTGACCGGTGTTTTCTCGCAGCGCAACCGCCAGTACCACGGCAACCGTGGTCAGCAACAAGGTCCAGAACCAAGTACGCATACTTAATCCTCGCTTTTGTTGTTGGGCTCTTGTAGCCGCACCGCCTCAAGAGCAGCAATGCTGTTTGTCATATCCGGAAGCGCCACGCCCACAGGCACGGCGACAAGCTCACGCACCAGTCGTAGGGCAGCCACAGTATCAGCCGCGTTAGGGTCATAGCGACTACCCAAAGAGGTTTGAAGTGCCGTAATTTCAGCACGCCAAACCGAAGGCTGATGCATGAGCAACGCCATCTGAGCGGTTAAGACTCGGGAACGCAAATTTGCCCGCAACTGGGCGCCTTGTTCGGGCGACAGCAACAAAGCGCTGGCATCATTGACGCGCTGAATACTCACAACACTGGCGAGCTCTTTGGCCATAAAGACTGCAACAGCCTTCGACCAAGACACCGTTTTGGCTAAAGCAAGACTCCACCAAGGCTCGGCGGATAGCGCCGCGGCGACTTCGGTCTCGGTGGTAGCGGCGGCCACAGTCGCAGCGTCTTTTACCGAGGCGCTGGACGCCGGTGAGTTTGACTGGACGCTGGCGGGCGCGATCGCGGCCACTTTAGGTACGGCCGCATCAGGCACCAAAAGCGGCGCTCGCCCGATTAAGGCCGTGAGCGTCTCGAGTTGTAGAGAAATCACACCAACGTCTATTAAAGGAACTGAACGCAGACGGTCAAGATCTGCACTCAGGGCTCTTTGAACCGCAGCAAAGCGCGGCCGATCGGCACGCACTAAAGTGGAGAGCGCTGTTTCGAGCGCCATGACGGCGTTATTGACGTTGCTTGCCAAGCGCAACTGCTGACTCGCCAAGGTGACCAAACGATCAATATCATTGGCTAGTATTGAATCTTCCATGCCTTTATTGAAGGTCGTCCAAGCCTGTTCTAGACCTGCAAACTGCCCTTTGGCCTCGGCCAACGACTGTTGTAATTCGACGATGAGCTTGGCTTGCGACTCGACCTGCGCCAACGCTTGTCTAGCCTCGCGTTTGGTATCGGTGAGTTGAGCGTTAAAGCCCTGTACTTGCGAGGCGACCTCACGACCAGCCGAATCAAAACGCTTTTGCGCAAACCAAGCGCCACCACCTACAACCAAGGCGATCATTAAGAACACAATCATCAAGGTCACCGACCACGAAGGGCCAGAGCTTTTGCGGCGAAACCGCAAAGAGGGTTCAGTGCCCGAGGCCTGAGGATTCACCGCTGGCGTTACTGGCGCAGCTTGTGCGAGGGGCGGAGGCGAAGAAATAGGTTCTGTCATCCCGCTATTGTAATCGTTACCCTGAACAAACGTGCATTTTCAATGCGTTAAAGGTGTTTAAGCTGCTGGCTTATTTGTGCAAAACACAACACGAGCGCTGCGTCATCCGGGCTTGCGAGCACTTGGCGCAAGTGCTGCGCGTCCAGGCCAAGGGCTTTAGTCAAAATCGGTTTGAGGCGTTCGTGCGTCAAGACAAAGACGGACGAACAAAACCAAGGGATTAAATTCAACTCTTTAAGCTTAGCGGTAAGCGCAGTGATGCCGTGGGTGCTCGTCAGCAGCCACACCGGCTGTGCACCCGAAAGCGCAAGCGTACGCAAAGCGTCGCACAACTGCGGCGGCCAGGCCGCAACCTCGCGTTGATAGGCTTGATGGATGGTCACAGCAGCGCCGACGTTAGTCAGTTTTTCGCCCAACCATTCACGACCATCTTGGCCGCGCAAGATCAGAACACGTTGCGGCAAAATTTTTTGCGCCAAAAGCAGCGGCCAAAGTGCCTCAGAGTCTTGCGAGGCGGCGCCCTCGGGATGCAACACAGTCAAGCCAGTGCCGTACGCACGAACGATCGCCGCTGCCGTCACAGGCCCCATACAGGCCGCCACCACCCCTTCGGGCCAACGCCCTCGCTCAGGATTTTGACTCAGATAACCGGAAACTGCAGCCCGACTGACAAACACAACCAAATCAAAATCTTCGAGCCGGGGGATTTCAGTAGTCGGCGACACCCAAGCCGTTTGAATTTCGAGTGCCGGACATTCAAGGACCGGCCAGCCCAGACGGACAAGTTCGCAAGCCAGGGCCGTGTTGCGCCCAGCGGGACGGGTCAAAATCGCCGTCGCAGGTACGAAGCCCGCCGATGCGTCAGGTGTTGTCTGACCCACCGGTTGGGGGCGCAACGCTTGAGTGGGCTGATTGGCCATCGGCACTAACCTTCGGGCTCAGTCGTATCCGCCAAACTAGCCAGAAGCACCGCAGCACCTTGCGCAAGCAAGTCGTGGGCCACCTGAAGGCCAAGAGCCAGAGCGTGTGAAGCTGGCCCGGTCGCTCGCGCGCGATAAATAACATGACCATCGGGCGCAGCAACAAGCGCTTGCAAACTCAGTTGTTGTCCATCAAGTAAGGCGTACGCCGCCAGAGGCACCTGACAAGAGCCGCCCAACGCCCGCGATACCGCGCGTTCGGCCACAGCACAGGCAGTCGTTTCGTGACAGCAAAGTGGCGCTAAAATTTCGGGTAATTCAACGCGTTTTCGCAAGATTTCAATCCCCAAAGCGCCTTGCCCCGCTGCAGGCAACGACTCTTGCACAGACAGTCGTTGACGTATCCTGTGCCCAAGCCCTAAACGCTCTAGTCCGGCTGCAGCCAAAATAATTGCCGCGTACTGGCCACTATCCAACTTGGCGAGACGTGTGTCGACATTGCCACGCAAGGGCTCAACCTTAAGCGTTGAATGACGCGCGCGCAGTTGCGCTTCGCGCCGCAGGCTTGAGGTTCCGACAACCGCGCCTTGCGGCAGGTCGGCCAGCGTTTGGTAATGATTCGACACAAAGGCGTCGCGACAATCTGCACGCGCCAAAATAGTTGAAATTTCAAAGGGCTCTGGCATATCGACCGGCATATCTTTAAGCGAATGTACGGCCAAGTCGGCGCGACCATCAAGCAGAGCGTTCTCTAGCTCTTTCACAAACAGGCCCTTACCGCCGACCTTTGACAAACTGCGATCGAGTATTTCATCGCCACGAGTGCTAAGTTTTAGTAAAGAGACTTCCATCTTTGGGTACAAGGCCATTAAGCGCGTCTGCACGTGCTCGGCCTGCCAAAGAGCAAGGCGGCTTGCACGCGTCGCGATGGTTAAACGGCCAAGAGTCACTCGAGTCAAACCCTTAGCGAAGATAGTTAAAAACAACAGTCGCGACGATTCCAATCACGGCCAGCAGCAACAGGCGCTGCAGGATTGTTTGTCCGCGCTGAGCGGGCAGAGGTGGGGTTGTCATCAGAGAAATCCAAAGTGATCCAAACACCGTAATTGGAACACGACCAGCAAAAAAAAACCGACCCGCAGCAAAACGGGTCGGCACTGATGGAATTAGGCTCTAAAGTCTTACAGAACCAGATTACAGAACTGATTTCAGGAGCTTGCCCATTTCAGAGGGGTTTTTCGTGGTGCGAATGCCGCAGGCTTCCATGACTTCGAGCTTGGCATCGGCCGTATCGGCGCCACCAGAAATCAGGGCCCCTGCATGACCCATGCGCTTACCGGCGGGTGCCGTGACGCCTGCAATAAAGCCAACCATCGGCTTTTTCATGTGCTCTTTTGCCCACAATGCGGCGTTGACTTCGTCAGGCCCGCCGATTTCACCGATCATAATCACAGCATCGGTTTCAGGATCTTCATTGAACAGCTTTAACACGTCGAGGTGCTTCAAGCCGTTGATCGGGTCGCCACCGATGCCCACTGCGCTTGACTGACCTAAGCCAAGTTCGGTCACCTGCGCCACAGCCTCATAGGTGAGAGTGCCTGAGCGGCTGACAATCCCGATGCGGCCTTTGCGATGAATATGGCCTGGCATGATGCCAATCTTAATTTCATCTGGTGTAATTAAACCTGGGCAGTTTGGACCCAACAAAAGCGTTTTGCTGTTGATTTGAGCCATCCGATACTTAATCTCAAGCAAATCACGGACGGGGATGCCTTCAGTGATACAAATCACTAAATCCAGTTCGGCTTCAATGCCTTCCCATATCGCTGCAGCGGCACCCGCAGGCGGCACATAAATCACCGACACGTTGGCGCCCGTTTGTGCTTTAGCGTCTTTAACCGATGCAAAAATCGGGATACCCTCAAAGTTTTCACCCGCTTTTTTGGGATGCACTCCGGCCACAAAGGCCGCTTCGCCGTTAGCGTAGGCGCGTGAAGTGCGCGTGTGGTATTGACCGGTTTTACCGGTAATACCTTGAGTAATCACTTTTGTATCTTTGTTAATCAGAATCGACATATCAGTATCCTTGGCAGAATTATTTAGCCGCCGCAACGACGCGGGTTGCGGCATCAGCCATTGTGTCGGCGCTAATAATAGGCAGACCCGAATCGGCTAGCATTTTTTTGCCCAACTCTTCGTTGGTGCCTTTCATACGTACCACCAAGGGCACACTCAAATTCACAGCCTTGCAGGCAGTGATCACGCCTTGGGCGATCACATCGCAGCGCATGATTCCACCAAAAATATTGACCAAAATGGCTTTGGTGCCTTTGTTGCTGAGCATGATTTTGAACGCTTCAGTCACGCGCTCAGCCGTGGCACTACCACCTACATCCAGAAAATTAGCCGGTTCGCCACCAAATAATTTAATGGCATCCATCGTTGCCATGGCCAGACCAGCGCCGTTCACTAAGCATCCGATGTTGCCATCGAGTTGAATATAAGCAAGTTCGTGTTTGCTGGCTTCGATCTCGGCGGGGTCTTCTTCGTCAAGATCGCGATAGGCCACGATCTCGGGATGACGAAACAATGCGTTTGTATCGAAATTAAACTTGGCGTCGAGCGAAATGATGTCGCCGCTACCGGTCAAAATCAGAGGATTGATTTCAGCCAGAGACGCATCGGTATCCCAATACACTTTGTACAGCTTTTGAAACTCGGCACCCGCCTTAGCCACTGAGGCTTCAGGCACACCGATTCCGCGCGCCAACGTTTGGGCGTCTGCCTCTGTCAACCCGGTACCGGGATCGACAAAAACTTTAAGAATTTTTTCAGGATGATTTTCGGCCACCTCTTCGATGTCCATTCCACCTTCACTTGAAGCCATCACGCAGACACGTTGGGACCCGCGATCGGTCACAATGCCAACGTAGTATTCTTTTTTAATGTCGGCGCCCTCTTCAATCAGCAGCCGCCTGACCTTTTGGCCCTGCGCGCTGGTCTGGTGCGTGATTAATTGCATGCCAAGAATTTCGCCAGAAATCTTGCGCACTTCTTCAATAGAGCGCGCGAGTTTCACACCACCACCCTTACCCCGTCCACCCGCATGAATTTGCGCTTTCACTACCCACACTGGGCCCCCGAGTGTCTGGGCAGCAGCAACCGCCTCGTCGACACTAAACACCGGAATGCCGCGTGGCACGACCACACCGAACTGACGCAGCAACTCTTTGCCCTGATACTCGTGGATTTTCATAAGGATCCTGAACGTTAAACAAATAATGATGACAACAACTCACGCACTTAAGCCTTCCCAAACCTAACGGGAGCGACCTGAGAAGACTATTTTTTTGGGACTTCTGTTGCAATAACTTCAGGTGCAACGTACCACTGGGGGTAGTGATCTTTGGTAATCGCACCGTCAAGACGCCACGCCGTACAACCCCCTAACTGATACGGGCGTTTTGTGGGGTCGGCCGCATTACGACGCTGGCCTGACATGGTTTGCACTGCGGCCGTGGGTAACACGGCGGCTAATTCAGTCATATGCGTACAGCCGGCGGTGCGGCTAAAGCGTTCTTTGACCTGCTGGCGAAAACTTTTAAGTAGATTCATGCCGATCAGATCACGATACGCCCCAACAATTGAGGTGCAGGGTTCACCAAAGGGCGAAGCATCATAAGCAGCCACGGCATCAAGAATAGTGAAGGTGCTGTCGATCGTGATGCGCAGGTGCATGTGATGAAAAGCCTGCCCAATTTTTTGCTCGCTACCATCACGTTTGAAGTAGCTAAACGCTTTTGAATCGATCAGTTCGGCCTCAACATCCCACAACCCATCCTCACGCTCAAAGGAATGGACTTGAATCGAACGATTGTGCAGAGGCTTGCGGGGATAGGCAGATAAAGGCAAAGGCATACGGGCTTGGCTTGTCAAATGACACAGTGCAGCAAAGCGTATAAGTATAGCGCAGCAAAGGGAGATTAACTAGAGATTCGAAGAGGCTGTGTTGCGCCCACGCCTGAAGCAAACAGCGGGCACTTGCAAAATACTTAGGTCTCGTACTCGGGCGGCTCTTTGAGAACTCGGTGTATGACCTCAGATGAAAAACCACGCGAGGCTAAAAACCGACCCTGGCGAGCATAGTCAGGCGCAGTCAATGGGGGGCCACTTCGGCTGAATTTTTTTTGCCAAACACCTTGCGCACGTTCAAACTCCGAACCTTTGAGTTCGAGCCGTACTTGAGCTACTTGCGTCGCACCAATGCCCTGCTGGGTCAATTCTTGAATAATTTTGACTAAACCTTGCTGCCCCGCTTTGCGATGTACGAACCCCCGCACGAACCGCTCGTCTGACTGCCAGCCCTCTTTAGCTAACGCGTCGAGCAATTCACTGAGTTCGTCGGGGCTCTGAGCATGCACCGAGAGCTTGCGACTCAGTTCAACGCGACTATGCTCGCGCCGCGACAATAAACCAACGGCCCGAGCCCTGAGGGACAGGCCGGACCGCGGTTTGGCTTGAGTGGTAACTGCTTGCACCGACCCGAACTCGTCATTCATTGTCTGCACGAGCCCCAGGATCAAAGAAACAAAGAGTCACGGAATCACAGAATCACAGATCGCCGTCGGAGTCAGCCTTGGCTGCGACGGCTTTTGACGCTTTGCTTGAGGCTGCTTTAGGTGCAGCCGCAGCGGCAGCGGCCTCAGCTACCGACGGTGTGCGAGCGACTACGCCGAGCTTTTCACGAACTCGATTTTCGATTTCAACAGCCATGGCTGGATGCTCGCGCAAATACTCACGCACGTTGTCTTTGCCCTGACCAATGCGATCGCCGTTGTAACTGAACCAAGCACCGGCTTTATCAACGATGCCCGCAACAACGCCCAAATCAATGATCTCGCCTTCGCGAGAAATACCAGCCCCATACATGATGTCGAATTCGGCTTGTTTGAAAGGTGGCGCGATTTTGTTTTTAACAACCTTCACGCGGGTTTCGTTACCGACAGCCTCGTCACCTTTTTTGATGCTACCAATGCGGCGAATATCCAACCGCACCGAGGCGTAAAACTTAAGGGCATTACCACCCGTGGTGGTTTCGGGGTTACCGAACATGACGCCGATTTTCATGCGGATTTGATTGATGAAAATCACCATGCAATTCGTACGCTTGATGCTGGCGGTGAGTTTGCGCAGCGCCTGACTCATTAGCCGAGCCTGCAAACCAGGCAGGGAATCACCCATTTCGCCTTCGATTTCGGCTTTTGGTGTGAGCGCTGCCACAGAGTCAATCACGATCAAATCAACCGAGCCCGAGCGGACAAGCGCATCGGTGATTTCGAGGGCCTGCTCACCCGTATCAGGTTGAGAGATCAACAAATCAGTCAGATTGACGCCTACCTTAGACGCATATTGCACATCAAGCGCATGCTCTGCGTCGATAAACGCGCAAGTACCACCGACTTTTTGCATTTCGGCAATCACTTGCAGCGTGAGCGTAGTTTTGCCTGAGGACTCAGGGCCGTAGATTTCAATCACGCGCCCACGTGGCAGACCGCCCACGCCCAGCGCGATATCTAAGCCCAGCGAGCCGGTAGAAACAACTTGAATGTCATGTTCGACCTCGTTATCACCGTAGCGCATGACGGATCCTTTGCCAAACTGCTTTTCGATTTGCGCAAGTGCTGCAAGCAGCGCCTTTGCTTTTTCGGGGGAGCCAGCTTTGAGGGCTTTTTCGTCCATAACAAATCCTTAAGGGAGAAATTAATAAAATAATTATACTGTACAAATAAACAGTAGTGCAAGATCTTTTTACAATAAATATTAAAGCTAGGGATAACCCTCATTCTGGATAACTTCTTAGGAAGAACCTAGATGCTATGACAGAATAGCCTTTGTTCATGACTGATTGGCTCTTTTTGACCATGCGTATTCTGATCGCAGAGGATGATAGTATTTTGACCGATGGTTTGACGCGTTCTTTGCGTCAGCATGGCTATGCAGTGGACGCGGTCAGCGATGGAATCGCGGCAGACGCCGCGCTGATGGCCCAAGAGTTCGACCTGCTCATTCTTGATTTAGGCTTGCCTCGGCTATCGGGCCTTGCCGTTCTCAACCGTTTGCGGGCACGACAGTCACGCCTACCTGTGTTGATTTTGACGGCGGCCGACAGCATTGAGCAACGGGTCAACGGGCTTGATCACGGCGCCGATGACTATATGGCGAAACCTTTCTCGTTGTCAGAACTTGAAGCGCGCGTGCGAGCCCTTGCCCGACGTGGTGCCGGCGGCGGCGGTACGCTCTTGCTCCATGGCAAACTTGAGTTCGATCAAACCGGACGAGTTGCTTCGGTCAACAATCAACCGCTCGAACTGTCTGCTCGCGAAGTCAGTTTGCTAGAGATTTTATTAACGCGCAGCGGCCGCATGGTCAGTAAAACCCAAATCGTTGACCACCTTTGCGAATGGGGCGAAGAAGTCAGTTCGAACGCGATTGAAGTGTATGTGCATCGACTGCGTAAAAAGCTTGAAGACAGCGGTGTAAAAATCGCGACCGTTCGCGGGCTTGGTTATTGCCTCGAACGTGAAGCGTCTGCACCAGTTACTCAACGCTGAAGGACAAGCGCCTTTAGCCACAGACGGCCTTTATGCAAAATTCAAGCGTCATCCCTGCACACACGCTGCCAAAAAGTGAACCCGACGCCGCTCAACCTGCAGAGGGCCCGGCGGCATTTGATGCTCCCGCTCGCCGCTCACTGCTAGGTGAGATTCTCGACTGGCTCCTCGCACCACTTTTTTTATTGTGGCCAATGAGCATCGCCATCACCTACGTGGTTGCTCAAAACTTAGCGAATGGACCTTTCGACAAAAATTTAGCAAATGCCTTGCTGATTTTGGGACAACAGGTAGAAATTGAAGATAATAAAGCGGTGTTAAAGATTTCAGCACCCGCGCGTCTGGCGTTACGCACCCGAGAAAACGATGGAGTATTCTGGAAAGTCTCAGCTAGCAGCGGAGAGCTTCTCGGTGGGGATACCGAACTGCCCTCTCCCCAATTCACACCGAACGAGAAAAAAAATCACGTTTATTACCAAAATTACACTCTGCGAGATTTTGAAATCCGTGTGGCCTATTTGTGGAACGATTTCGGACAACGTAACAGCGCTCCCATACTTTTACTCGCGGCAGAGTCGATCGATCAACGCACTAAATTCGCCAACGACATTATTAAAGGTGTGATCTTTCCACAATTTTTTGTGCTACCAATTGCAGCGTTTTTAATTTGGTTTGGCTTGTCAAGCGGCATCGCACCTATCAATGCGTTGCAAAAACGCTTACGTGCTCGGCGCCCGGACGATTTATCGCCAATCGACCGGCATGCTGCACCATCAGAAATTGAACCCTTGATCACAGCGATGAATCATCTTTTGATCAGGCTAGAAGCCAACGTCCTGACGCAACGGCGTTTTGTTGCTGACGCGGCACACCAGCTTAAGACACCGCTGGCCGGCTTACGGACTCAGGCCGAACTCGCGCTGCGCAGTGACGCTCAGGCGCAAACCCAAGCGAGTCTGCTGCAAATTGTTCAAGGCACGCAACGCGCCACTCGCTTAGTGAATCAACTGCTGTTAATGGCCTCGGCAGAAAATCCCAACGACCTCAAGCTCAGTCCAATTGATCTCGTGGCGCTAGCACGCGAACAGACGTTGTTGTGGGTCGATCAAGCACTCAGGCAAGGTCTTTACATTGGCTTTGAGGGCCCGGACCATCCCCTGATCATTCCAGCGGAGCCTATTCTTTTGGCAGAGGCAATCAATAACCTGATTGATAACGCCTTGCGCTACACCCCAGCACCTGGGCACATCACCGTGGCGGTGACCAAACGCTTGAACGCTATTGTGCTCTCTGTTCAAGACTCTGGGCCCGGCATTTTGGCTGAAGAGCGCTCTCGAGTGTTTGATCGGTTCTATCGGGTTCTCGGTGCAAAGGCAGAGGGCAGCGGGTTAGGACTTGCGATCGTCAAAGAGATTGCGCAACGCCACCGAGCCGACATCTGTGTCAGTGAGTTATCTGGCGATGAAAGTAGTGCAACGGGTGCTCGTTTCGAAATGAGCTTCCTCACAAACTCTAGCCACGACGACTAAGCCGCTGCGCACCTTTACCCAAAGCGCGGCAACTAAGCCGCTGCGCACCCTCACCTAAATCGCAATAACAGACCCGTTGTACACCCTCATCGAAATGGATGGTTACACGCACAAAATAGGGTTAACACCTAAGGGAAAATGCTAAGCGTTTAAAGCAAATTAGGTTCGCAGACAGGCTAGTGTTTAATTGCCGCACCCGTGTCAGTCACACGTCAGATAAAGACCTTACATTAGGGAAAGTTAACAGCGATGACGGGCGCAGTTCAACGCGCAAAAGCTTTTGACGGAGACATGAGTTGTTATTCACTTTGAACCTTCTGCAATTGATCTTATACATTGGCCTTTGGGCACTTGCCGGCCAGGGTCTGTTGTTTATTATTGCTGGCGCTAAACGAGACACCAACTTGTTTTATCAACTTTTTGAAGTGATCAATAAGCCTTGGACTTTCTTGGCTGCGCTGATTTCTCCTAAACAAATCGCCGCGCGCCATCATCCCTTTGTAGGATTCTGTGTTGTGGCTGCGCTATACCTCACTGTGACCGTCGTCAAAATTGAACACTGTGTGTCAGTTGGGGTGCAGGCATGCAAATGAACGTTGATTTCACGTGGCATTGGCATAAGTGGGCAGCCATTAGCTGTATCGTTGTTGGCGCAAAAAAGAAAGCGACTGATATTTTTTCAGACATGCTCGAGCGCGATCCAAAAGACATATATGCCCTGTCAAGCCTCGCCCACTTGAAGGCTGAGACAGGCGATCAGGCCGGCGCAGTCAAGGTCTATCAACAACTGGTAAGCGATGAGCGCGCTCCGGTTTCGGCTTGGTTCAACCTTGGATATCTGCAGCAAGAACTGGGGCACCTAAGTGAGGCAGAGTCCTCGTTTCGTCGAGCCTTAGCGCTGAACTCTAAGCTAGATCAGGCTTGGTATGGCTTGGGCTTGGTCCTGATCGAGCAAGGTCGCTTGGTAGACGCCACTGAGGCGCTCGAGCAAAATACCAAGCTGCAGCCGATGAGCCCCTACGCCTGGTATCAACTGGCTCGCGTCCATCTCGATCGCGGTGCGCCCGAGGCCGCAAAAAAAATCATCAAACATCTGAAGGGCTTTGAACCAAAGTTTGCCGCGCAACTTGAGCGCGAAACAGGATTATCTGGCTGAAGTCTGATTTGAGATTTCAAAAAGCTAGTTATTGTCTGTGATTTGTCATGTTTCTTGCAACAACGCTCTTTATTGATTTTTTAATTTTTAATTTTTTTATGATTCGATTTGGCCTAGGCCGAGTCGAGGCTGAAACAACCCAGAGCAATCTGGCCTGTAAAAACGTCGAGGAGGCATCATCGTGCAATTAACCGAAAAACATCGGACCTACTGGCAAGCAAACTTAAGGATCTCAGCGATCTTGTTGTTGATCTGGTTTGTGGTCACCTTTGTCGTGAGCTATTTTGCGCGCGATCTGAACTTCACTTTTTTTGGCTGGCCTTTTAGCTTCTGGATGGGGGCGCAAGGGTCGTTGGTGGTTTATTGCCTAATTATTTGGTTTTATGCCAATTACATGAACAAGCTCGACGTGCAGCACGGCGTGAGCGAAGACGAGGACGAATAACATGGCCGGAATGACACCTAACGAGGGCGGTGTGTTTGCATCAAACACCACTAACTCGGCGTTTAAAAAACAGCTCAATAAAGTTTATACCTGGTACACCGGTGGCTTTATTGCTTTCGTTGCTGTGCTGGCTGTTGCTGAACAGATGGGCCTGACCCGTGCCTGGATCGGTTATGTCTTTTTAGCAGCCACGGTCCTGCTCTATGCGGGCATTGGTTTCATGAGTCGCACCAATGACGCTGCTGAATATTACGTTGCGGGTCGCAGAGTGCCAGCCTTGTATAACGGTATGGCGACTGGGGCCGACTGGATGTCTGCGGCCTCATTCATTGGTATGGCCGGTACGTTGTATTTAACCGGCTATAGCGGTCTTGCCTTTATTATGGGCTGGACCGGCGGCTATTGTTTGGTCGCGCTGTTTTTGGCACCTTACCTGCGTAAGTTTGGGCAATTCACCATCCCCGACTTCTTGGGCGAGCGCTACGACGGCAACCTGCCAAGGTTACTAGGGATTATTGCCGCGATTTTGTGCTCATTCACCTATGTTGTCGCCCAGATCTATGGCGTGGGTCTGATTACCACCCGTTTGTCTGGCGTGCCTTTTGAGATTGGTATCTTCTTGGGCTTAGGCGGCATTCTGGTTTGCTCGTTCTTGGGCGGCATGCGTGCCGTGACCTGGACTCAAGTTGCCCAGTACATCATCCTAATCATCGCCTACTTAGTGCCTGTGATTTGGCTCTCAGTCAAACAAACGGGCAACCCAATCCCACAGGCGATCTACGGCTATCAGCTTGAGAAGGTCACAGCAAAAGAAGCACAACTGCTGAAAGACCCGAAAGAGCTTGAAGTGATCGCTGCGTTTAAAAAACGTGCAGATGATGCCGACGCCAAACTCAAAAATGTGCCAGCCGCAATGGCTGCCGACAAGGCTGCGGCAGAAAAAGCTATTGCCGATTTAAAGTCGGCCAACGCACCTAAAGCACAGCAAGACGTCGCTGCTAAAGCCTTAGCAGCACTTCCTGCCACTGAGGCCGCCGCCAAGGCTCAATACACCAGAGATAAAACAACCAACATGGCACGCACTGCACCCTTGGGTGGCATGCCACGACATGCCAATCAGTTCGCGGGCGATCCGAACGGCGATGAAAAAGCCAAAACAGCGTTCGACACTTCGCGTCGAAACTTCTTGGCCTTGATCTTTTGCTTGATGGTTGGCACGGCGGCTTTACCGCACATTCTGATGCGCTATTACACGACGCCTTCAGTCAAACAAGCGCGTGAGTCTGTGACATGGTCGTTGTTCTTTATTTTCTTGCTGTACTTCACCGCACCGGCGCTCGCCGTGTTGGTTAAGTATGAAATGTTCCATGTCTTGGTGGGCACGCCGTTTGATAAGCTGCCCGCTTGGATCTCACAATGGAGCACGGTCGACCCTAACCTGTTGTCAATCATTGACATCAATAAAGACGGCATCCTTCAATTAGGTGAAATCCGTATCGGTGGCGATATTGTCGTGTTGGCCACGCCAGAGATTGGTGGCTTGCCCTACGTGATCTCAGGTATGGTCGCTGCAGGCGGTTTAGCTGCTGCGCTGTCAACGGCAGACGGCTTGCTGCTGACGATTGCAAACGCTTTGTCGCACGACCTCTACTACAAGATGATCAATCCCAACGCACCCACCGCGCGTCGGGTCTTGATTTCTAAAATCTTGTTGCTAGTCGTCGCTTTAGCTGCAGCCTATGTAGCAGCGCAAAAACCGGCGGATATTTTGTTCTTGGTGTCTGCTGCGTTCTCGTTTGCGGCTGCAGCGTTTTTCCCGGCACTCACTCTGGGTATTTTCTGGAAGCGTGCGAATAAGTGGGGTGCAATCGTTGGTATGTCGGGTGGTTTGGGGGTTACGTTTTACTACATGGTCACCACACAGCCCTGGCTGCGCGGCATCTTTGGCGTGACCTCGCCAATCGAGTTGTGGTACGGCATTCTGCCAATTTCTGCCGGTGTCTTTGGTGTACCGCTGGGTTTCGCGCTGATTATCATCGTCAGCTTATTGACCCCTGCCCCACGTAAAGACATTCAAGACCTAGTCGACCACGTACGTTACCCAACGCTGCGTGGTGACTCTGCCAGATAGCATGTAAGCACTCGAAACCGACCACCTAAGCATTTTTTGCAAGGGTGTCGTAAAAAAAGCCCCTAAGGGGCTTTTTTTACGCGTGTTTATCGCCGCGCTAGGCGTTGGGAATGGATAATTTTCGCCGTAAACCTCTCAGTACCGCACCTAACACCGGTATCTTTTCATAGAGTTCTTGCGCAGCATCCCAGTAATCCCGATGAATCGCGATCAGCCCCTGTTCGTCGAGGACGAAATGAGTACTCCCTTCGATCACGTAGGCCTTGCCACGGCTCGTGAACAAAAAACGCCAGGTCATGAAAGCACTGGCAGACTCGATCAGCTTGCTTGTGATCACGAAGCGTGGTTCAACAAGTGTCTCGAACATGTGTTGGTACACCTGACGCACACTCGCCACTCCGCGCAAGTCATTAAACGGATCGCGAAACGTGGCGCTCTGAGCATAGACGTTGGCAATACTTTGTAAAGACGCGGGGGTCAGCGTTTCAAACCACTCAGCCAATTCGTCAAAGCGAGCATGAAAGGACGTCATCACATTCCTGTCGTCTGATGTAAAAGCGCGAAGCGCAAGCGATCAGGCAGCATACTGATCAAGCGCAGCGTAAAAGAAAACGCTTTGGGAAATCGAATCTCAAAGTGCCCGCGCTCAAAACCCCGCATGATCGCCTGCGCGGCCTGTTGGGGTGTCAGTAACCCCGGCATCGGAAAATCATTACCCGAAGTCATCGGGGTTTGCACAAAGCCCGGATTGATCAGATACACAGCAAGTCCCTTGGGCGCCAGTTCAAAATAGAGCGTCTCGCAAAGGTTTTGCAAGGCGGCTTTGGTGGCACCATAGATCAAGGCCCGCGGCAAACCCGTATAGCCAGAGATACTAGCAATGAGCGACACGCCCCCACATCCTTGCTCAAGCAGATGAGGCACGATCACAGAGAGTCCCCGATAAACGCTCACAACGTTCAGATCGAAACTTTTTTCAGCTTGCTCAAGATCAATTGTCCAACTGTGTGTCGGATCATAACGAGCCGCACCCAACACGACCAGATCGATGTGACCCAAGTGCTCAAGCACTTGGGCCAGGGCCAGCGGCCATGCCTCGGTCTCTGTCACGTCAAAGGGCACCACGTATGCGGTTGAGTGCGGCGCCGCAATGGTGGTCAATTGCTCGGCCCGTCTGGCCGACAACACTACGCTTGCGCCTGCTGTCAACAGGCTTTCTGCCAGGGCCGCTCCGATCCCGCTCGAAGCCCCGATCAGCCAGACCCGCTTACCCGTCCAAGTGGTGATTGGTGGATTAAGCGCTTTCATCATGAGGGCTTGACCTCGCCGCGCTTACGAAAAAACAGCGTCACTTCGCCCAGATCGATCCCGAATTTTGACATGGTTGAACGATTCATCATCGAGGACTCATCCATCTGCCACATCCAGTCATCAAAGTTCACCAGATACTCTTTGCCATCAACCGGTAAACGTAAAACGTAGGTCCAGCGTAAGGCATTACCCGACACGCGCCCAGTTGCCACACCGACGACATCATCGGCAGTCCCTTGCCAGCTGCCATCCGCCTGCCGCTTGAGTGTCCACACACGCCGTTGTTTTTCGCCGTCAGAGTAGGTAAAGCGCTCGTCTAACGTGCCCTCGTTAGGGCTGATCCAGCTGGCTTGAATTTCAACATTGAAGCGGCGCGCCACTTCACCGCTGCGCTTTTGAAAGATGCCCCAGGCATCAATCGTGCCGTTAAAAAAAGTTGGCAGTTCGAGTGTTGGCTTTTCTGCCGCGTAGTGCGCAACATCAACACTTCCGCAGGCCGTCAATAACGCGGCAGTGGCCGAAGCGATCCAGGTTTTTAATCTCATCATGACTCCTTGCGAGCGTGCACTCGCGTAAAAAAATATTCAAAGGTGCTAGAAAATAAAACGCCCATCGCCATCAGCTTAAAAAACAAGGGCAACAGCGTATACAACAGGCTCAGGGGTAAAACTGACTCGGTACGCCCGGGTTGATAGCCAAATAATTGTAAGGCGGGCAAGGCTAAACCTGCAGCAAGCGCCAGTGCGAACTTACCGAGCAGCACCCAAATCCCAAAGTAAAAACCCGTACTTTGGCGGTGAGTGGGTGGTATTGCATCGGCCAGCATTGCGGGCGGCAACGCGACATCAGCGCCAAGTCCGGTTCCTGCCACCACGCACACCAAACCATAAAAAAAGACATCGCCCGCGCCCACCCAATACGCGCACAACAACGACACCGCAGCCAGACCACTGCCGATCAGCCAAGCTGGCGCTTTGCCAATACGATCTGCAAGCATCACCCAGAGGGGCAAGGCCAACATGCCTGCTAAGAAATAGAGCCCTAAAAAAAGCCCGGCCTGTTCGGGCGACTGCACCACATCAGCAATAAAGAACAACACCAAGGTTGCCGGCACCGCAACGGATATGGCATTGAACAAATAAAACCACAGCACGCGACGCACGTCCGGCGGCGCCAAAGCCTCGCGCCAACGCTCGCGAGTTTGCTTAGGCGCGGGTTGCGGCTTTGGCGACCAGACAAGCGTACATCCCAGCAAAAGCAGCAGACACGCGGCAAACAACCACGCGAACCATTGATACCCGACCCGTGCTCCGTGCTGCGCGACCCAAACCGCGGGCAAGACTGAAGCCGTGATCACTCCGACTAAGCCGAACGCTTCGCGCCAGGCTGTGACGCGAGCTCTGCCGTTCAAATCGTCGGTCAAGCGTGCACCCCACGTCAGGTAACAGACGCTCAATAAACTGTGCGCGCCGTACACCAGCACGAGCGAACCCGCCAGCCACACTAACAAGCCCGTATCCGACCACGCTGGTGGCGTAAACAAGAGCACAAATCCAACTCCCAAGACACACGCTGCACCGACCATGAGCCAGGCCCAGGCATTCTTTCGCCGCTGTACGGCATCCACTAAACGCCCGAGCCAAGGATCTTGCGCGGTGTCGAGCAGACGAGTCAAAAACAAAACCGCGCCTAAGGCTGCTAATTCAAGCCCAAGCACATCGCCGTAAAATTTAGGCGAAATCATATAAATGGGCATCATCGACATCGCCAGTGGCAGACTAAGCGCCGAATAGCCCAGCAGGCCCACCTTCGTCACCGCTGCGCACCCAGCAAGGCTTGACGCAAACCTGGCTCACTCGTGCGAGGATCCAACCAGATCGCAAAAAAATGTCTGGCCAATTCCTCACTAATTTGCCCGGTCTGCCGCTCACGATGAAAAAATGTGGCACCTTGCCCCGGTTGATACACCCCAGTAATGGTGTCGCCCGCGACCACATTGGGCAACACGCGTTCAAGCGCCCCGCGCCACTGGGTATTCTGGGCAAGCGGCGCCTGCAGCTTTTGCATCTCGTCAACTGAAGCCTGCACCAAACGCTCACCCGCGATTTCACGTGAGTAGGTCAAAGACAGTGCAAAGGGCTCACCCTGGATGTAACGCCCAAGTGGCGCCCATAAGCGCGCCTCGTAAACTGAAAAACCAAACCGAGTGAACTGGCCCTTCCCCACTAAATGCGCGTTTGGCAAAAATGGGGTCGAGCCGCTCGCCAATGCCTGCGCGCACAGCGCACCAAGCAACAGGACTGCACAGATTAATTTACGCATAGTGTCCATTGTTTAACATCCGTTCGTTGTTCTCTGAACCCGGCTTCGCAATAGGCCAAATACATCCGCCAAATCCGCACAAACGCTTCGTCGTACCCTTGCTCGCGAATGCTGGCAATTGAGGCTTCAAATTGCTGTGCCCAGCGTCTGAGGGTCTCGGCATAGTCCAAACCAAAAGACAAGGTTTCGTGTACGTGCAACCCCGCCGCCTCGCACTCTTTTTCAAAGCGCGTCGGACTTGGTAACATGCCGCCCGGAAAAATATATTGTTGAATAAAATCTGTCCCACGTCGGTAGGCATCAAAGCGTTGATTCTCAATGTCGATGCTCTGTACCACCACCCGTCCGCCGGGCTTCAGACAACGCGCCAACATTTGAAAGTAACTTGGCCAATGCAGCAGGCCCACGGCTTCGAACATCTCGATTGAAACGATATGGTCAAACTGTTCAGGCACGTCGCGATAGTCTTGCAGACGCAACAACACCTGTTGACTCAGGCCTGCTTCTTGGATGCGTTGTGTGGCCCAATCAAGCTGTGCATCTGACAACGTGATGCCGACCACTTTTAAGCCACGTTGAGCTGCGCGCTGAGCAAACCCGCCCCAGCCACAGCCGACCTCGAGTACTGTTTGCCCAGGCGTGGCCTGTAATTGATTCAAAATACGATCGTACTTTGCCTCTTGCGCAGTCTGTAAAGGGCGCAGCGAATCGCCTTCGAACCAACCCGCCGAGTAAGTCATTGATGGATCTAACCAAAGCCGATAAAAGGCATTGCCCACATCGTAGTGACTTAAGATGTTGCGACGACTACCCTTGCGACTATTGTCCTTGAGCACCCAGTGAGATAGTTTTCTGAGTAGCAAGGCCCACCAGTGCCCGTCGACCGCCTCTGAGACCTGTTCGTTGCGCAACGCCAGGGTGAACAAAGCGAGTAGATTGGGTGAGTCTACCCAACCGCGACGCAGACTTTCGGCAAAGCCAACATCACCCTGACGCAAAATCAAACCGGCCGCCCGCCAGTCGTAGATGTGCAGCGAGGCGTGTAGCGGGCTACCCGCCTGACCGAGCTCAATACTCGAGCCCTGTGGGTCGGTCAGCGTCAGCGAGCCGTGCGTGATATGTTTTAAAAGCTTAAGCAACAAACGACCTGACCAACGCAAGCGCGTTGAGGCAAGTGAGAGTTGTTGTTCTTGCAGACTCATTTGCAAACCTTAAAAAAAAACTGTTTGTCCTGTTGCTTCATTCGCAGATCTCGGAAAAAAAACATTGCTCTTACGTACTCATTTTTTAAAGCTTAAAGTTATGTGTCACTTCGTCTTGCGGCAAAGGTGGCTTTGAGCGGTATTTTGCCCCCTGCCGCCAAAGCTTGAAAGCTTGCAGGTGAATGCGCAGCATCACCCCGAACGTCATCATGGGCATGCTCAGCAGAGCAGCGAGCAAAGCGCGCGTGCGCAAGGGTTCGGGCCGCACGACAATGGCAGTGCGCAGCAAAGGGCTGAGCTCTTGTTCTGAATCAAAATAATCAATGGCGAGCCTCGGTTGACCCGCGCGTTCGTCTAACTCAAACTCGTAGAGTCCCTGCACGGCGCAAAAGGGAGACACATGAAACACCTTTTTACAACTAAGCTTTGTGCTCGCCTGAATCGGTTCTGCGTTCGGCGCAGTCAAAAGATATTGATGGCGCTGCCCGAAGGTGTTGTTGACCTCGGCAAGCAATGCTCTGAGCTCACCCCCTTTGTCATGAATCAGCCAAAAACTCACTGGATTAAAGACATAACCAAAGACGCGGGGAAAACACTGTAGCCAAACCGCCCCTCTTTCAAAGCGCAGTTCACTTGCCTCAAGCACGCCCACAAGCCATGGCAGCAAAGCTGTACCGTCACGCGCACCGTGGTCACACGCCCGAAAACTGACGGGGCGTGCACGTTCAACGCCAAATAACCAACTGTTGTAACGCGCTAAGTCATCAGGCTGATCTAGCCGCAGGCGCAAGCAAAATACTCGGTAGACAAACCGATGCACAAACGGACGCAAGCGTGCGTGCATCACGCGCCCACGGCACAGCAAAAGGGACTCTTGCCTAGTTGTGTCGTTAATCATAGGTCGCTTGCCAGGGAGGCTCTACGCCAAACGCACGCGCCACGCGCAGCGCAGATTTCAAGCCGTCCTCGTGAAAACCAAATCCGGTCCAAGCACCACAAAACCAAGTTCTTTGTTGACCTTGCAAGGTAGGTAATTCTGACTGGGCCAGACTCGCAGCATGATCGAGAACCGGATGTTCGTATGAAAACCGCGCGATCACCTTGGCGGGGTCGGGTGGCCGATGTGGATTCAGCGTGACGATCACCGGCGTCTTAAACGGCAAGGGCTGCAGCTGGTTAATTAAATAGCTCACAGCGACAGGGCGCTCGGCCCCCTGCCCACCCGCGGCCATGTAATTCCAGGCGGACCACACCTTTTGGCGTCTGGGTAACAAGGCCACATCGGTGTGCAAAATAGCTTCGTTCGTTTGATAATCAAAACCCGAGAGCACGCGTTGCTCGTTGGGCGTGGAGTCAAGCAAGGCAAGCGTGGTAGGTGCGTGACAAGCCATCACCACAGCATCAAAGCTCTCGTCACCTCGCGGCGAACTCACCACCACAGACTCTGCGGTGCGTCGCACCTGCGTCACCGGGCAGGTCAGACGTGCATCAGTCAGTCGCTCGAGCATCGCCTGCACGTAAAGCCGCGAGCCACCTAAAATAGTTTTCCATTGCGGGCGGTTTTCGATTTGCAACAGCCGATGATTCAGACAAAAAGACAGAAAAGTCACTGCTGAAAACTCAAGTACAGCACTGACTGGCGCTGACCAAATCG
The DNA here is from genome assembly GCA_013205565.1 of Alcaligenaceae bacterium. Lineage (GTDB taxonomy): Bacteria > Pseudomonadota > Gammaproteobacteria > Burkholderiales > Burkholderiaceae_B > Zwartia. The sequence continues at coordinate 90,351 of JABMMM010000047.1, read as the reverse complement.
CTGCAGCCATCGGTAACAAGTACCACTCTTGCATAGGTCGCCCGAACTTTTCACGCGTCAGTAAAGCGCCCAAGGTCATTGGGGTTTGACGCACTTCAAGCAGATAGCGTTCGGCCTCGCGGTTAAAGCGCAAAATGTCTCGCAACATACCAAGAAACTTTGGCCGCAAAAGATTACTCGGCTGCGCAAAAACAGAACGAAGATTGGTACCTGCCCACTCGATGTCTGGCTCGTGAATCGACACACCAAAGGACATATCGCTGGCGTGAACAGGAACGCCTAGATAGGCTAAGAGCGGACCAAGATTGGGATAAGTCAGATCGTTATGTACTAAAAATCCAGTATCTACCGGATGCGTGACGCCCTCGAGCGTCACGTCAACCGTATTGGAGTGGCCGCCAAAATAGTCTCCCGCTTCAAAGAGCGTGACACGGTATTGATCTGCTAAAAGCCACGCTGTGGACAATCCTGCGATGCCCGAGCCAACGACAGCGACCCGGCTTGCCGCCGCGGGCCTGGTGGCCAAGCTGTTTGGCTGCAGAGTCATGGCGTATCGCGACCTACACCAAGCAACGCCAGACGGAGCGCTGGCCGTTGCGTATTGGGATCGAGCCAAATCGCTGCAAAGGCCTTGGCAAAGGCGGGTTCAAGAATCGCCTCTAGCGCGGCGTGCGCCGAAAAAAAGTACACCCCTTTACCCGGCACAAACCAACCTAGCAGGCGATCACCAAGACCAACATCGGGCACGATCGCCTCAAGGGCATGACGCCAACTTGCCAGCTGTTCTGAAGATGGTGCCATTAGCCTCTGGATTTCTTGCAGGGAAATCGTAATAATTTGCTGCGCAGAGAGTTTACGCAAGTAGGCCAGATCTAGGAGGTGTGGTTGTGAGGCATCAAAGTGGCCCGTGCGACTGAGCAAGCGGATGCGATAAAACTTAAAAACGCTCCAGCTAAAAACGCCCTCGCCGCACACCTTCCAAGTGCTACCGGTCTGCGCCACCACGTGCTCCGGTAAGTCAGGCGACTGAAACAGCGAAGAAACATCGTCAAGGGCCGCGCGTGCAGGCATAATTAAACTTTATCTATATAAAAAGAATGAATCTTAACAATCTACACTATAAAGTATAAAAAAATACTAAACAGTAATAAAATATACTTATTAGACACAATTTTGTGTGTATCTTGGCCTGCATCCCTTGGCGACCCCGAATGATCGAAACTGCTCCTGTCAAACTGTCATTCAAGCAACAGCAGTTGCAATTTCGCGAGAATGCAATTCTTGATGCAGTGAACCGGCTACTCGCACAAAAAGGGTTTGACCTCATGACTATGGATGAGGTGGCGGCCGATGTCGGCATTGCTAAAGCCAGTCTGTACAAACATTTTCAATCGAAAGAGCAGTTGGCTGCAGCCTCGATGACGCGTCTGCTCGACAGCGCCCTAGCGCTTGCTCACGGATTGCCCGAGCATCACACGCCGCTCGACAAACTCAAAGCCGTTGTGCGCTGGGCTGTCACCGAGCACTTAGGCGGCACTATGCCATTATTGCCGTCGACTCGCTCAAGCATTCAACAAGCACTGTTGGCCTACCCACCTTACATTGATCGTTTAAGTACGCTCACCGAACAACTCGGTGACTGGATTGAACAGGCTCAGGCCGTGCGTACCTTATCCGCCTCGCTGCCGGGCGAAGTTATCTTGTACACAATTTTTGCTCGATCGTGCGATCCGGTTGCAGACTTCTTAAAAATGGGCGGTGCTTTCTCAGACCAAGATATTGTTGATCTGATCATTCATACGACCTTCGAGGGCATGACTGGACAAAACTGACCTGCGACGCAGCCCGCCTTGTCTAGGGCATCGGCTAGAATCGATTTCTTTTTTGCGAGTGCGTCATGTGGTTTAAAAATCTCAAATTATTTCGTCTATCACCGTCTTTTGCCTGGACAGCCTCTCAGCTCGACGCACTTTTAGCCAAGGAACAGTTTGTATCCGCTGGCGCTGCTGCTCCTTTGTCTGTTGGCTGGGTGGCCCCACGCGAAGAAGATGTACGTTTTGCTTACGGAGTGAGTCGCCAAATTTTGTGCGCCTACCGTACCGAAAAAAAATTGCTACCTACGTCGGTCATCAATCAGTTTGCTAAAGTGCGCGCCCAAGAGCTTGAAGACCAACAAGGCTTTAAACCCGGGCGCAAGCAACTGCGTGACCTGAAAGAAGAGGTCACACAAGCCCTACTGCCACGCGCCTTTAGTCTGGCCCGCGACACCCGAGTCTGGATTGACCCGGTCAATCACTGGCTCGTGATTGATACGGCTTCAGCGTCAAAGTCTGAAGAAATCCTCACCGCACTCGGCAAGGCACTCTATCCGTTTCCGGTCGAGCCAATCCAAGTCACCATCAGTCCGGCTGCAGCGATGACAGACTGGGTATTGGGCGGACACGGCCCGGCAAACTTTTCGGTAGATCAAGATGCAGAATTGCGTGCGGGGGGCGACAAGGCTGCGGCGGTGCGCTATGTCAAACACGCACTCGATAGCGATGACATCCAAAAGCACATCAAGTCCGGCAAACAATGTATGCGCCTAGCCCTCACCTTCAATGATCGCGTCTCGTTTGTCTTGACTGAAAATCTGGATATCAAACGCGTCGTCGCTCAAGATATTCTGGATCAGTCTGAACAAAATATGCCCACCGACGCCAACGAACAGTTTGACGGCGATTTCACCCTGATGTGCGCCGAACTCAATCAAATGCTGTGCGCGCTAATCGAGGCCCTAGAAGAAAAAGTCTTAACCGCAAAAGCGGCTTAAGCATTCACAAAGAAGCCAGCATGGATCTCATGATTACGAGCAAGATTCTCGAAACACTCGAGACCGGCGTTGTGCTTGAGGTCAATGCTGATGATTTGCATGTCCGCGCCTACATCGTTATCTCTGCGGTTGACATGGCAGTGGTCGAAAAACTAATCCCCCTCGCCGTCTTTGAGAGTGGGGCGCAAGTGCACGTCGCTGGCATCGAGGCTGCGGGCGATATCACAGAGCAAGTCGTCCAAATTCTAGAAAACATGGAACCCCAAGACGTCGTCGTTTTTTTGTGTGAAACCGCCGTGGCGTATGCTGAAAGCCTGGCCGTGTTAGGGTTGGCGCACTGAGGGGCATTGCGCTAAGCGCCACCCTCGATGTTTACCGCAGCAAGATGCGAGCCTGCGTTGCGCGCTCAGGCTCGCTTGTTTGAAAGGTGCGTAATCACCAAGGCCACCACCCCGACCGCCATCACCAGTAAAGAAATATAAACCGCCCCTTTACTCATTGCGTAGGTCACGCTCGAATACGTGAGAAAGGCACAGGTCAAACAAAACAAAATCGGTGTAAGAGGGTAAAGCGGCACTTTAAACGGCCGCTCTGCTTGGGGATCTTTGACTCGCAGCACAAAAAGCGACACGCCAACCAAAAATAAAAAGGCCCAAAATACCGGTGCCGTAAATTCAACCATGACTTCAAAACCGTCGGTCTGCCAAATGCCTAGACCAACCAAGGCTAGGCTTAAAAGGGATTGCACACAGTAGGCTGCGACGGGCGAACCACGCTCAGCGTGCCAGTTACCCATAAAACGTAAAGCGGGCCAGTCGCGGCCCAAAGCATAATTTGTACGCGCGCCAACAATCATGGTCGCATTGATACTGGTCAAAGCAGCAACAGCCACAAAAATACCAAGCGCTTTTTCGCCCCAAGGGCCAAAGGCCTTACCCATCAGGTCGGCTGCCACCGCTTTACTGCCTGCTAAGCCCGATAGGCCCAGGCCCGCGAGTACCGCGATATTGAAAAGCAAATAAATCAGTGTCAGAAGCATGATGCTGATCACGATGACCGGCACAATCGCACGCTTTCCCCCTCGCACTTCGGCCGAGATGTAGGCGGCTTCGTTCCAGCCACCATACGTCAGCAAAACAAAAACCATCGACAACCCAAACATGCCTAAGCTTGGTGAAGACGAAAACAAAGCTGGCGACGCAGGCGCCTCGCCCGACAATACAAAGCCTGCCACCACGACACACACTAAACCCGTCACTTCAATCATAGTCAGACAGGTCTGCACCCACGACGCCGCATGTAAGCCAATCAAGTTAATCAGGGTCATGGCGACGACAATTCCAATCGCCCAGAGCGCGGTTGAATGCGCGCCCAAATTGATCACTTTGCTCATGTAGTCGCCGAACACAAAGGCAAGCAGGGCGATTGACCCGGTATTAATGACCGTTGCCTTAGCCCAGGCGTACAAAAAAGAAGCTGGCTTGCCAAAGGCACGCGCCAAAAAATGATAGTCTCCGCCCGCGTGTGGGTAGGTGGTGGCAAGCTCTGCATAACAGAGTGCCCCCGCCAAAGAAATCACGCCCCCCAGCACCCACGCCACAATTAACCACCCAGCATCGCCCGTTACACCCGCGACCATTGAGGGTGTTTTAAAGATACCGGCACCAATCACAATTCCGACAATAATCGCGATTGCACTGACGGCGCTTAACTGCTTGGTGGGTTCATTGCTCAACGCCTGAGATTCGGTGCCTGCGGCAGTTGTTTGCGTACGGGTGTCGTGAGGCGTGGTCATATTTAGTTACGGGTACCAGTGACTGAGTAGAGTGGTGAATTCTCAAAGACCTGACCCGAAAATTCGTTGCCATTGAGCGTCACATCCATGAAACGCGACTGATTGCTGTGATCTAAAAACGTAAATTTCAAACGATTGCCCGACAAGGTAGCGCTCAAGATTGGCTGTGTTTTACCGTATATATTGAGGGTACCCCCGACGCGCTGGTACCGTTGCGTCACTTCAAGCGATACGGGTTGTTGCGAGCCTTCTACACCTTTTAGCTGCCAATTGCCGGCAGCGTTGCCAGGCACGACCCAAAAGTAGCCTTGCGCATACCCGGTGCCAACCGTGTCATCGGGTTCCCAGTCACCCATATTGAACGCATTGGTCACGATGCGCGTTCCGGGTGCCATTTTTAGGATCGTTGGGCGAATTTTTAAATTCAGATCGGGTAACAAATACATGGTGACCACGGTGGCTTTTGAAAAGTCTTCGACAAAAATATCACCGTTAATGATTTTGACTTTGTCCGCAACACCAGCACGTTCGGTATTGCGAGTGGCCAGTTCAGCCATTTCTTTGTTGTACTCAATACCCACTGCGGTTGCGCCAAAGTTTTTTGCCGCCGCGATCGCAATCTTGCCGTCACCCGCCCCAAGGTCATAAACCAAATCGGTCGGCTTGACCTTCGCAACTTTTAGCATGGCCTCGGCTACTGCGTCATTAGTAGGCACCCAAATAACATCCTTGCCACTTTGCCCAACACGCGGCTCGTATTTTTCGTCACCAAGCTTTGTCGCTTCTGCCGATTGCGCAAAGAGTGGGCTGGCAGCCAAGGTGGCTGCAATAAATGTGGCACCTACCAGAAAACGAAACGTCATAATTACTCCCGTTAACAATTAAAAGAGTCGTGGAAAAAAATGTTTGAAGCGCTTGTGCTCAAGACGCTGCCGTACCAAATTCTGCACCCGCCCAGCCCTCGATATGTTTAATAATATTGGCATAGTCTTTGGGTCCGTCACCCTGCCCGATCGCAAACGATAAAAACTGTCTGGCTGCCGGACTCACTGTCATCGGTACGCCAAGTTTTTCGGCCTCTTCGACGCACAACTTGATATCTTTATGCAACAAATCTGTCGTGAAGCGGGTGGGAAACTCACGTGTCAAAATACACTGAGGAACTTTTTCTTGGGTAATAAACGAGCGGCCGCTTGAAACGTTAATCACATCCAACATCGTTTTAGCGTCTAAGCCCGCTTTGGCGCCGTACACCAAGGTTTCGCAACTTGCCACAATGTTGACCGCACAAAGCGTGTTGTTGATGATTTTCATGGTCTGGCCCAGGCTCGGTTGCTCGCCCAGATAGAAAATATTGGTGCCTAAGACCGAGAGCACGGGTTTGACCTGCTCAAACGCAGCCGAGGGCCCCGAAGCCATTAGGGTCAAGGTGCCTTTTTCGGCGCCAATCGTGCCGCCGCTGACTGGTGATCCTACCCAGGCAATATTTTTTGCTGCAACAACACTTGCGACGGAATCAGTGACTGAAGGGCCAGTGGTGGAGAGGTCAACGATAATTTTGACGCTTTTGCCAAGCATCACCCCAGCGGGGCCCTGAACAACAGCCTGCACGATCGAAGGCATCGGCAAACACAATAAAACAAACTCGACCTCGTCAGCCATGGCCTGAGCGCTTGCCGCGACGCGCGCGCCGTTTTGTTGCAAACGCGCCAACGCCTGAGGGTTGTTGTCAAAAACGATGAGGTCATGGCCGGCCGCTAAAAACCGGTTACCAAAATGATGGCCCATGTTACCCAAGCCGATTAAACCGAGCTTCATTTTTTATTATCTCCGGATATATTTATTTTATTACAGGGCAGGTTTGTCTAAAAAATAGAATTTTCTTTTGACTTAAGCGACCGCAGAAGGGTCGCCAAGCACAACCGACTCGTATGCATGCAAGGCTGTTGCGCCGCCTGTGTGCAAAAACAAAACGTTATCTGTGGGTTTGAAATAGCCTTTTCGGCTTAAGCCTATCAAGCCCGCCATAATTTTGCCGGTATAAACCGGATCCAATAGAATCGCCTCAGTACGCGCAAGCATCTGTATAGCTTCAACCATCGCGGGGTTAGGCATCGAATATTTAGGACGCCACCAATCGCCGAAACTTAAGACAGCCTCGGCAGGCACCTGGATCTTGACGCCAAGTAAATCTAAAATCGCCTGCGCTTCTTTATGAACCAAGGGATTTTGGTCTGAAGGGTCACGACTCACACCGATGCCCACTAAGGGAATCTGAATATGATTACCCAGAAATCCGGCAACTAAACCCCCATGGGTGCCCGAGCTACCCGATCCCACCACAAAATGATCCATCGGCTGGCCCATTTGTAGTAGCTGCTGCTGCAACTCTTGGGCGCAGGCGACATAGCCCAAGCCACCAATCGCGTTCGAACCGCCACCCGGAATGATGTAAGGCTTGCCGCCACTGGCTCGCACCTCTTGGGCGACTTGCTCCATGGCCTGCGCCATGTTGCTGCCACCCGGCACGACTGTGACCGCCTCAACCCCAAGCAAGCGAAACATGAACTGATTGCCACTTGCGTCAACTTTATAACTTCCAGGCACACGCTCTTCAATCACAAAACGACACTTCAGCCCTTCTTTTACCGCCGCAGCCAAGGTAATGCGGCAGTGATTCGACTGAGGCGCACCGCAGGTGATCAGCGTGTCTGCGCCTTTTGCCAGCGCGTCGCCCATCAAAAATTCAAGCTTACGGGTCTTGTTTCCACCAGGCGCTAAGCCCAGCATATCGTCGCGCTTCATCCACACGCGCGGCCCACCCAAGGCCTTGGTAAAGTTAGGCAAAAACTCAATGGGCGAAGGGCCTTGCGAGTAGCGACGACGGGGGAAACGGCTCAAATCCATGGTTTATATCCTAAAAATCGGTGAAAGAGCTGGGCATCGGCGTGGCCGAAAGTGACCATCTTCTGCTCACAGTCACAACGTTGTCCGCTATAGTGCCTGAGGCGGCGCGTCTAGGCAACCGTGCGCAAAAGATCAAGATGTATGAGCAGAGCTTTGCTCGATGGCCTCAAGCAAATCCCTCAGGGGCTCGAATAACCTCCCCTTACTTTTCAACCAAAGGCGTTGGGCCCGTGTGCAATCTCAGGCGCATATGATCTGGCACCTCTTGGCCGGCATCGGTGAAGGCTTTACGCATTGCCCCCATGTGCGGACCAAAAATCCCGCTGCGGTTTTCGCTGACCCACTCACGCGAGGCGAATAACGAGTCCATGCTGCCCTGAAACTTCGGCATGACCCAACGGGCGAACAACTCATAGCTGCGCAGGGTTTGCTCGCGCGTTGCCCACTCGTGCGAGCGAAACATCACAGCGCCCGCACCCCCGCCTGTGAACTCAAGCAAGCGTGCAATGCCGTTGGCAACGGTCTCGGGCGAACCTACGATGGTGGTGCCAGCCTTTAAACCATCACCCAAAGGATCTTCACTGCGCATGGGCGGACGACCAAGGGTCTCGCTGAAATAACTGAGTGTCTCGATACGTTCACGCACACCAACGTCGCGCAAGGCGGTTGCGTCATCTTCAGCGACATGGATATTGACCACCAGACGCCAGTCTTCACGGTTCATGGTCTTGCCAAATTTTGCAGCCTGCTCTTCACCAAGCTTCCATTGTTCGGCAAGCTTTTGCGGCCCGCCTGGCAAGCCCGCGCCAAGCGACAACATCCCCACCCCATACTTGCCGGCCGTTAAGACGCCAGAGGGGGTGGTTGAGGTGGCGACGGCGATCGGGAAGCACCCCTTAGTGTAGGGCGCAAGATGCAGTCGAGCCTCTTTAAGCTCAAACCAGTCGGTCTTTAAGGTGACGGGCTCTTTACCCTCGAGTAAGCGCATGATGGCGCCAAGAGACTCGTCCATCATGGGTCGCTGGCGCTCGGCTTCAATGCCCATCATGTAGGCATCTGACACCAGTGCACCGGGGCCACACCCCAACATCACCCGGCCACGCGTCATGTGATCAAGTTGCACAAAACGCTGCGCCACCAAAAAGGGGTGATGATATGGCAGGCTTGTGACGCCAGAGCCCAACATGATTCTCTTGGTGCGTTGCGCGGCGGCAGCAATAAAGATTTCGGGCGAAGCGATGATCTCCCAGCCGGCTGAATGATGCTCGCCGATCCAGGCTTCGTCGTAACCCAAATGATCGAGCCATTCGATCAACTCAAGATCACGCTCAAGGGCAAGCGTGGGATTGTCGCCAAGCTGATGAAACGGCGCTAAAAAAATACCAAACCTCAAACCTGCATGGGCCATTGTTTGTCTCCTGCCAAATTTATTGAAATATTTTTTTTAGTTTAACGGATCAGACCGTATCGGGCTTTTCACCAATCCAGGCGATCCGTAACAGATTGGTGGTGCCCGACACCCCAAAGGGAGTGCCTGCAATAATCAGCAAGGCCTCACCGGGCTGTCCAAAGCCATTCTTTTCGGCCGCTTGCGTCGCACGCAAGACGATATCTTCGGTACTTTGCACCACAGCGGCTTGTATCGAATGCACCCCCCAAACAAGTGACAAACGACGCGCGGCCGCAGTATTGGGCGTCATACTGAGAATCGGAGCCCGAGGGCGCTCGTGGGCCACGCGTAGCGTCGTTGAACCCGAAGATGTGTAAGCTACCGTAGCCGCAACTGGCAGGGTCTCGGCCACGGTCCGAATCGCTGCCGAAATCGCATCGCGCGCATCGCGGTGACGGCGCCGAAAGGTCGCATCCATGGTTAGACGTTGTATCGGATCGCGCTCGGTACTTTGCAAAATACGATCCATCATGTTGACGGCTTCAATCGGATAAGCGCCAGACGCCGACTCGGCCGAAAGCATGACAGCATCAACGCCGTCATACACTGCAGTTGCAACATCGCTGACTTCCGCGCGCGTCGGAACCGGTGAGGCGATCATCGACTCGAGCATTTGGGTGGCAACGATCACAGGTTTACCGGCCTCGCGACAGGCTCGCACAATACGCTTTTGCAAGACCGGGACTTCTTCGGGCGGTAGTTCAACCCCCAAGTCGCCGCGCGCAACCATCACCCCATCTGAGGCGGCAACAATCGCTTCGAGCGACTCGATCGCCGAGGGTTTCTCAAGCTTGGCCATAATCCAGGCACGATCCCCGACCAAGGCTCTGAGTTCAGCGATATCTTCAGTGCGCTGCACAAACGAGAGCGCCACCCAATCGACCCCCAAACTCAACCCAAAAGCCAAATCCTCGCGATCTTTAGTGGTAATGGGCGACAGCGGCAGAATCGCCCCCGGAACATTCACCCCTTTACGATCCGAAATCATGCCGGCATTGATCACCTCGACATTGGCGTGCGTCGGATCACACGCCAACACGCGTACTCTGACCTTGCCATCGTCTATCAACAAGTCGTCGCCCGGTTTGAGGGCTGCAAAAATCTCTGGGTGCAGCAGCGGCACGCGACCGTTTTCGCCTGGGGTCGGATCCAAATCAAACCTTAGCTTTTGGCCCGTCTCGAGCGACTGTTTGCCGCCAACGATTTTGCCCACGCGCAGTTTTGGCCCTTGCAAATCTAGCAGAATGCCTACTGGGCGCCCGACATCGGCTTCGATCTGACGGATGGCGTCGTAGCGCAATTGATGATCCGCGTGTGTACCGTGGCTAAAGTTCAGCCTAAACACATCGACACCTGCATCGAATAACCGTCGAATCATGGCGGGTTCACTGCTTGCCGGCCCCAGAGTGGCTACAATTTTGGTACTGCGATTGCGGTGCGAGATCGCATCGAGTTTCATTGTTTGTTGAACCTTGTTAGATTGAATTCAGGCACTATTACGATTATTCGCTAGATTACCTGATTCATCTACCCTAACCTCGGAGTTTTCTGATGTCGACTGCTTCTTTAACATCCCACACCTCTCTGCGCGTCAATGGGATACGGCTGTGGAACAATTTGATGCAGCTCGCTCAGATCGGTGCGACACCCAAAGGCGGCGTGTGCCGCCTGGCGCTGACCGACCTCGATCGCCAAGGGCGTGATTTTTTTGTGAGCGAGGCTCAGGCGGCGGGCTGTACCATTCGCATTGACTGCGTGGGTAATATTTTTGCCCGCCGCGCCGGGCGAGATGACAGCTTACCCGCCATCATGACCGGCAGTCACATTGACACGCAGCCAACCGGCGGTAAGTTTGACGGTAACTACGGCGTGCTGGCGGGCCTGGAGGTATTTAAAACGCTCAATGATGCCAAAATCACTACCGATGCACCGCTTGAGGTCGTGGTCTGGACCAACGAAGAAGGCTCGCGTTTTGTTCCTGTCATGATGGGTTCGGGTGCCTTTATCGGAGAATTCAAAACTGACTTTATTCTGGCGCAAACAGATCGAGACGGCATCACGGTCGGGCAAGCCCTGAACGCGATCGGCTATGCCGGCACAGACCAAATCAGCCCTCGCGGGATCGGTGCCTATTTCGAGGCGCACATCGAGCAGGGTCCGGTTCTTGAGGCGCACGACATCACGATTGGCGTCGTGACGGGTGCATTAGGACAGCGCTGGTTTGATGTGGTCATCACCGGCTCTGAAGCGCATGCTGGTCCGACCCCCATGCAACTGCGTCACGACGCTTTGCTAGCGGCCTCGCATATGGTGCAACTGGTCAACGAACTCGCGCTCGACCACGCCCCTCACGCGCGCGGCACCGTTGGGATGCTTGATGTGTACCCTAATTCACGTAACGTCATCCCGGGTACGGTCAAAATGTCGGTCGACCTTCGCGCAGACTCAGACGCGACATTAACTGCGATGGTCGACAAGCTCAATGCTCGGGCCCAGGAGATTGCCAAACAGGGCAAGGTCAGTATCGCCTTGACGCAAGTGGTGTATTTTCCACCTGCGGCCTTTGCCAACGAATTGGTGCAAGCCGTACGTTCAGGCGCGCATACCATCGGGCTCTCAGAGATGGACGTTGTCAGCGGCGCTGGTCACGATGCCGTCTATATGGCACGCGTTGCCCCCACAGCGATGATTTTTGTGCCGTGCAAAGACGGCATCAGTCACAACGAAATCGAAGACGCAAAGTCTGAGCATCTTGAGGCCGGCTGCAACGTCTTGTTGCATGCCATGCTTACGTGCGCGGGCCAGCAATGAAAATCCTGGTGGCACGACTGAATCACGAAACCAATACGTTTTCTCCGGTCCCAACGCCGCTCTCGTCATTTGGCGATCACGGCCCAACCTACGGTGACGAGGCCTACGCAGCCTCTAAAGGCACGCGAACCGGGATCGCTGCCTATATCGATCTGCTTGAACAAGCTGGCCATCAAGTCGTTGTGGCCTGTAGCGCCACAGCCAACCCAAGCGGTCGTGTTGCCGCACAGGCTTACACTCACTTGTCCGACGTGATTGTGGCGGCGGCGGTTGGGTGCGATGCGATCGCACTCGACCTGCACGGTGCCATGGTGGCCGAAAACTCTGATGATGGTGAAGGTGATCTGCTTGAGCGTTTGCGGGCAGTGTTGCCGAAAGCCCCCATTGCAGTGGCTTTTGATTTGCACGGCAAGATCACTGAAAAAACGATGTCGAACAGCGACATCGTGATCAGCTTCAAAACCTATCCGCATATCGATATGTACGAAACCGGTGCCCACGCCGCGCGTTTGCTCATTGAGATGCTTGCTAAAAAAATTAAGCCGACGATGGCCTGGCGCCGTCTCCCGCTGCTCTCGCACACGCTGTGCAGTCGTACCGACATTGGCGCCATGCACGAAGCGGTTGAATTGGCTCGCGCCGCTGAAGCGGCAGGCATGCTGGGGGTATCTGTGTTAGCGGGGTTTTCGTTGGCCGATATCGCCGCACCTTGTGTCAGCGTGGTGGTGATCAGCGATGCAGACCCTGACGCCGCCGAGCAATTTGCCGACGTGGTCGCTGGCTTCATCTGGGAAAACCGTGAAGGTTTTGTCTACAAGAGTGAAAGCTTAGCTGTCTCGATCGCTCGGGCACAAGCGCTTTCGCAACAACCCGGTTCAGGACCTGTGCTCTTGCTCGATCACGGCGATAACTGCATGTCGGGCGGCACCTGTGACGACATGAATGTCTTGCATGAAGCCTTGGCGCAAGGCTTGCAAGACATCGTAGTCGGGCCAATCTGTGACCCGGAGGCCGTCGCACGGATGATTGACGCCGGCATTGGCGCAACGGTGTCAGTGGCCATCGGCGACAAAGTTCCTTTAACCCAGCTAGGTATCACAACCACACCCCGTACGCTTACTGGGGTGGTCTTGCGCATCACTGATGGCGAATACGTCATCAGTGGGCCCACTTATACGGGTCAGCGCATTTACATGGGGCGGACAGTCTTGCTGCAATTGCCTCAAGCGCTGGTAATGGTCACTGAGACGCCTCAAGAGCACTGGGACTTAGGCATTTTCAGTCACATCGGCATTAATGCGACCAAGCATTGTTTTGTATTGCTCAAATCCAGAATGTATTGTCGGCCAGTGTTCGTACCGATTGCCAAGGCCGTGGTCGAATGCGATGGTGGCGGCGTCACGAGCTCTGACTATTCACGGTTTCCGTACAGCAAGCTTGATCGCCCTGTGTATCCGTTTGATTTGGATGCGACCTGGGAAAGTCGAATGTAAGCCACTTACCCTAAGCGGCTTTCAAAGCCCGCTTTGATCTCAAGCAAACTTGGTGGCAAGCCATGTGCCAGCTTTTCAAAGAGTTCAGCATGCAATTCGAACTCTTTGCGCCAAGCCGCTTTATCGATTGAAGTGATCGTAGTAAATTTTTCGAGGGAAAAATCCATGCCAGACCAGTCAAGATCTTCATAGTTCGGTGTAGTCCCAAAGACATGTTCGTTGCCCTTGGCCTCGCCTTCAATGCGACCCAACATCCATTTCAACACGCGGGTGTTTTCGCTAAAGCCGGGCCAAACAAATTTGCCGTCAACATCTGTGCGAAACCAGTTGACACAGAAGATACTGGGCAACTTAGCACCCGAGGCTTGCAAGTGTTCGCCTAAAGACAACCAGTGCTGAAAATACTCGGCCATGTTGTAGCCACAGAACGGCAACATCGCAAACGGATCACGTCGCACCACACCCTGTTCACCCACTGCGGCAGCAGTGGTTTCAGAGCCCATGGTCGCAGCCATGTAAACGCCTTCCGCCCAATTACGCGCCTCAGTCACCAAAGGCACGGTGGTCGAGCGACGGCCACCAAAGATGAAGGCGTCAATCACGACACCCTCAGGGTTATCCCACTCGGGATCCAACACAGGGTTTTGCGTGGCAGAGACGGTAAAGCGTGCATTTGGATGCGCGGCCTTAATACCTTTTTCTTTTGCCTGCTCAGGAGTCCAGTCACGCCCTTGCCAGTCGATGCAGTGTGCAGGTGGAACCTTGCTCATGCCCTCCCACCACACGTCTCCGTCATCGGTTAACGCCACGTTTGTGAAGATAGTGTCTTGGGCCAAGGTGGCCATGCAATTAAAGTTTGATTGCTGGTTAGTACCGGGCGCCACACCAAAATAACCGGCTTCTGGGTTGATGGCGCGCAAGTTACCTTTTGCGTCTGGTTTGATCCAAGCGATATCGTCACCGATTGTCGTGATCTTCCAGCCCTGTTCGCCTAAGCCCTTGGGTGGAATCAGCATCGCAAAGTTGGTTTTGCCGCAGGCCGATGGAAACGCTGCGGCGACATGGTATTTTTTACCCCAAGGGGCCGTCACACCCAAAATCAGCATGTGCTCAGCCAGCCAGCCCGGTGAAGTCGCGCTTGCCTCGCTGCGGCCCATGTTCGAGGCGATGCGCAAAGCGAAACATTTTTTACCTAGCAAGGCGTTGCCACCGTAGCCCGAGCCATAAGACCAAATCTCACGGGACTCGGGAAAATGCACGATGTACTTGGTGTTATTGCACGGCCAAACGACATCGGCCTGCCCCGCAGCCAAAGGCGCTCCTACGGTGTGCACACAGGGCACAAACGCCCCCGTTGGGCCCAGCACGTCGAACACTTTTTTGCCCATGCGAGTCATTAGGCGCATATTGACTACAACGTAAGGCGAATCAGACAACTCGATGCCAATTTGTGCAATCGGCGAACCCAGTGGGCCCATCGAAAACGGAATCACGTACATGGTGCGACCTGCCATCGCACCTTCAAACAACTCGTCGAGCTTAGTACGCATTTCTGCAGGCTCGATCCAGTTGTTGGTGGGGCCAGCCTCTGACTTGTTTTTGCTGCAAATAAACGTACGATCTTCGACGCGTGCCACGTCATCGGGCGACGAGCGCGCCAGAAACGAGTTTGGTCGTTTCGCGGGGTTCAGTTTGTGCAACATCCCAGACTGCACCATCTCGGCGCACAGACGGTCGTATTCTTCTTGCGAGCCATCACACCAGACGATCTTGGCGGGCTTGGCTTTTGCGGCAATGTCGCCCACCCATTTTTTTAACTCAGCGTGGTGAACGTAATCAGGTGCGTTTAAGGTTAGAGTCATTGGCTTGTTTCAATTAGATTGCAATGGTCACAGTTCAGTAACCCGAAATAGTAGCACCGCGCGTGCTCTTACGAAAAACTTACCCTTTCCACACCGAAACATATGCGCGTTTCGCTCAAGAATTGCGCATTTCGTCAAAATAACCACATTCGCTCAACAAGCTAAAGAATTGAACCTAATTTTTGCTTATATTTGTTGACTCAGACCTTTCAAACCATCCCACTTTTTTCGCTGCCGTGCGAGCGCCCAATTCACGCAATATCCATGCGTCGCACAAGCCGCCGTTGGCTTGGCGCTTGACTAAAAAGCTGCACGATTGAGCAGCGTGCTGAACGCCTAGCGCTGGGTCATTCGTGTCAGGCGCTGTTGCACGTTGGCCGCAGCCTCGCGGTTGACCAAGTGCTCGGGCAACTGGCCGTTCAGGATTTGTCTGGCCTGGCGCGCCACCGAGCTTCCCATTGCTCGCAAACTGTCATCCGTCACGCCTGCCATATGCGGCGAGAGCAAGACGTTTTCCATACCATAAAGTGGCGAAGCCAACGGCAACGGTTGCTGCACAAATACATCGAGTGCTGCGCCCGCTAAACGCCCCTGACTAAGCGCCTCGACCAAGGCCTGCTGGTCAACGACAGCACCGCGTGCGACGTTAATCAAATAGGACTCGGGCTTGCAATGGCGCAGCAAGTCGGCGCTGATCAACCCTGTTGTTGTTTCGTTTAACGGGCAGGCCAGTACGATAAAGTTCGACTGTTCAAAGACCCGCTCAAGCGACGTCAGCTCGATAAAGTCAAGCGAAGCACGCCCGCTGGGTCGATAACCACAGACTTGCATACCAAAGCCAAAATGACACATTTTTGCAACCGCCTGCCCGATCGCACCCAGCCCAACCAAACCGACTCTTTTGCCTGCAAGCTCGACGCCCTGGTCGGCCAACGGGCGCGCGCTTGCCCAACCGCCCGCGCGCATTCGCTGATTGACTACCGTACTTTTATGCGCCAAGGCCAGCATCTGTCCTAACGCAAACTCGGCCACTGTAACCGCGTTCGTGCCGGGTGCATTCGCGACCGCGACGTCGTGTTCGGTCGCTGCCTGAAGCGGGATCATATCGACTCCCGCCCCATGACGGATCACGCCAAGCAAGTGGGGAGACTGCGCAAACAAGGCCGCAGGGATGGGGCTGCGCACCACGACAATCGAAGCCTCGCGGGCGCCTGCAAGCAAATCTTCGTCACGCGTCGAACTCGCCACCAAGACATGCGCGAAGGTTTCGAGCTCTGCCTGCACCTGCGGATGAATCGGATTTGTTAAAAAAATCAGCTTTGAAGTCATGTGTTTTTGAAGTAAAGGAGTATATTTATTCTAAGGATTCTAACAAGTGCACCCGTGTTCAGTGCACGAGACAGCCAAAATACTGAAAACAGCGAGAGAGACCGCTCATGACCATCATCTTCAAACAGCTCAGTCCAACCTTTATGGCTGAGGTCAGCTCGCTTGATCTGCGCACCATGCAGGACCAACCGAGCTTAGAACGCTTACGTGCAGGCATGACGGAATATGGCGTCTTGGTATTCAAAGGGCAAGAGCTTTCGTTTCAGGAGCAACTCGATTTTGCTCAGCGCCTGGACGGCGTACTACATGCCAAAACCTCTTCGTCTGTCTTGGTTAAAAACCGCTTCGGTAACGAAGCGCTGACTGATATTTCGAATGTCGGGGCTGACGGAGCGATTTTGGCCGCGGATGATCGTCGGCGAATGAACGGCATCAGCAACCGAATCTGGCACACCGACGCCTCGTTTGAAGACCCCGCCGGACGCTATTCGATGCTGTTTGCGCGCAACATCCCACCCGTACGTGCCGACACCGAGTTTGCAGATATGCGGGCCGCTTACGATGCGCTTGACGATAAAATGAAAGCCACCATCGACTCTCTGCACGTGCACCACTCGATTGCGTATTCGCGTCACACCATGGGATTCGATTTTTCGCCTGAAGAAAAAGCAAAGCTTCCTGGTGCGACACATCCGTTGGTGCGCGTTTTTTCAGACTCACCTCGCAAAGCGCTTTATCTTGCCTCGCACGCCGAGCGCGTGATCGAATGGCCAGTGCCCGAGGGACGCTTGTTATTAAAAGACCTGATCGAGCACGCGACTCGGCCTGAGTTTTTAGGTCATCACGAATGGGCCTTGGGCGACCTAGTCATTTGGGATAATCGCACCACCATGCATCGGGCGCGGCCGTTTGACGACAAAGCCTACAAGCGTGAACTCACGCGCGTCACCACCTTAGATTTACCGCGCCAGTCCGCGGTCGCGCAAGCGGCGTAAGCTGCGCAGACCGAAGGGCGCCCCAAGTGCCGGCGTTCAAGTCAGGGTGCAGGTCGGTGGTGTCGTGCCAAGTAACTGGGCGCTAAGTGCCGACCTTAAAGCTTGATTGCATCTTGCGTAACAGGGCGATCACGCTTGGCGCGACGATGCGACCGGTTTTGGGGTTTTCAGAAGGAATGTTTTCCATGGTCATGGTGAACTTCGCTGAATCTGAATCAACAACGATGCTGTGCGTGTTGCGCACGACCGTTGGATCCGCCCAAATTTCAAGCAAAGTATTTTCGGGGCCAACGCCCGCTAAGGCGAGCGCCACAACGACATTTAGGTTCGCCGGGAACCCCTTGGCCGCCGCACGTGCATTACCCTCGAATACTTTTTTAGGCTCGGTTAAACCCTCGACGCTGATGTTATTTTCAAGCAGATGAGGTGCACCTGCCAGACCGTTTGGCGGCTTACGTGTGATCATTCTGACTGAATGAATTTTGCCTTCGGCCGCAGCGATCACAGCGTCTAGTCCGATCAAGGCACCCGTTGGCACGTGAATGATGCCACCTTCTTGTTTGGCCAAATCAATCAGACCTTGGTTAAACAACAACGCGCCAACTGACAAGACGATGACTTGTTTTTGCGCTTTCAAAAACGGCGTCGCAATGTCAGGCAAGAGGGCTGCCGGCGCGCACTCAATCACAAGATCGGCCTCAGGCTCAAGCTGCGATAGATTCAGTACCTTCACCGGCACGCCAAGCGTTGACACAAATTGCTGTGCTTTCTCGTGGTTTTTTGCCGAGACCGCGGTCAGCACGACGCCAGGCACTGAGCCCTTCGCAAGCGTGATAGCAATGGCTTTACCGATGGCCCCCAGGCCAGCGATCGCAATACGCAAGGGTTTTTTATTTAATGTGTTTGACATCTTTTTTTACTCAGTCAATTTTCATATTCGAGGTTTTAACGATTTGAGCGTATTTGGCGATTTCGCTTTGAAGGTGGGCGCCGAACTCGGCTGCGGTGCCACCGATAATTTCAATCCCACGCTCGCGCAGATTCTGCTGAACGCTCGGTTGGGCAAGCGCCCGCCTCAACGTTAAATTCAAACGCTCGAGTGCCTCTTTTGGTGTGGTCGCCGGCGCGATAATTCCGTACCAAGAGTCAGTTTCAAACGTTGGCAGACCCTGCTCAGCGATCGTCGGGATCTCGGGGGCCAATGGCGCACGCGTCAGGTAGGTTGTCCCCAACGCTCTGAGTTTGCCCGAACGAATATGCGACAAAAAATCGGGCAAATTACCAAACATCAGGTCGATGTTGCCGCCTAGCAAATCGTTAAGCGCAGGCCCTTGCGCCTTGTAGGGCACGTGCACCATGTCGATTCCTGCCATCGATTTCAGCATCTCGCCGGCAAAATGAGGCGTTGTACCATTGCCAAAAGAGCCATAAGACAGTTTGCCTGGGTTCTTTTTTGCGTAGGCCACCAACTCAGATAGATTCTTGATCGGCAAGTCGGGGCGAATCGCCAGCACGTTGGCTGTACGCGCCAGCAAAATGACCGGCACGAGCTCTTTATCGAGGTTGTAAGGTAAGTTTTTTACCAGCGTCTGGTTGACTGTAAAACTGTTCGCCACGCCGCCAAAGGTATGCCGGTCTGACGCTTTGGCGACTGCATCGACGCCGATCACGGTGCCAGCACCGGGTTTATTTTCAACAAAAACCGACCCTGCCAAGTCGCGGGTCATCTCAGGCACCAGCAGGCGCACGACGCCATCGAGCGTGCTTGCGCCACCCGGAAACGGCACAATCATTCGCACAGGCTGATTGGGCCATGGCGCCACTGGAGCCGACTGTGCCTGCGAAAATGCTGACACAAAACTTAAGCTGCCCAGACCAAACAGCAATATTTTTTTAAACATAGTGATCTCAAACAGTAAATGACTCATACGAATTATGGACTACCCGCACAGCGCAATCCCATCAAAATCGAGGTTAGAAGGTGTTTTATGCGCACTTTTTGACTTCTCTAGCGGATTTTTATGCGGGATCGAAGGTTTCAAATTGAATTTCTGCGTGGGGCGGCTAAAATAGACGCAGGTTAAGGTAACGTCTGAGGTTAAGTTAACGTGCTGCGAGCACTCATCGCGCCTACTTTTTGAAGGAATACTTAATGATCAAGAAATTAGCCGTACTTTTAATGATTACCTCGTTTGGTTTAGTTCAAATGGCGCCAGTGGCGGCTCAAACCTCAACAGCCCCAACACAAACAGCGCCTAAAAAGAATAGCACTGCTAAAAAAAGCGC
The DNA here is from genome assembly GCA_013205565.1 of Alcaligenaceae bacterium. Classification (GTDB taxonomy): domain Bacteria; phylum Pseudomonadota; class Gammaproteobacteria; order Burkholderiales; family Burkholderiaceae_B; genus Zwartia. Next base: position 70,611 of record JABMMM010000047.1, on the reverse strand, counting down.
GTCTGCAAAAAAGAGCACCATCCCAAAAAAGAAAGCGGCTAAGCCTAAAAAGACCACAACCGCCAAACCTAAAACAACGGGCTAACGCGTAACGGCAGCGAGCTGCAGGCAACTGACCGGCAGATTCTTCGCGTTACTCGACTTTGAGGCCAGCCTGCTGGATTAAACGTCCCCAGCGGGCGTAATCCCGTTTAATTTGCTCTGAAAACTCTGCTGAGGTACTTGGCGAAGCATTCAAGCCCAGAGCGCTGATGCGGCTTTGAACCGAAGCCTGTGACAAGACCGTGTTGAGATCCTGATTCAACTGCTCAAGCACTTTAGCAGGCGTGGCGGCCGGCACGGCAAGCCCGTACCACTCAGGAATATCCCCCAAGGCAGGGTAGCCCGCGTCAATCGCCGTCGGCGTACCCGGCAAGACCCCTACCCCTTGCGAACCGAACAAGACAATGGCGCGAAGCTTGCCAGCCTGCACGTGCTGCGCCACCGATGTGGGGTTCGCGACCAGCAGATTGATATTTCCGCTCAACACGTCAATCACCGCGGGTCCCGCCCCTTTGTAAGCCACGTGCAAGAGCTTTGCTCCTGTCATGAACTTAAAGAGCTCGACGGCAAGTTGCGGGCCAGCGGCGCTTGAACCGTAGCTGAGTTTGTCGGGCTGATTTTTGGCCAACTCCTCAACATCTTTGAGTGTTTTGACCGGAACCGACGGGTGTGCTACGAGCACGAAGGGTTGTTGCGTCAAACGCCCCACGGGTACGATGTCTTTTGTGACATCAAGGCCCATGTCCTTATAGAGGTGAGGGTTCACGGTCATCACGCCCTGATGCGCAATCATCAACGTATGCCCGTCAGGCGCTGCTTTTGCCGCGTACGCGGTGCCGATATTGCCCTGCGCACCCGCTTTGTTTTCGATCACGACCTGCTGTTGCCACAAGTCAGTGAGCCTTTCGCCCACGATACGCGCCACCGCATCCGTGCCGCCCCCCGGGCGGAAACATCACCACAATTTTGACAGTCCCGGAGGGCTTAAAAGCCGCTTGGGCAAAGGCCTCAAGGGGTCCTAACCCACCAAGCAGCGCGCAAGCTGCCATCAAGCTAGGTAAAACTGAGTGTCTAAGTGCTGCGATCATGATTGACATGGTTGACTCCGTTTTTATCATTTTTTAGCTCTGACACTTGCGCGTCACTTGTTTTTTCCGGCGACCAACTGCATGATTTGACCAACATCGGTCGCACGATCCATGGCCCAAACCGCTTGAATCAAAGCCTCGGGCTCACAGCCCGAACCACCATATTCGCACAGCGTACGCACTTTGTTTTCAAGTTCTTGGTCAGACAAGGGTTTGGCGCGCGCCCCGCGTGCAATATCAATCGCCACAACCAAGCTCTTGCCTTGCGCCCAATGCAGCTTAACGGTGGCCGCCTCAACGGCAAAAGAGGCATCTTCCACAAAAACAACTTTGCGTCCTAACGCACGCAACGATTCGTCTGCCACCGCCTGATCGCTAAACTCGGCCAGGCCCGCTTTGCCACGCGTCAAGGACACAGCGACGGCATGCTGTGCGCTGACTTGCGACTCGCGACCGGTCGCAACGTTTGGGCGATCGGTGCGTTGCCTTAATAGGGGGTGGCCATGCAGCTCGATACGCTCGAGCGCGTGAAGGCCTTGTTGTAACAACTCTGGATGTTTGGCTAATCCCAAGCACGCCTCGATGACTGGGTTTAAAACGACACCGCACGGAAACGGCTTATAGGTGTTGTTCAGCAGTTCCCAGCGCGTTCCTAATTCGCTGACAATGCTCTGGCAATCGGGCGCGTCAGCCGTGACATTCAAAAAGCCACGCGCGCCCTCAAGCGGTTGCGCCGGGCCATCAAAATCTTGTTGCGCCAAAAAAGCAGACAACATGCCGTTACGTGAGGCGTTACCCATACTGACACTTTTAGACATGGTGCCAAGGGTTTCGACCAAGCCCGAAGCTTGCGCTGAGGCCGAACCTAAGGCCCAAACCAATTGCTGCGTGCTTAAGCCCAGCAGCTTACCCGTCGCCATTGCCGCGCCAAATACCCCGCAGGTCGAAGTGATGTGCCAACCGCGCGAATAATGCCCTGGCGACACCGCCTGTCCAATTCGGCATTCAGCCTCAGCGCCTAAAATAAAACTAAGCAACAAATTCGCGCCGCTCAGTGGTCGAGTTTGCGCGAGCGCGAACACCGCGGGCGCCACGGGGGCAGTCGGATGAATGATGGTGGGAATGTGCGTGTCGTCAAAATCAAACACGTTCGCCATCATCGTGTTTAGTGCGGCAGCCGTCAGCATGTCGAGCCGTTGCCCGCGACCAATCACCGTCGCCTGCTGAGCCGCAGAAAAACGCGCGTAAACCTGCGCTGCACGCTCAACGGTCGGGTCAAAGCAGGCAGATAAGGCCGCTGCAAAATAATTTAATAAAGAACGCTTGGCCTCGTGTCGAACGACATCGGGAATATCTTCCCACCGGCAGTTTTCAATGAATTGTGCCAAGCCAACAGAGATGTCTTCGCTAGAGGTGTGTGTTTGAGTGGCCATTGCACGCTTGTTTTTTTATTCAGTTAGGGAGCCGCAACGCCTGTTTAGACGCAGCTTAGCTCAAAGAGGGTTGGCAGTCTATTTTGGTTTGACCACGGTAGCAGAAATCACTAGTTGCCTACCATAGACCACTTGATCAGAGAGCGCCTGACGCCACAGTTCTGCCACTGCGACAGACGGAGCTGTTTTTATTTTTTTTCGCGCATAGGCTTTAATTAACCAGCCCACAAGTTTTTCAATCTGACGACGTGGCTTTTTTTCATCGACCTCGTGCACCGTGATGCTCGTGAAGCCATTTAAACCGAGCAACAGCCAAAGTTGAAATAAGCCTAGGGTCAGCCAGGGCATGTGGGGTTCGGCCGTTGTATTTTGCGCAAACCAAGAATACGAACGCGGAAACCCTTGAATCAGATGGTTGATACGCGCCCCCGCATAGTTGGGATTTGGCAACGACAGGACGAAGGTCGCACCCGGGTTTAGGTGCCTGTGCACACTTTGTAAAAACAGCCCCGGGTTTTGTAGATAGCCCATCGCCTCGCAACAGAGCGCTGCATCGTATTGCCCGCAGGCGTCAGGTACACCTTGATTAAAATCAGCGCTATAAAATTGAGCATAGCCCGGCGGTGGCTTGGCGTAAAAATCAAGGCCGTGAAGCACCGTGGCATACGTGAATGCCGTTGACAACCAACCATCACCGCAGCAAATATCAAGAACAGAACTCGGTTTTACCGCGTTCAGCACCTTGACGATCGCCTGACGATGAGCCTTGTTTTCATTCAAGGCTTCGGGGTTAGATGACTCGTTACTCAAGAGCGGGGCGCTGCGCATTGGGTGATTTTCATACCATTATCCAATTAAGGCTACGTGCGCAGGCTACAGGTCATGCTCAATCTTTTTTTTACTCACTCGAGCTTAATCCCCGCCGAGCGGATGATTTGACCGTACTCGTCAAGATGTTTTTTTACTGCATCGCCGAAGGCTGCAGGCGTGCCTGGCGTCGCGCTGATTCCAAGCTTTTGAAGTCTGGCGCTGACTTCTGCGTCGGACAGCACCTCGTTCAATACAGAATTTAAACGCTCGATTACTGCGGTCGGTGTCTTAGACGGGGCAAAAATACCGACCCAAGAGTTGACAATAAAATCAGAAATACCGCTCTCGATAAAAGTGGGTACGTTGGGCAACGAGGGCGCCCGCTTTTCACTGGACACCGCAATGGCGGTGATCCTGCCAGACATGATGTGTGGATAGGCACCTGCGACAGCCGTATAAACCAGGGGGATTGTGCCACCTTGCACATCTATCATGGCCTGCCCGCCGCCCTTATATGGAATATGAATCAGCTTTGAGCCCGTGCGCTGGTTGAGCAACTCAACCGCAACGTGCTGTGGGCTGCCTATGCCAGAAGAACCAAAATTCACTGTCGCACCCGGTTGTTTAGAGAGCGCGATAATCTCTTGCAGCGTTTGCGCTTTAAAGCCAGGGTAAGCGACCAGTATCAAAATCGCGTCACCGATTTTTCCGACTGGCCTAAAGTCTTTCAGCGTGTCAAAAGGGATATTGGCAAAGACGTGAGGATTAATGACCATCGTGCCGTCGAACCCAAGCAACAAAGTGTAGCCGTCGGGCTCAGCCGCAGCCACTTGCGCCGCACCGATATTGCCCGAAGCGCCCGGTTTGTTTTCGACGATGATTTGTTGGTCGAGTTTTTTAGACATGTACTCTGCAATCAAACGCGCGCTCGTGTCGGTGACGCCCCCGGGCGTGAAGGGTACGACAAGACGAATTGACTTGGCCGGAAACACAGTCTGCGCGTGAATACCGAAACTCGCGCCGAGCCCTAACATTGTTACGACGATCAGCGCGTACACACGAACGAAGCTCAAACGAATATTGGTCATAAATATCTCTGCTGTTATCTGTCATATTTAGAAGTGGCGCAATCTTTAAGCAAGACTATCGCTGTTTTACAACGTTTAATTTTGTGCGTACTAAGTTCTAAAGTCGTTTCTCTTCAAGCGTGAGCGGTATTTAACTCGCCAACGCCCTCATCTCTGCGTACAAATCTGCCTTACCTTCAAAACCAATCCCAACGAGTTCAGGCAAGGTCACAAAACTGTTCTCGACCTTGACGCCGTCAGGAAAGCCGCCATAGGGTTGAAAAAGATCGGGATAGCTTTCGTTACCACCCAGGCCCAAACCCGCGGCAATCGCAAGCGACATCTGATGGCCACCGTGCGGCACACACCGTTTGGGTGACCAATCGTATTCTTTGAGCATCTCAAGGGTGCGCAGATACTCAACGAGGCCGTAACTTAGCGCACAGTCAAATTGCAGCCAATCACGATCACGACGCATGCCGCCATAGCGAATTAAATTACGCGCGTCTTGCATTGAAAACAAGTTTTCACCTGTTGCCATAGGCTTATCGTAATGGTTCGCTAGTTCTGCCTGCAGTTCGAAATCAAGCGGATCACCGGCCTCTTCGTACCAAAATAAGTCGTATTGCGCTAAGGCTTTGCCATACTCAATCGCAGTGTTTAAATCAAACCGGCCGTTGGCATCGACCGCTAGCCTTTGGCCTGGCCCAAGCAACTTAAGCACGGCTTCAATGCGCTTGCAGTCTTCACCTAAAGACCCCCCACCGATTTTTTTCTTGACCACCGAATAACCACGATCCAGATAGCTCTGCATCTCGCTGGTCAGACCTTCAAGACCCTGGCCTGGCCAATAATACCCACCAGCCGCATAAACAAATACCTCGCGCTTTGGCTTGCCGTCGCCGTAGCGATCGGCCAGTAATTGATAAAGTGGTTGCCCCTCAATTTTTGCCACTGCATCCCAGACGGCCATATCAATCGTACCGACCGCCACCGAACGCTCGCCATGCCCGCCAGGCTTTTCGTTGTTCATCATCGTGGCCCAAACCTTATGCGGACACAAAACACCCTGCGCATCGAGCAAAGAGTCTGGGGTCGCCTCCAGCACGCGGGGAATAAAGCGCTCTCGCATCAAAGCGCCCTGCCCATAGCGCCCGTTCGAGTTAAAACCGTAGCCGATAACTGGCTTACCCTCGCGGATGACATCTGTCACAACGGCGACCAGACTCAGGGTCATTTTTGAAAAATCAATGTAAGCGTTCCGAATGTTAGATTTGATCGGACGAGTCGATTCACGGATTTCGGTGATTTTCATAGGCGCAGACAGGGATTTTGCAAAAACGTAGCGAGATTGCGTATTTAGGCGATACGATACACTCAGAATGCGCTTTTTTAGCACGATCTACGTTCTCAAGCCCTCTAAAAGAACAACATGACAGACGCACAGACAAATCCTAAGCCTCACCTGATTAAGATGCACGAGCTCGATAACGTTGCCATCGTAGGCAACGATGGGGGACTGCCCGCGGGCACCGTTTTGCCGTCTGGCCTGGTACTAGTCAACAAGGTACCCCAAGCGCACAAAGTCGCCTTAATCGATTTTGCCCAAGAGGCGCCCATTATTCGCTATGGGCTCGCCATTGGCTACGCCCTCAAACCGATTCCTGCAGGCAGTTGGGTGCATGAACGGCTGTTGCGAATGCCTGCCGCCCGCAATTTTGAAAACCTGCCTATTGCCACCGTCCAACCACCCTCGACTGCCCCGCTTGAAGGCTATACGTTTGAAGGCTATCGCAATGGTGACGGCTCGGTCGGCACGCGCAATATTCTTGCGATTACCACCACGGTGCAGTGCGTGGCCGGAGTCGTTGAATACGCAGTCACTCGAATTAAAACCGAACTATTGCCCAAATACCCGAATGTCGACGATATCGTTGGTCTTGAGCATACTTACGGGTGCGGCGTGGCCATCGATGCCGCCGAAGCCATCATTCCGATCCGCACGCTCCGCAATATCAGTCTGAACCCGAATTTTGGGGGCGAAGTGATGGTGGTCAGCCTTGGCTGTGAAAAGTTACAACCCGACAGACTCTTGCCCCCAGGCAGCTTTCCAATCAAAGACGATCGCTCAACGGGTGTCGATACTGTCTGTTTGCAAGACGCGCAACACGTGGGCTTTATGTCGATGATTGAGGCGATCATGACTGAGGCAACCGTTCATTTAAACCGCCTGAATCAACGCACTCGCCAAACCGTGCCGGCCAGCGAACTGATCGTTGGCATGCAGTGCGGCGGCAGTGATGCGCTGAGTGGCGTCACTGCCAACCCTGCCTTAGGCATCGCGGCGGACTTGCTGGTACGTGCCGGCGCCACTGTCATGTTTAGCGAAAACACCGAAGTGCGCGACGGTGTTGATCAACTCACCTCGCGCGCAATCAACGCCAGTGTGGCCCAAGACATCGTGACGCAACTTGGATGGTACGACAGCTATCTTGCGCGCGCCAACGTTGACCGAAGCGCTAACACCACTCCCGGTAACAAGGCAGGCGGTTTATCTAACATCGTTGAAAAAGCAATGGGTTCGATCATTAAAAGTGGCAGCTCAGCGATTTCAAGCGTTTTACCACCCGGTGAAAAACTTGCGCGTGACCAGCGCGGCCTGGTGTATGCCGCCACGCCAGCGAGTGATTTTATTTGCGGGACGCTGCAACTTGCGGCGGGTATGAATCTGCACATTTTTACAACGGGCCGAGGCACGCCCTATGGTCTGGCCGAATGCCCTGTCATTAAAGTCGCAACGCGAACCGATCTGGCGCGTCGCTGGCACGACATCATGGATGTCAATGCCGGGCGTATCGCTGATGGCGAACTGACGATCGAAGAGCTTGGCTGGGAGATTTTTAGACTGATGCTCGACGTTGCAAGTGGAAAAAAAACTTGGGCCGAGCACTGGAAAATTGCGAACGCCCTGGTCTTGTTTAACCCGGCGCCAGTGACCTGACCACTTTAGCCTCGTAGCGCTTACCTTATTTTTGTGACCTCGCCGAGCGAATCCATAAACCTGATGCGTGAACAACAAGCAAACCCTCGCGCGTTAAAACCGGCGGCCGTATTATTGGCGGCGGGCGGAGGCTCACGCTTAGGTGGCATGCCCAAAAGCTTGCTTACCCTAAACGGCCAATCGCTGCTAAAACGCCAGATCGCTGCACTGCGCGCGGCGGGTATCCACAATATTGTTGTCGTGACCGGCTACTTTCACGCCCTGATTGAGGCTGAACTCAAAGAGCAAGGCGTCGGAATTGTTCGCAACCCTAAACCTGAAGACGGTCAACAAGCGTCTGTGCGACTTGGCTTGAGTCAGCTACGCGAACCCTTTGATTTCAGCTTTATCACCCTTGCAGACCAGCCCCTGTTGGCTGCGGCGGATTTTATAGAGCTGATTCACGCATTTTCAGCTCGACAACCCACGACAGACATTCGTTATCCGCTCGTAAACGGGCAACGCGGCAACCCGGTCGCGATCTCAAAAAACGTTGTGTCGACAATCGTCGCTGCCGCAGCAAGTGTGACCTGCAAGGGCTTTATTCAAGAGCACCCAGAACGCGTTGATCCGTATCCAACCGACAACGACCATTTTATTCTTGACATTGATACAGCCGAAGATCTTGCCGCATTCAAAACGCGAACCGGTATCGAGCTGCAACGACCCGCTTAAACGCTCAGTCTGGCTTCATGCCGACACTCTTGACGATCTGCTGCACGGTCACATAGTCTTCGTCGACAAATTTTTTAAACTCTGTCGCACCTAACTCCCCTACGATGCCTCCTAAACCGGCGACTCTTCGCTGCACGTCGGGATCGGTCAACACTTTTTTAACTGCCTGACTATATCGCTCGATCGTTGCTGCAGGCGTGCCTTTGGGTGCAAATAAACCGATCCAAGATAACTGTTCAAAGCCAGGCATGCCAAACTCGGCAACAGTTGGAATCCCTTCTGCACCTGGCCACCGTTTAAGCGAGGTGACGGCCAACGCGCGTAGCTTGCCCGCTTTAATCAACGGCATCGCCGCCACAAGAGACGACACCGCGACAGGAATCTGCCCACCTAACAAGTCGGTGAGCGAGGGCCCCGAGCCGCGATAGGGCACTGAAATCATTTTGACCTGCGCCGTAAAAAATGTGTACTCTGCTGCAAAATGACTTGCTGTACCGATACCCGCGGTACCAAAAGAAATTTCTTTGGGTCGCTTTTTGGCATCTGCCAGCAACTGATCAAAGGATTGATATGGCGATTGAGCAGCCACCACGATCACAGCCGGACCACGCATTAACTCGGCCACCGGTATTAAATCTTCCAGTTGGTAGCCAGTCTCTTTATAAAGTGACAAATTAGACGTGTGGTTGTTGCCACTCACTAAAAGAGATAATCCGTCTGGTGCAGCGCGTGCGACTGTTTGGGTTGCAAGATTGCCACCGCCGCCTGGTTTGTTTTCAACCACGACTGTCGCATCGACCAGCGGACCAAATTTTTCTCCGACAATACGGGCCATCGCGTCTACGCTACCGCCTGCGGCGACGATGGCATAAAAACGAATCGTACCTGCGGCTTGCGCTGGCACCGCGAGCACTGTTAACACCGTCAACGCGATCAGCGCGGCCCGTACCGAGGCAACACAAGACCAATACGAACGACAAAGAGGTAAGTCAGTGATTTTGACGAGCATAGCTATCCAGTGTTGACGTTGATGTAGATGATCGCTTTTGGCAAGCAGACCCGTTGGGCTGAGCGCGCGCGGCGGACGTTCTCAAACGACCAGATGCTCGCCCAGCAGAGTGCCGTACCCAGGCAGGCTCTGATGACCACCCAAAATATTTAGCATCGCCCAAAGAGCGCAACTATTTGTACTGAGCACCGGCTTACCTGTCGCACGCTCAAGCGCCTGGATGATATCCATTGTCATCCAATTACCGCAGGCTAAAAATATAGCGTCAGCCTCTGGGCGATCAGCTTTGCGACCACAGGCATAGGCCGTTTGCGCATCGAGATCGCCGACTTCAAGATTGCTGACGATCCCCATAGCCTCTTGGTGCAACACGCTCACGCCGTGTGCCTCGATGAAGGCAGCAACCGTTTGATTGGTGCCAGCGCTCCAGGGCGCCGCCAACACAATCCGCTTAATGCCTAGAACCTGAAAAGCCTGCAACATCGCTGTCGCTGCCGTGGTGGCGGGCTTGCCGCAGGCTTTTTCAATACGCTGACAAATATCTTGGTCGTAACCCTTGCCCATGCGGGTAGACGGAGCCGTGGCCGACAGCACCACGGCATCGACACGCGCATCGCTTAGCTTGCGGGTCTCGGTTTCGAGTTCGGCAACGATTTTGATGGTCGATTCTGGGTCGATTTGGCTTAACGATAAGCGCGCGCAGTGCAAGGACACCGACGCAGGCAACGCCTGGAGGAACTCGGGCTCTTGGGTTGTATTCGATGATGGTAGTAGCAAACCAAAACGTTGCGTTTTTTTTATCTGCGACATGTTGCCCCCTGTGTCAATCTTTATGTTTTACGGAGGCGGCGGCACCTCAGTCAAGAGGTGCCGCGAACGTTAAGCCGTATCGTCAGACCCACCAAAGTCGTCACCAGAATCGGCGACGTCGTAGCCGCCTGACAGTTCTGGCGGATCATAGGCCGAAGTCTGTGCCGGTTCGTTGGCGTAATAGTTATTCACAACGGTGTTGTTCTCGGTATGGCCTGTCGATTGTTGATTGTCGTGCCCCTTGCCTGAACCAAAGGCCCCGCCCGAATTTTGGTTACCCATCAAGCTTTGGATGCCTGAGTATAGAAAAGAACCCGCCACAACCCCTGCCGCTGTCGTGGCCACCGTACCCATTATGCTCGAACCCCATGGCGCTGCGGCAGCCGGCGCGGGCGCCGCAGCAGCCGCCGTTGCGGGTGCTGCGGCTGCGTTGGCCACGGGCCCAGCTGCCATCGGCGCCCTGGCCGGAGCAGACGTCAAGCCAGCCCCAACCGCCGGCGCTGAAGGCGCACGACCCCACGCGTGTGCATCGCCTAAAAAGCTGGTTTGCGCAGCGGGCTGCTGCCGTTCGAGCTGCGCCTGCAACTCAGCAACCTTTGCCTGAGATTGTTGCAAAACAAAATCTAACTGCATCGCCCTTTGCACGAGCAAATAACCCGCACTCGGCTGCTTTGCCAACGCCTGGGCAATCAGCAAATCGGCGTCGACGTCTTTGGCGCCAACCTGAGCTTGCGTCAGCTGGGCAAGAAAAGCGTTCAACATGTCACGTTCTTGGATATTCATTGGCAGACCTCATCAAAGCTGTTGAAGATAAGACTCTGACCGAGTATAGAGCCAGAGGTTCAACTTAAACAGTCAAACTGTCAAACAGAGGCGTCTTTTGAAGCGACCGGCTTACCCTCGGAGGGACCGTGCCAAGAACGCGGACGAGGGGCCAGCCAGATCACGCAAGCGCCCAGAAAAAAGGTGCCAGCGACCACCATCATGATTTCGTTCGTGGCGATCATGACACTTTGACTGTGAATCAATTGGTCAAGCATTGCTTGACTCATTTCAATCGAAAGACCATTTTCTGAAAGTAGGCGCAGCAAACGACCGTCGCCATCTACTAAACCGACAAACTCGGCATGGTTTACGGTTGAGTGATCGTCCCAAACCGTTGCCATCACCGAGACAGCAAAGGCGCCCACTAAAGCACGTGAAAAATTTAGCAACCCCGCAGCAGAGGCTGTGTCTTCGACGCTGACGCTGGCAAGTGCCATACCAGAGGCCGAAATAAAGAAAAACGGCATACCCAGTCCCATCACCATCAGAGGAAAAACGATCTGCCAATAGGTTAAGTCTGTGCTTCCCGTGAACCGTAACGCCGTCACACCTGACAGCCAAAGCAAGCCTGCAAAGACAAGTTTTCGTCGATCAATTTTTAAAGCCAGACGTGCCACGAGCGGCGCCATACACAAAGAAAACACACCAGTCCAACCGATCGTTCTACCCGCCTGCCCGGCGGTGTAGTCCATATTCAGTTGCAGCCATAGCGGAGTCAACACATTCAACACCAAGAAAGATGAATAGCCAATACTCATCGCAATGACCGCGACGGTGAAACCTCGGTGTCGAAACACCTTTAGATCAACGATCGGATGCTCGGCGGTCAACTCCCAAATTAAAAACGCTGCAAAACCAACGACAGAAGTGATAGCTAACGCAGTCATTTCAGTTGAAGCAAACCAATCGTGCTCTTTACCCACATCAAGCAAAATCTGAAGCGCACCCACCCAGATCACCAACAACACCAAACCCACTGTATCGATGGGCAGACGTTTGAGGGGCAACTCGTAACGCAACAACAACTTCATCGCAAAATAAATCGACACACAGCCAAGCGGTAAATTAATAAAGAAAATCCATGACCAAGACCAGTTTTCACAAATCCACCCACCCAAGACGGGACCTGAGATCGGTGCGATCAAAGTCGTCATCGACCAAAGTGTGATCGCCGTACCAGCCTTTTCTTTCGGGAAAATACGTAACAAAAGTGTTTGCGACAATGGCATCAACGGACCACCCGCCAACCCCTGCAATACACGCGCCACGACGAGCATTCCTAGCGAGGTCGACAAGCCGCATAAAATAGAAAATACAGCAAACAAACCCATCGCCCAAATAAATGTGCGCACCAAGCCAAAGCGGGCAGCAAGCCACCCGGTAAGCGGCAAGATAATTGCCTCGGCCACCGCGTAGGAGGTAATGATCCAAGTCCCTTGGCTCGTTGTTGCAGCCAGGCTTCCGGCAATATTCGGCACCGAGACGTTGGCAATCGTCAGATCAAGCACGGCCATAAAATTCGCGCCAGCAATCACAATCGCAGCCATCCAAAGCATGCGGCCCTCAAGCGGGGCTACGTCTGGGTCGCGCGCAGAGGTCGCAGTCATGAGTGCTACCGCGTTGAGATATCGATACTAACCGTCATCGACAGGCCAACCGTTAAGGGATATCTTTTTAATTCGTCAGAATCTAACTTGATGCGCACTGGAACACGTTGCACGACCTTAATCCAATTACCGGTTGCATTTTGGGCGGGAATGATGGCAAACGCAGAACCCGTCCCACCAGAAAAACCTTCGACAGTGCCCTTAAACACCACGCCATCACCATACAGATCAGATCTCAACTCAACCCGTTGACCAATCTTGACCTTTGGCAACTGTACTTCTTTGAAATTTGCATTGACGTGCATGAGTTGCGTTGGCACAACTGACAGCATCAGTGTTGTCGTGTGAACGCGTTGACCAACCTGTACTTGCCGCTTGGCAATGACTCCACTAACTGGGGCGCGAATGGTCGTACGCGTCTGGTTCAGTTGCGCCTGCTCGACTTTTGCACGCGCAAATACCACTTCAGGATTATTTTCAAGCGTAGCGTCAACAATCAAGGCCTGATTCATTAACCTCGCGCCCCGCGCGACCTCGAGATTGGCGCGCGCAAGCGCCAGATTGGCGCGCGCCCCAGAAAAATTAGCATTCGCCGTACTCGCGGCGTTTTCAGCACGCGTCAATTCTTCGCCCGAGACAGAACCCGATTTCTCGAGCGCCTTACGACGACGTAAATCAATCGTGGCGCGATTATCATCTGCCTCAGAGGCATCGAGTTGCGCCTGTGCGCGCTGAACCTCAGCCTCTCGAGCAAGTACCTGCGCACCAAGCGCCTGATCGTTCGCAAAATAACTCTCAACCCGACGAATGGCGCGACCAAGATCGGCCTGCGCCGCTAATAATGCCAAGCGCGTATCGGCATCGTCAAGCATCACTAAAATATCACCCGCCTGCACAGCTTGCGTGTCGGTCACATTCACAGTCTTCACGGTACCCTCTACCGAGGAAGTCACCTGCGAAATCTCAACCGCCGTATAGGCATTGTCCGTTGAGATAAAGCGCGAAGAATACATGAACCAATAAATCAGCCAGCAGCCGCCAACAACGATCACTAGCAACAGTAATCTAAGCAGCCATTTTTTGCGCTCTGCGGTACGAGCAGCAAGACCCTTTGAAGATTTTTCGTCGATGGTTTGATCTGTCATGTTCGAGGCGATAACAAAGGGTTCAAATTTGAAGACTGGTAGCCGCCACCCAAGGCGCGTACCAAGGCGATCGATAAAGAAAAACGACGTGCCCTCAGGTCGGTCACGCTGCGCAAGCTCAGGAGCATGGTGTCCTCAGAGATCAATACTTCAAGATAATTTGCCAAGCCACCACGATAACGATTTGCAGCAATTTGAAAGGCCTCTAGCGCTGCTTCAAGGCCTGCCTCGGCCTGCTCTAACTGACCAGACAAGGCCTTCAGACTCGTCACGGCGTCGGCCACGTCCTGAAAGGCCTGAACTAAGGTACGGTTGTAATTAGCCACCGCTTCATCGTAACTTGCGCGTGCACTTTTTAATTCGCCCTGCAAGCGACCGCCAGTAAAAATAGGCAAAGTCAATGCAGGGCCCACACTGCCGAACAACGAACCGCCCTGCCCAAGACGTTCGAGCCCAAGCGACTGCAAACCAAGAAAGCCCGCCAGATTGATGTTCGGATAAAAATCGGCTTGTTTTTGCTCGATACGCGAGGCTTGGGCCTGGGCCTGCACTCTGGCCGCCGCCACGTCTGGCCGTCGTCCCAATAAATCGGCCGCTAGCTGTTTGGGCAGACCCACGACAGCGTCAAGCGTTACGCTGGGACGCAATATTGATAATCCACGGTCTGGCCCTGCTCCAACCAGGGCTGCCAAACGATTACGCTGCAAGCCAATTTGCTCGGCAAGCAGCAACAGATCAGTCTTTGACTGCGCGCCTTTCGCGTCAGCCTCGCGCACCCCACCGCGCGTCTCTAGACCGTGCTTAAACCGCTCGGCAAATAAACTGGCGGTTTTTTCCCGCACTTCAACGGCACGCAGTGTTGCATCTTGCTGAGCAAACAAGCGGGCGAGCTCTGCGTAAGCCGTCCCGGTCGCAGTGGTGAGTATCAGTGCAGCCTGCGCCTGCTCGGCAAGCTTGGCTTGAACTTCTGAGGTCGCTGCCGCCAGTCCAGCGCGATACTTACCCCAAAAATCGATCTCCCAGTTCAGGTTAAGTGCAGCCTGTCCGAATTGATTCCAGCCGCGCGTCACCGCAGCCTCAGGCGTTAGGTAGTTGTAGCTGAGACGCTGAGAGGTCAAGGCACCCGAGCCCGTTATCTGGGGCAACAACGGTGCCCCCGCTACCTCAGCCAAAGCCTGAGCCCGCTGTACCCGTGCCTGCGCCAGCGCCAGATCGGGCGAATCTTTTAATGCCTCGCGTATCAGCTGATTCAACTGTTCATCGCGATACGTCGACCACCAGTCTTCACTTGGCCAAAGCGACGGCGACGCAGCAAAAGTGATTGTCGTAGAGAAATCTTGGCTCGTTTTTTCGACAAAGCGCGAATCCTCAGATGGCAAGGGCGCGCATGCTGAAAACGACCCCATCACGGTCGTCACCACCAATAATTTAAAAACTCTAAAGCGAATAAATCGTTGTCTCACCGGCCGCGCACGTGCCTTTTTTGTCTTTTTGTTTATTGGCGCCTGACTTTGCTCGCCAGCCACTCACACAACCTAAAATACAAGATACCACCTTTTGCTTGTCGTTTCGCTCAGTGTCTCGCTTAGCTTCGCTGCCCAAGCGACCCGCAGCGCAAGTCAGCTTTGCCATCAAAACTCGGCTGATTGTGGTAATTTGCCCTATGAATCGCTTGGAGCGTTGATGATTAAGCTTAACTTTCACCCCACTGGTCGACATTTTCTACAAATCCCGGGTCCCAGTCCCGTACCAGACCGAGTGCTGCGCGCCATTAGCCTGCCAACAATCGATCACCGCGGCCCAGAATTTGCGGGCCTAGGCCGCAAAGCCATTGAAGGCATGCAGACTATTTTCAAGACCAAACAGCCCGTTATCATTTATCCCGCGTCGGGCACCGGCGCCTGGGAGGCCGCGTTGGCAAACACCTTAAGTCCGGGCGATCACGTTTTAATGTACGAAACGGGCCACTTTGCCTTTTTATGGGATCGACTCGCCACCCGCCTCGGACTCAAGACAGAAGTCTTAGCATTTCAAGGCCACGACGATCAATTTCCCGACTTCGCGAGTTGGCGCCGGGGCGTTCAAGCGAATCAAATTCACGACCGCCTTGTGCAAGACCGCGAGCACAGCATCAAAGCTGTGTGTGTCGTCCACAACGAGACCTCAACCGGCGTGACCTCAGACATCGTCGCGGTCAGAAAAGCCATGGACGATGCCAAACATCCGGCCTTACTGATGGTTGACACCATTTCGGGGTTGGGCAGCGCCGATTATCGGCACGATGAGTGGGGGATAGACGTCTCGATTTCTGCCTCGCAAAAGGGCTTAATGCTGCCGCCGGGCTTGAGCTTTAACGCCTTGTCAGTGCGCGCGCTTGAGGCCTCAAAAACCGCCAAACTACCACGTTCGTTTTGGGCCTGGGATGAAGTCATTGATATAAACAAAGGTGGCTACTGGCCCTCGACCCCGAACACCAATCTTCTGTATGGCCTGTCAGAGGCGATTGATATGTTCGCCGAAGAAGGGTTTGACAATATTTTGGCGCGCCATCAACGGTGGGCAGCAGGCGTGCGCGCCGCCGTGAACGCCTGGGGCTTGCCGATTCAGTGCGCAGACCCGAGCGTCTACTCGCCGATTTTGACCGGCGTCATCACACCTGTTGGCGTGGACGCAGACGAAATTCGCAAATTGATTCACCGCCGTTTTGACTTGTCACTAGGCACGGGCTTGGGTAAAGTCAAAGGCCGCATGTTCAGAATCGGGCACCTGGGCGACAGCAACGACCTCACGCTGCTGGCCACGCTAGCAGGGGTCGAGATGGGCTTAAAGCTATCGGGCGTCAAGCTTGCCGGCAGTGGCGTGCAAGCCGGCATGGATTATTTTTCCCACGGAGCATAAGGTCGTCCTCGCTCTCAACGACAAGGTTTCGCAGAGAAAACAATGAGTCTACTTGCAACAACAGGGGTGGCCAAGCCTCTGCACTTTTTACCCTCGACGGCTAGCACTGGTTCGCCCCTCGCTCAATTGTTACGCAAAGAATTGCGAGGCGATGTTTTATTTGACGCGGGCTCGCGCGCACGGTACTCAACCGACGCTTCGATTTATCAAATCACCCCAATTGGGGTGGTTGTGCCACGCGATCAAGCCGATGTGCTGCGCGCACTTGACATCGCACGTGAGAAAAAAATCGCGGTACTGTCGCGCGGCGCTGGCACCAGTCAGTGCGGGCAGACCGTTGGCGATGCGCTGATCATTGACAACAGCAAATGGCTTTGCAATGTCATTGCCTTTGACGCTACCGCGCAAACAATCACCGTTGAACCGGGCATGGTGCTTGACCACTTAAATGCTTGGCTCAAGCCGCACGGCTTATGGTTCCCGGTTGATGTCTCGACGGGTGCGCAATGCACGATTGGTGGAATGACTGGCAATAATTCTTGTGGCTCGCGCTCGATCGAATATGGCAACATGGTGCACAACGTGCTGGCGGTCGATGCGGTGCTGGCAGACGGAACCCAAGCGCGCTTTGGCTCTTTAAGCGAACCCGTCTCTGGTGCTCGATTACAAAGTATTCTTGAAATACTCAAAACGATTGCCACGCGCGAACGCGCCGAGTTAGCCGAGCGCATTCCAAAGGTCTTGCGTCGCGTCGCAGGTTACAACATCGACTTATTTGAATGCCAAAATCCGCGCGCTTACACCGACGATGGCATCGCCAACCTTGCGCACCTGTTAGTTGGCTCTGAGGGCACGTTAGCGTATAGCCGTCAGATCACTCTTAAGCTGTGCCCCCTGCCTGTTCACAAAGTGCTGGGCGTTGTGAACTTTCAAAGCTTTTATAAAGCGATGGATTCGGCACAGCACATCGTGAAACTCAATCCAACAGCAGTCGAGTTAGTCGATCGCACCATGATCGACCTAGCGATGTCTAACCCCGCTTTCAGGCCAGTTGTTGAGAAAGCTCTACTTGGGCAACCTGCCGCCATTTTATTAGTCGAATTTGCCGGCGAAGAGCAAGCTGCATTACTCAAAAAACTAGAGGCTCTTGAGACGCTGTTAGGCGATCATGGCTTGCCTAACAGCGTTGTCAAAATGCCCGAGGCCAGTGCGCAAAAGTCTTTATGGGATGTACGCAAAGCCGGTTTAAATATCATGATGAGCATGAAGGGCGATGGTAAACCGGTCTCGTTTGTTGAAGACTGTGCCGTTCCTCTCGAGCATCTGGCGCAATACACCGAGCGTTTGACCGAGGTCTTTAATCGCTATGGTACTGAAGGCACTTGGTACGCCCATGCAAGTGTTGGTACGCTTCACGTAAGACCAATTTTAGATATGCGACTCGACGGAGCAATTAAGATGCGTGCGATCGCTGAAGAAACCTCGGCGTTGGTGCGCGAATACAAAGGTGCGTTTTCAGGCGAACATGGCGACGGTCTGTGCCGCGGCGAATGGGTCGCCTGGCAGTACGGCCCGCGTATTCATCAGGCCTTCGCCGAAATTAAAACGCTGTTTGATCCCGATAATCGTTTCAATCCCGATAAGATGATTCATCCGCCCAAAATGGATGATCGCAATTATTTTCGCTATGCACCTAACTATCAAGTGCCAGCGCTTCAAACCGGCCTCGACTGGTCAAGCTGGAACGTTTTACGCGACCCCTTAACCGGTGCTGAAACTCAACCTGGTACAGGTGTCGACCTGACCAACGGCTTGGCCTCTGCCGTCGAGATGTGCAATAACAATGGGCATTGCCGTAAGTTCGATGCGGGCACGATGTGCCCAAGCTATCGCATCACTAAAGACGAACAACACGTGACTCGGGGGCGCGCCAATACCTTACGACAGGCACTTTCTGGGCAAATTGGTACTGCCGGCTTAGCAAGTATAGAAGTCAAAGAGGCGTTGGATCTCTGTGTCTCTTGCAAAGGCTGTAAGCGCGACTGCCCAACGGGCGTCGATATGGCCAAGATGAAAATCGAGGCGCGTGCCGCCTGGGGCAAAGCGCACGGCATCACGCTACGCGATCGTTTAATCGCCTTTATGCCGCACTATGCACCTTGGGCAAGTCGCTTTGGTACTTTATTAAACCTTGCGCAAGCGCTACCGGTACTGGGTGCGTTGACTAAACGAGCGTTGGGTTTTGCGACACAACGCTCATTGCCGCATTTCAAGACACCTTTTTTAAACAGCGCAAAAGTGAACACAGCTTCGCCTGTTGCAGGAAATAAAAACGTTTTACTGTTTGTCGACACCTTTAGTAATTATCTTGAAGCCGAGAACGCGCACGCCGCACAGCGCGTGCTAGAAGCTGCGGGCTATACCGTTCACTTCAACGTACGGGCGGGAGAACGCCCTTTGTGCTGCGGGCGTACCTTCTTGTCTGCAGGCTTAATCGAGCAAGCCAAGGCCGAGGCCAAGCGCACGCTTGACACCTTAAGGCCCTTTGTCGAACAGGGCGTGGCAATTGTTGGTCTTGAACCCTCGTGCTTACTGACGCTACGTGACGAATTTTTGCACTATGGTTATGGCGAGCAGGCGCAACAGCTGGCTAAGCAAGCGTTTTTATTTGAAGAGTTTTTAGTCCGCGAACAAAAAGCCGGGCGTTTTAAGATCAAGCTTGAGCCCGTTGACTACAACAACGCCTTACTGCACGGCCATTGTCATCAGAAAGCGTTTGATGCACTGACCCCTGTTCAAACCGTTTTAAGCTGGATACCCGAGCTAAAAGTCTCGACGATTGAATCCTCTTGCTGCGGCATGGCCGGCAGTTTTGGCTATGAAGCAGAGCACCATCAGGCCTCTTTGCAAATGGCTGAGTTCGCCCTGTTGCCTGCAGTGCGTAACCGCGCAGCGAGCACCGTTGTCGTCGCAGACGGCACAAGCTGTCGGCATCAGATTCACGATGGCGCTGAGCTTAAGGCCATACACACCGCTCAGTTACTCGCGCAAGCCTTGAAGGTGTAGCGACCCAAACAAGCTAAACTGGTCAAGCGATTTTCTTGAGTCGATTGCCATTTATCTTTTATCCTCCCCTTTTTTTAAAAATGACAATATGACTGATTCAATTCAAAACGTAATCGAACAACGCATTTCAGCTAACCAATTTGATCCAGTCAAAACACTCAGTGCTACACAAATTCAAGAGTTGGTTCGGCTCGCCACCTGTGCACCCACCGCCTTCAATTTTCAGAACTGGAAATTCATCGCCGTGCAATCCCCTGAGGCCAAAGAGCGCTTAAAAGCCGCCTCGTATGGTCAACAAAAGGTTGTCGATGCTTCGGTAACTTTCATTGTTTGTGGCACGCTTGAGGCGCATAAGACGCTCGCGCGCGCCCTCAAACCGTCGGTCGCTGCAGGGCTCATCGATCAAGCTACGCACGATAGCTGGGTCGCGATGGCCGCCGGTGGGCACGAAAATAATCCACAACGCCAACGCGACGAAGCGATTCGTTCGGCCTCAATGGGCGCCATGACGTTGATGTTGGCTGCGCAAGGCATGGGCTTAGTCAGCGGCCCCATGATCGGCTTCGTACCCGCTGACGTCGCGCGTGAATTCAAACTCTCAGCCAACGACATTCCGGCAATGTTGGTTGCAGTGGGCTACGCCGCACCCGGCAATTGGCCGCAAAAACCACGCTTGCCGGTAGCTGACGTATTGACGATTGTTTAGACCCTTCGCGTTTGCGCGTGCACGAACTAGGCCAACAATCCTAAGCGCTTAGCAAGCGCCACCGTATGCTCAGCCTCGGTAATAAAGGGGCCATCAATCAAGCGGCCATCGACAACAAAGGCCCCCACCCCAGCTGCCAACTTTTGACTCGTGGTCTCGAGCACGCGCACAGCGTGCGCAATCGCGGCATCGCTTGGCCGAAAAACCTCGTTGGCAAGCGCGATTTGAGAGGGATGAATACAGCTCTTACCCATAAAGCCTAAGCGTTGTGCAGCTTGAGCGTCAAGCTTGAAGGCTTCGGGATTCGCGATATCAACAAACGCGCCATCGTAGGCATGAACGCCCGCCTCGCCTGCGGCAAAGCGTACGGCGACGCGCACGGCTTGCAAAGCAGCCGGTTCGCATGACGCGATCCCAAGGGGCGCGAACAAGTCGCCAAAGCCAATTTGCAAACCAACCACGCGAGAGTGCGCGCCCGCTAGTTCTGCGGCACGCCTTAACCCTTTTGGTGACTCTATATTGACCAAAATCCTGATCGGTCTCGTGAGCCCTCGTTGAGACTCAAATTTTTCAAGCGCCTCGGCAGCGGCTCTGATGGTAGCTGGATCCTCTACCATCGGAATATTAATCACCTGCGTTGCTGCGCAGACGATGGCGTCAAGGTCTGCTAAAAAATGAGGTGTCTCAATCGCATTGATCCGCACCACAATCAATTTCTGATTTGCCGACAAATCCTCTTTAAAAAGATTCTGTAAGGCCACGCGCGCAGCTGGCTTACGGCTTTCTTCGACGGCATCTTCAAGATCAAAAGATATTGCATCGGCTGCGCTAGATAGCGCTTTTGCAAACAGCTCAGGGCGTGAGGCGGGTACAAATAATTTGCTGCGCATGCCTCTGACCTTTAAATTTTACTTTTTTGAATAAGTATTTAAGTACTGCACCACCTCGGCCACGGCAGTCACATCGGCAAATTGGCGATCCATATCAAATAAAGAGATCGCGTGCGATACCGGGATTCGATCGAATACAGCCTCTTGTGCGACGATTGCGCGAAGATTATATGAAGCCGCATCAAACACTGTCGCACGAATACAATTACTCGTGGCTCCGCCCACGATAATGACTGTATCAATGCCTCGCTCAAGCAAATACCCTAACAAAGGCGTACCGTGAAAACCACTCGGTTTCTTTTTAACAAAAACAATATCGCGCGAACATGGGCTTAATTGTTCAACTAATTCTGCGCCAACCGAGCCCGCCAGACACCAATGCTCTGAATCCAGTAAATCACGCTTATTTCGATAGATCCCCATGTCGTTGCCAGAACGATCGATCTCGAATAAGGTAAAAAAACAAGGGACCTGCGCAGCCTGCGCCGCCTGCACCACTTTGACAATTTGGTGTACCGCCAGCCGACCAACCTCGCCACAACTCGAAGGCCAGTGCTGGTCATGGCCAGCCTCACCAACCATATACTTTTGCGCATCAATCACGATCACCGCAGGTTTGTTTCCAAAGCCCATGCGTCGCCCGAATTTTCCACGCGCTAAAACAGCGCGGTCTTGCTCGCTTAAATAAGAATCCCAAGTCGTCATTATGTTTTGCCTTTTAATTGCTGAGCGTGCCGCAGTCGGGCTAAGCGATCCCAGCCGCTTTGCACTTCTAAAAGATGTGCCATCGATAACAGCCGCGCCTCGCCAAACGGACGCCCAACTAACTGCACGCCCATGGGCAGCCCTCTCTGATCACAGCCCATCGGCATGGTCAATACCGGCAGGCCTAAGTAACTAAAAGGCCGTGTCAGTGGTGTTAAAGCGGCCACCACACCAAACACTCGACCAGCACTTTCAACATCAGCCTCTTCTCGCGTTGGCACCGGAATCGGCATGGTCGGACACAGCAGCACATCAAAATTCTTCATGGTGTGCATCAAAAAATCATTCAAAATCTTTGCACGCATTTGCAAGGCTTCAAGATAACGGACTGCCGGTATATGCAAGCCCGGCTCAGTACGCGAAAAAACAGCCTGCGAATACAGCTTGGCGCGCTCACGCATCCAATCACCATGTAAGGTTGCCGCTTCGACTTTTGAAAAAACATCTGCCATGGCGTAACAGGTCTTGATTTCGTCTGATACAACACGATCAACGCGGCCAAAGCATCTGTGTACGATCTGAAGCCAACACTCTAAGCCCTCTTCTATCTCTGGGTGATAGCTTGTGATGCCTGATAACACTCCGACACGACTACCCAGCGCAGCCGATTCAAGCAGGCTCGGGTAGTCAGGCACGGGGGCCACCGCACTTGAGGCGTCCCTGGCATCGCTACCGGCGACCGCTTGCAATATCAAGGCACAATCTTGCGCCGAACGCGTGAGCGGACCCACGCAATCGAGCGAAAAGGCGCGGGGAAAACAACCCGCTCGCGATACTCTGCCGTAGGTCGGCTTCAAGCCAAACAAACCATTCATTGATGCGGGCAAACGGATCGAACCTCCCGTATCGGAGCCTAGCGAGCCGTAGACCACTGCAGCACCAACGGCCGCGCCCGAACCGCTGGAGGAGCCTCCAGAGATTCGCTCAGTGTCCCAACTGTTGCGGCAGTCTCCAAAATGCGGATTTTGCCCGGTCGGCCCGGCCACCATTTCATTCATACCAAGGGGCCCCAAATCAACGGCGCCAGCTTGCTCAAGCAGAGAGAGCGCAGTCGCGGTACGCGTGCCCAAAGCTGTACCCGTCACTTTTGAGCCGACCGTGGTGGGTAACCCTTGTCGCTCAAAACAATCTTTGTGAGCCAGAGGCACGCCGTGTAGCGGGCCACGCCAGCGGCCTTGCGCCGCCTCGCGATCAAGCGTCTGCGCTTGCTCAAGCGCCTGCTCTTCTCTGAGCTCGATAAAGGCATTTATTTGGGGTCCAACTTGTCGGGCACGGGCAAGGGCCGTTTGAGTCAGTTGCACCGACGACGTCTCGCCGCGACGCAGCACCTGACCAATCTGGGTGATCGATTGCTCGAGTAAAGCACTTTTGTCTAAGAGCTCTATAGTCATTCGCTGCTCTTGCCGTTAGTAGCGTCTGAATGAAACAATAAGGCTTGCGCAAAATCTTGCGGATGGTCACCGTAGTGAAGTCGGCCGTTCGCACCAGCACGTACCGCATCGTTGAGTCGCAAGACTTCTGCTGCGATTTGTTCGACATCCGAACGCGATTCAATTGCATGCAACCGCTTTGCCGTTGCTTGCAAAGCGTTTTTCATCGAAGCGATCTCTTGTTGTTTTGAGTCAGACATATGGCCCTCTTGCTGCGTTTTGACACCCTCCGCCCTACTGAACCCCTGCGCGCTTGGCAATGATATTCCAGCGTTCGACATCTTTAATCAAAATTTCTTGAAAGGCTGCAGGTGTTGTAGGTGCGGCTGAGGCGCCCGCATTCTTTAAAAAAGCCACAAAATCAGGCTCGATCAGGATTGAATTAATTTCTCGGTTCATTTTGTCGCGCACTGCAACAGGCACAGCGGCAGGTGCGAACACCCCCCACCACACATCGACCGCATACGGTATCCCTGCCTCGGCAACGGTGGGAATCTGAGGCATGTCAGGCTCTCGGGCCTCGCCGGTAAACGCCAGTTTTGGCAGCTGGTCGGCCGCAGTTCCTTTTACCGAGGCCATCGTGGTCACGATCAAATCTAGTCGACCCGCAATTAAGTCTAACTGGGCAGGCGCGATTCCCTTGTAGGGCACAGCGGTCATTTTTACTCCCACTGTCTCGTTAAATAATTCGGTCGCCATTTGAGTGGTATCACCGGGGCCTGCGCTACCGTAGTTAATTTTGCCGGGGTTGGCTCGAGCATAAGCAACCAATTCGGGCACGGACTTAGGCCCAAAGCCGGTGCGCGTCAAAATGATAAACGGCGCACGGGCGACCCGCGCCACGGCAGCGAAAGATCTGGCAGGATCATAGGGTGTCTTTTGCACGGCAGAGGCCGTTGCGAGTGAGCTCGAAACAAATAAAAATGTGTAGCCATCAGCGGGCGATATCGCGACTGCCTGCGCGCCGATCGAGCCGGCTCCACCGCCTTTGTTTTCAACAATGACGGGTTGACCAAGCGTTTGGGTCAAACGTGCGGACAGACGACGAGCGATCACGTCGTTACTGCCACCTGGGGGAAACGGCACCACGATATGGACCGGCGCTTTGGGCCAAACAGTGTCAGCGAACGACAAATTGCAACAGCTCACTAAAAGCAGACCAAGCAAAAATCGATCAAATAAGCACCTGAACATGACGACCCCTTTAGATGACAGCTAAGCGACGAATCATTGATGCTAGCACGACCAAAGTCAGCCTTGACTTAATGCTTATTTTGCAGTTTTATATTGAAAATATATTGCTGACTTTGAGAGACCTCATAAAATAATTATCAAAATAATCAATATGTTACATAAATATTAAAATTATTAACCAATTTGAAATAATATAGTTAACTAAATAGTCGAAAAACAAAATAATTCTTCTGTCACACACCTGATGCCTAAAGCGATCGTTCCCGCAAAGCCAAAAACTGCCGCCGTGGCTGCCCAGCAACGATCGGGTTCTATCAGAAACGCGGCACAGTCATCGGCCGCACTGGCGCCTACTATCTTGCAGATTTTGCGCGACCGCATCGCCACCTACGAACTCGCGCCTGGCGCCAAGCTCAACGAATACGATCTGGCTCAAGAATTTAAGATTCCACGCACACGCGTGCGCGATGCGTTCTTAGCGCTCGAGCAACGGGGGCTGATCGAACGCACACCCAACCGCGGCGCGATGGTGGCACGGCTCGATCCCACTCAGGTTTTCCATATTTATGATGTGCGCGAAGTGCTAGAGGGGCTTTGCTGCAGGCTCGCTTGTCAGAATACCGACCCCGCGTCTTGGCGTGATTTATTGACCGCTTTTTCTGGGCCCGTCGTTGACGCGGTCAAACAAGGCGACTTTGACACCTACACCGAAGTCTATGATCAATTCAGGCGACGCTGCATTCAAGCTGCCAATAATCCAGAGCTCACCCTCGCTTTGGATAATATTTACGAGAAAACTCAAGTCTTGATTCGCCGCATTGTTCTACTGCCCGGACGAGGCGAAGTCGGCGTGATCGAACATCGCGCCACACTCGAGGCTCTGTGCCGAGGCGACTGCGATGAAGCCGAACGCTTGCGTCGAGCCAATATTCGCAACGCCAAAGCGTTTTTAACTCGATACATTAAATACGTACTTTAAAGAGAACCCGCGATGCCTCTTTCTGCGCCTTCATCAAAAACAACAGGCGGCCCCCTCGCCGGCCTTCGCGTCATCGAGCTCGGCTCAACAATCGCGGGGCCTTTTTGCGCACGATTACTGGCCGACTTTGGTGCGGAGGTCATCAAGGTCGAAGCCGCCGAAGGCGATCCACTGCGTACAATGGGGAAGCGCTTCGAAGGTCAATCGCTTTATGCTGCGAGCCTCTTGCGCAACAAGCAACTCATCTCGCTTGACCTGAGGCAGCCTCAAGGCCAACAACTCGTTAAGCAGCTGATTGAAAAAAGTGACATTGTGGTTGAAAATTTTCGACCTGGTCGCATGGAAGAATGGGGCTTAGGTTATGAGGTGCTTAGCGTCTTAAATCCTGGTCTCATTATGGTCAGGATTAGTGGCTACGGGCAACAAGGTCCGTATAGTCAACGCGCAGGGTACGGTGTCATAGGAGAAGCACTCAGCGGCCTACGGCATCTGACGGGCGATCCTGGCTCACCCCCGTCGCGGGTTTCGGTATCAATGACTGATTACATTACTGGCTTATATTCAGCTTTTGGCGTCACGATGGCTGTCTTGGCTCGTCAACACACTGGGCGTGGGCAAGTCATCGACTCAGCACTCTATGAGTCTGCCTTCAGTTTTATGGAGCCCTGGATCCCGGCCTTCGATAAGCTCGGACACATCGCCAATCGAACGGGCTCGCGGTTACCTGAAAGCACTCCAAACAATCTCTACATTTCTGCGGATCAAGAGTTCATACACATCACAGCGATGGGTCAAGCCGTATTTGCTCGCCTATGCAAAGTGATGGGCCAACCCGAGCTCGCAAGCGACCCGCGCTTTGCACTGGCCACTGCTCGCGGTCAAAACGATGCGGCCCTTGATGAATTCATCGCGCGCTGGACAGCGAGCCTGCCTTTAAGCGAACTCGAAAAAAAACTTGAAGACGCCGGTGTGCCGGCCTCTCGAATTTTCACGATTGCAGATATCTTTAAAGATCCTCACTACAAAGCGCGAGGCTCGATCGTCCACGCGCCTGACGAAAAACTTGGCACGATTGCAATGGCTACGGTCGTACCTCGCTTGTCTGATACGCCTGGCGAAATTCGCCATGCAGGACGTCGTATTGGACAAGATACTCGGCAAGTATTGGGCGCTTTGCTCGCACTCAATGATGCAGAAATTCAACGACTCAGCGCGTTAAAAATTGTGTACTGCGACCCTTCGCAGCACCTAGAATAAGGACCTCGGATGACCTCGCCTGTGACCAAAACCATCGCCGAACCCACGCAGGCAACTTTCGCTGATTTGATGGATGATTACGATGCCCGCGTTACACGCGCCAAAGCGATGGGGGGCGAAAAGAAATTAAGCAAACGCACCAAGGCAGGGATATTAAACGCCAGGCAGCGCATCGACTATCTTTGCGATCCCGACACATTTATTGAATCAGGTCTTTTTGGTACCTCAGCCTCAAATTGGGCTGATCGCGATAAAACACCTGCAGACGGCAAGGTGACAGGCTTCGGAAAAATCAGCGGTCGTGAAACTGCAATCGCGGCAAATGACTTTACGGTCATGGGTTCATCATCAAGCGCAACGAACGGAAAAAAACTCGCCCACCTTAAACGCGTTGCGACACAGCGTGGCATGCCAATGGTTTTTTTGGGCGAATCTTCAGGGGCGCGTATGCCTGATCATATGGGTGCCAAAGGTATGGGCGCCTTATTAGGCAATGACGGTTTGCAGTATCAACGCACGCGCGAGACACCTTGGGCCGCAGCCACGCTGGGATACTCGTACGGTTCTTCGTCATGGTATTCGGTGCTGTCCGACTTTAACGTCATCAGAAAAGGGGCAATCTTGGCGGTATCAAGCCCCTTGCTCGCCGAGTTAGCAACCGGAGAGCAAATCGACGCCCAAGAGATGGGCGGCTGGAAGCTTCATGCCGAAGTCACAGGCTTTGCCGATATGGTTGTGGATACCGATGAAGAGGCTTTAACCGCGATCAAAAGTTTCTTGAGCTATTTGCCGAGTCATCATCGCGAAACTGCGCCCGTGCGCGCGGTGCCGCCCGGTTCGGGGGCGCAGATGGCAGACATCGTGAACCTTTTGCCCGCCCGACGAACGCAAGTCTACGATGTCCGAAAAATCATTCGCACGATTGTCGATCAAGATAGTTTTTTTGAACTCAAAGCTCGTTTCGGCAAAGTTGTCACGACGGGTCTTGCGCGCTTGAACGGACAAACCGTCGGCATCATTGGCAATAATCCCTTGGTAAAAGGCGGCGCCATGGATACCGATGCCTGTGAAAAAATCACAAGCTTCATTGTGCTCTGTGATTCTTTCAATATTCCACTGATTATGTTTGTCGACACTCCAGGCTTTTTAATTGGCACAACAGCCGAACGTAATCGTGCACCAGGCAAGATTATGAATTTTATGAATGCGTTGGCGCTCACAACCGTACCAAAAATTTCTGTGCTCTTACGAAAAACCTATGGCCAAGCCTACTTAAACATGGGGGGCGGTCGCAACTCTGATGAAGTGATTGCCTGGCCAACTGCAGAAATTAGTTTTATGGATCCGCAGTTTGGTGTAAAAGTCGTTCATGGCTTAGAGCCAGGGACCCCTGGCTTTTCTGAAGCCTTTGCTGCCATGAACAAAGACAGTCAGGTTTGGGATGCCGCGTCGATCTATGCTTTGCAATCAGTCATCCGACCCGAACATACCCGCGATTACCTCATCCGTACTTTAGAGGTGCATCATTTATCAATCACCAATGGGATCGGGCAGCACCTCATGCGTGCCTGGCCAACTAGTTTTTAACTCCTTACAGTCTGTCTTGGTCACAATATCAACAGGAATCTACAACATGAGCCGTCACGAATTAAAGTCTGAAGTCACTGGATCCATCTGGAAAATTGAAACAACCAGCGGACAAAAGCTTGATAAAGAGCACACTGTCATGATTATTGAGTCGATGAAAATGGAGATCCCTTTGGTCGCCGAGGAGGGCGGCACCTTAGTTGAAATTTGCGTCAACGAGGGTGACGCTGTCAACGAAGGCCAAGTGCTCGCAATTATCGAACGATAAAAATCGTCAGACTCACGACGCCATCCATCCATCCCTTTTTAGCCGAGATCGCCACGTGAAAACAGAGTCGACGACCACACCGAGTAACGACTGGAGCCAAGAACTTGCAGAGCTCGCGTTTCGACGCGAACAGGCTAAAGCGATGGGGGGCACGGCTGCCGTGGCCAAGCATCACGAAGCGGGTCGGCTCACCATTCGTGAACGTGTCGAACAACTAGTGGATAAAGCCTCATTTCAAGAAATTGGCAAACTCACAGGCCAAGGTCGCTACGAAAATAACGTACTGGTCGGCGTGACCCCCGCTCCCTACATTATGGGCATCGCAAACATTAACGGCAGACCCATTGCTTTGGGCGGCGAAGACTTTACCGTTCGTGGCGGCACAAGCTGGACAGGCGATCGAAAGAAAGGCGGTCAAGGTGGCTTCATCGAAGACCTGGCTCACCAATATCGCATCCCCCTTGTCAATCTAATAGACGGCGCCGGCGGTAGTGTGACCTCTATCCTACGCAGGGGTCATTCGGTGTTTCCGGGCGTCAATGGCTTCGAACAATCCGTGCAACTGCTTGGTGAAGTGCCGGTCGTCTCAGCCGTCATGGGCACCGCAGCGGGTGGTCCGGCCGGACGTGCGATCTTGTCGCACTGGACTGTCATGATTAATCAAACGAGTCAGGTGTTTGCCGCCGGACCTCCAGTCGTTGAACGCTCGCTTGGACAAAAACTGACAAAAGAAGAACTCGGCGGAGCCGCTGTTGCGGTTGATCTGGCCGGCACGATCGATAACGTCGCGCAATCCGAGCAAGAGTGCTTTGCAATGATTCGTCGCTACCTAAGTTATATGCCGCAAAATGTCTGGGAGCTTCCTCCCGTTGTGACTTGCGATGACCCAGTCGATCGCTGCGACCAGGCGCTCGCGACAATCGTGCCTAAAGATCGACGCAAACCTTACAACATGCGCAAGCTCATCAACATGATCATCGATCGCGAATCAGGCTTTGAAATCCAGCCAACTTTTGGTAAAGCAATCATTACAACTCTGGCGCGCATGAACGGAAAGGTCGTCGGTATCATTGCGAATAATCCAATGTTTTACGGCGGAGCCGTCGATGGCAAGGGGGCTCGCAAACAAACTCACTTTATTGATCTCTGCGACTGCTTTCATATTCCCTTAATCTTTTTAGTCGACGTACCTGGCTTTATGGTCGGTCGAGACGCCGAAGCCGCCGGTACGTTGCGCGACGGCATGCGCAGCGTGCAAGCCGCACTGCAAGCGAGCGTTCCGGTGTATACCGTTGTGATCCGAAAGTGTTACGGCATGGCTGGCATGGGTGCCACCGACAAAAGTGGTCTTGACTTTAAAATCGCCTGGCCGTCTGCCGAATGGGGCTCGCTACCTATAGAAGGCGGAGTCGCAGTGGCGTTTAGACGCGAACTCAGTGAAGCGGCCGATCCTAAAGCGCGCGAGCGAGAAATCGAGATGGAGCTGACCGCAAAGGCTTCACCACAACGTACCGCGGAGGCGTTTGGCGTAGAGGACATTATTGACCCTCGCGAGACACGCCCCTATCTTTGTCGTTTTATCGATGCTGCACAATACCGCCTGGCAACCACACTTGGTCAAAAAGCAAAGTTTGGGGTTCGGCCTTAATTATTTCAAGAACACTACTCGCTGCATATCAGTCAACCGTCGTAACTCACCACTAATCGGAGAACGCAACATGAAAAGAATCAAGCAGATATTTTTCGCGACTTGCACATGGGTCATCCTGAGCACGGGGCTTACTGCACACGCTGAAGTCGACAAGGTCGTGTTAGCGCGTCAATTTGGTATTGGCTATTTGCAACTGGCCGTAATGGATCAAATGAAGCTGGTTGAAAAACACTTAGCAAGCGTCGGCTTAGCAAATACCAAGGTTGAGTGGGCGCGCTTCGCAAGTGGATCTGCGGCCAATGACGCAATGCTTTCTGGAAGGCTCCACTTCGCGGCAGGTGGGACCGGACCGGCCTTCATTCTTTGGGATAAGACCCGCAACAACGCAAAAGTGCACGGCGTCGCTGCTTTAAGTTCGATGCCAAACCTACTCGTCACACGCGATCCAAAGATTAAAACTATCAGTGACTTTGGTAGCAATAATAAAATCGCAATGGCCGGCGCGGGCTCTTCCGTACAGACCACCTACTTACAAATGGCTGCGGCAAAGACTTGGGGAATCGCCCAGTACAAAAAACTTGACACGCTCATGGTCAACTTACCGCATCCAGAAGGCTTAAAGACTATGTTAAGCGGTGGCACCGAGGTAACTTCAACTTTTACCACCCCTCCATTTCAATACATGGCTCTCGAAAATAAAGACGTACGTGTCGTCTTAAATTCTTATCAAATAATGGGTGGAAGAAATACTTTTTTAATGGTCTGGGCAACCGACGCGTTTCGAAAAGACAACCCAAAATCTTATCGGGCAGTATTTGATGCGCTTAAGGAAGCGACTGACTGGATCAATGCAAATAAACAAGACGCCGCGCGGCTATATGTGAAGGATACTGGTGGCAAAGAAACTGCTGAGTCAATCTTAAAGATGCTCAATGATCCAGATATTCAGATCACACT
Organism: Alcaligenaceae bacterium; assembly: GCA_013205565.1. Taxonomy (GTDB): domain Bacteria; phylum Pseudomonadota; class Gammaproteobacteria; order Burkholderiales; family Burkholderiaceae_B; genus Zwartia. Next base: position 39,412 of record JABMMM010000047.1, on the reverse strand, counting down.
CACGCCCGAAAAAGTATTACCGTACGCCCAATTCATGCAGGAGGTCGGTACTTTGAAGAATCGCCCCGAAAAATGGACTGATTTATTTTTCCCAGAAATACACTCATTGCCGGGCAGTTGAGCACACTAGTTTGCAAAAGACATCAGGGATAGGATTCAAAAAATCGGAGCGATGTCGAAGGAATCGCTACTAGTTTTGTAGACACTTCTTAGCCTAACATTTAAGGAATAAGGGGTGTCTTATGAGCATGAAACGGTTTAACTAGGTTAACAACATGCTTTCAACGCTTCAGCCACTCAGCGGTATTTTGGCACTCACTTTTGTGACGCTTTTGCTGAGCGAAAACCGTCATGCTAAAAAAATGACGCTGATTGCTGTTGGAATCGCCTCGCAATTTGCGCTGGCGCTTGTCTTGCTCAAGGTTCCTTTTGTGAAAGACCTTGTGGCGCTATTAAACCGGGGGGTACTCGCCTTGCAAAAAGCAAGCGAAGCCGGTACCTCTCTTGTTTTTGGCTACCTTGGCGGTGCCCCGCTGCCCTTCAACGAAAACCAGCCAGGCGCAGCTTACGTGCTGGCTTTTCAAGCCTTGCCACTTGCGTTGTTCATTAGTGCTTTTGCCGCACTACTCTATCACTGGCGCATTTTGCCAAAAATTGTCGGCGTATTTTCTTGGCTACTGGCCAAGGTTCTAAACATGAATGGTGCGACGAGTTTTGCTGTATCGGCTAATATTTTTGTTGGCATGGTTGAAGCACCTTTGCTCATTCGCCCTTACCTGGCGCAAATGAGCCGAGCCGACCTGTTTGTTGTCATGGCCTCGGGAATGTCGTGCATTGCAGGCACTGTGCTGGTCATTTACGCAAGCGTGCTTAGTCATATTGTGCCAGACGCTGCCAGCCACCTTCTCATCTCTTCTGTTGTAAGTGCCCCCGCAGCAATCATGCTCGCCCGCCTGTTGGTGCCCTTGCCCGCAGGGCTTTCGCAGGTACCCTTCCAGCCAACGGCGACTTACGCAAGCACAATGGACGCCCTCGTCACGGGCACGGGCGACGGAATACGACTGGTAGTCAATATTGCCGCGATGCTGATCGTTTTGGTCGCACTCGTTGCTTTGCTCAATAGTGCTTTAGGGCTTTTACCGCTAATTGCGGGTGAGCCAATCACCTTACAGCGGTTAATCGGTATCCCCATGCAACCCATCGTCTGGATGCTCGGTATTCCGTGGGCCGAAGCGGGTGTGGCGGGTCAGCTCTTAGGCACCAAGTTCGCGCTCAATGAAATGATCGCTTATTTAGATTTGGCCAAACTACCTGCAGGGGCGTTATCCGCGCGCAGCCAGCTCATCATGACATATGCCCTTTGTGGCTTCGCTAATTTTGGCAGCTTAGGCATTGTGATTGGAGGCTTAGGCGCGATGGCTCCCACCAGACGAGCCGAAATTGTCGAGCTTGGCTTGCGCTCAATCTTAGTGGGTGGGATGGCAACTTGCATGAGCGCTGCAGTTGTTGCCATCGTTCTGGATTAGCATAGTCGGTTAGTGATCAAAGCGATCTAAGACATGACCCGGACCACCCTCTAGCTCGACATAATCTTTACCGTCGTGCACCAAACAGCCGTTGACCCAAACGCCGTGAATACCATTACCCGCGCGCACTTTTCTTGAACCACCCCCAGGCAAATCGTTAAGCGTCTCGACCTTGGTCATACCTACCGTTGCGGGATTAAACAACAACATATCTGCAGGGCTACCCACCAATAAACGCCCCCGATTAGGAATCTTGAACCGATCGGCGGCCTGACTCGTGATCCGTTGAATGCCCTCTTCTAAAGAAAAATGTCCGGTCTCGCGTACCCAATGCGACAAAAAGTGCAGACCGAACGCCGCATCACACATGTAGATCAAATGCGCGCCCGCATCCGACAAGGTCACCACGGCAGAGGAATGCTTAATCAGCGGAGCTACGCCTGCGTCGATATGGTTAAAAAACTTACCTGTAAAGTGACTTTGCAGCTCCTCTTTGATCGCCAAATCAAAAAAGGCGTCAAGTGGATCTGTGCCCCATTTTTTACCGAGTGCTTCAATGGTGAGTCCTTCAAGCCCTTCGTGTTCGGGCAGATACGTTTCACCCACCTCAAGATATTTCCAGTCGCCTAAAAAAAGAATCCCAGTTTTTGGATTTTTTAAATTTTCGCGCAACGCCTGTCGAAAACTCGAATCTGCATAGACTTTTTTAATTTCGTCTTTCGACTTATTTTTAATTGCATCAAAGGCCGAGTGGCTGATCAGTGGATAAGGCTCGGCCAGCGTGAAGTCAAACGAAAGCGGCTGACAGCTAGTCAGAATATAGACTTCGTTCCCACGTGCACGCATCTCGGCAGCTCTGTCGTAATAGGTGAGAGCAAGATCTGGATTGGCTGGGTTAAACATCGACAATACTGTCGAAATAAAAGCGGGCCGACCACTATTGGCAGCGACCTTTTCCATGACCTCAGGTGTGGCGCGCGAGCCGGTTGCCATCATAAAGACACCCTTATTCGTCTCGCCCAATACGCCGGTTAAAGCCATTAACTCTTGCTCAGAGGCGATCGTCGAAGGCATTGGCCGACCCGCAAAGCCGCTGTGGTTAGGCGAAAACGAAGAGGCAAACCCAATAGAGCCCGCCGCCATCGCCTCGCGCACGAGCTGACACATCGCTTCGAGTTCTTGCGGCGAGGGCTCGGCCTTTTCAGAACCCGCCTCGCCCATCACCGCCGTGCGCACAACAGAATGGCCCACAAATACTGCTGTATTCAGATACGGCTTGATCGAGCGTAGCTGATCCATATATTCTTTGAAGGTTTCGAAGCCCCAATTCACCCCCGTGAGCAGAGAAGTCAGATCCATTCCCTCGACCACAGATAAATTTTTCATCATGGTTTCGCGTTGTGGTGCCGGACAAGGCGCAATCCCAAAACCGCAGTTGCCCATCACAACTGTCGTCACTCCAAGCGCTGGCGAGGGCGACATCGTGCGATCCCAAGTCACCTGAGCGTCAAAGTGCGTGTGCAAATCGACAATGCCTGGCATGAGCGACAAGCCCTTCGCATCAATTTCTTGCGTCGCCTGCCCCTTGACCGCGCCGATCTCGGCCACGACCCCTTGCTTGATCGCAACATCAGCGCGCACTGCGGGATGGCCTAAGCCATCGAATACCTGCGCATTGCGAATAATTAAATCGTACATGATGTGTTCTCCGTTTTTATATTTAAGAATAAGTCTAGCGCTTAAACAATGCCTGACGATTTAAGCGCGGCGATTTGCTCTGCATTTTTGTTCAATACATTACTTAAGATCTCGTCAGTGTGTTGGCCTAACGCGGGCGGCGGGATCTCGTGCTTAAGCGGCGTGCCCGAAAACTTCATGGGGCTGGCGACTAAAGAAACCGAACCGGCCACTGCATGAGGTAATTCTATTTTCATTGCACGCGCCAGCACTTGAGGCTCTTCAAATACTTGAGCCACCGTATTGATGGGGCCATTGGCCACACCAGCCTCATCAAGCATTTTGACCCACTCGCGCGTGGTGTACTTTAAAAAGATTTCATTCAAAATGGCCGTGATTTCTTCGCGATTTTTTACCCGCTCGCCGTTGGTTGAATAGCGAGGGTCTAGCGCAAGATGCGCACAGTCAGCGCTTGCGCAGAATTTTTTAAACAAATTGTCGTTACCACAGGCCAAAATCAATGCCCCATCAGACGTTTTGAAAGTTTGATAAGGAACAATATTTGGATGAGCATTACCAATCGCTTTGGGCACCTCACCCGTTGCAAAATAATTCATCGCCTGATTCGCCAAAAACGCCACGCATGAGTCTAGCAGAGAGACATCAATCCACTGCCCCTTGCCCGTCACCGCGCGGTTCGCGATCGCCGCACACACTGCAACCGAGGCATACATGCCCGTTGTCAAATCAATAATCGGCACACCGACACGTTGCGGACCACCGCCCGGAAGTTCATCACGCTCTCCGGTGATGCTCATCAAACCACCCATGCCTTGCGCCATAAAATCGTAACCTGGCCGGTCTTTTTCAGGTCCGGTCTGGCCAAACCCTGTCACCGAGCAATAGATGATCGTCGGATTGATCGCCTTGATGTCTTCGTAGCCCAGGCCATAGCGCGCCAAGTCGCCCACTTTGTAGTTTTCAAAAATTACATCCACGTTTTTTGCCAGTTCGCGCACCAGTTGCTGACCTTCGGGCTTGGACAGATCGATCGTAATCGACTTTTTGCCACGGTTCGCCGCGCAAAAATAGGCCGACTCACGGGTCGTGTTACCGGCTTGATCCTTTAAAAACGGAGGAGCAAAGGCGCGCGAATCGTCACCTTTGATCGGACGCTCAACTTTAATCACCTCGGCACCCAAATCGGCCAGATTTTGTGCGGCCCACGGGGCGGCTAGCACACGCGAAAGATCAAGAACTTTGATGTGAGAAAGCGGGCCAGACATAAGAAAGGTTCCAATTTAGTGACAATCATCGTATTGTAGAGGCTCAAACAGAAGCTTGGTTCCCACCAAGCCAGGAGACAAACTTGAAACGCTTACTCGCCGCCCTCTTCGCCCTATCGTTCGCCCCCTGCCTGGCGCTTGCGCAGGCCTATCCGACCAAGTCGGTTCGCATTGTTGTGCCGTTTCCGGCCGGAGGCGGCACAGATGTTGTCGCTCGTATTCTGAGCCAAAAACTAGCCGAAACTTGGGGGCAGCAAGCGATTGTCGAGAACAAAGCCGGCGCAAGCGGCACCGTAGGCTCTGATATGGTTGCCAAGTCGGCTCCCGATGGCTATACCTTATTGCTACAGGGCACCCAGCACTCGATTAATCTGAGTCTATATAAAAAGCTGCCCTACGACACCTTAAAAGACTTTGTACCCGTTGCGCATCTGGCGATTGCACCCTTTTTACTCATCGTAAACGCCTCTGTGCCTGCAAATTCGGTCACCGAACTCATCGCCTACATCAAAACTCAGCCTAACGGCCTTGACTATGGCTCAAGCGGACCTGGGGGTGGCGCGCACCTAGCGGGTGAAATTTTCAAAACAACCGCAGGTGTGCAGCTTAGGCATATCCCCTACAAAGGTGGCTCGCCCGCTCTCACCGATTTATTAGGCGGCCAAATTCCGATGCTTTTTGATCCAATCCCAACCTCAATCAAGCACGCGAATGGCGGGCGTATCAAAGTGCTTGCCATCTCTAGCGCAGCGCGTGTCGCCGCCGCTCCCAATGTGCCAACCGTGTCTGAGTCTGGTTTGCCAGGCTTTGACGTCGTATCCTGGTTTGGTCTGTATGCGCCCGCTGCCACACCAACGGCGATCGTAAACAAGCTAAACGCCGATGTGAATCGCGCCTTGGCCCTACCCGACGTACAAGACAAATTTAAAGAAATGGGCTTTAGCACCAAGCTCATGACTGCGACTGAGTTTGATACGCATCTGCGAGCTGAAGTCGTCAAATTTGCCAAAGCGATTCAAGACTCTGGTGCAAAAATTGATGAGTAGTCCGGCACAGACTCGACCCCGCTCAGTGCGTTGGGGTTGAGTCGCTCGCGGTACCTAGCTATTTTTTAGGCAGACGTCCCAACATAAAAAATTCATCATTGGGCCGCATGGATAAGACGTTAGCGAGTCGATTCGACATCCCAAAAAATCCCGTGATGGCAGTGATATCCCAAATATCTTCGTCATCAAAGCCGTGCTCTTTTAACGCGGTGTAATCTTCATCACCGACCGCCTGCGAGTCTAGGCAGACCTTGACGGCAAAATCGAGCATCGCTTTTTGTCGAGGCGAAATATCCGCCTTGTGATGATTGACTGCGACTTGGTCAGCCACAAGCGGATTTTTTGCATAAATCCGCAAAATCGCACCATGCGCCACCACACAATATAAACAGTTGTTCTTCGCACTTGTTGTGGTCACAATCATTTCGCGATCGGCTTTAGTCAGGCTACCAGTGTCTTTCACCATCAACGCATCGTGATAAGCAAAGAAAGCCCGAAATTCGTCTGGCCTGCGCGACAACACCAAAAACACGTTCGGCACAAAACCCGATTTCTCTTGCACAGTCAGAATTTTTTCGCGGATATCTGCAGGCAGTTCTGTAAGCGCTGGAATCGCGAAACGCGCAATTGGTTTATTTTGTTCAGTCGTTGTCATAGGTGCCAGTCAGTGGGTATGCGTGCAAGATTTGAGTGTAACGGTCTGAATGAACTTACCACTTTTCAGTGGCTGGGCGCAGATCGAGCTCAAACGTCCAGGCGTCAGGTTTTTGTTGGTGTAGCCACAAATAAGCTTGCGCGATGTTCTGGGGGTCGACCAGGCCTTGAGCGCCAAGTGCGGCGACGCGCTCGGGTTGGGTCGAGCGAACCCGTTCTGAGTCAATCACCCCGTCAACAATGACGTGTGCCACATGCAAGCCCTGCGGTCCGAACTCACGCGCCATGCTTTGCGCTAAGGCTCTGAGTGCGGCTTTACCTCCTGCAAAGGCGCTGAAGCCGACACCACCTCGTAAACTTGCCGTCGCACCCGTAAATAAGATAGTGCCGCAGCGCCGAGGCAACATTACACGCGCCGCCTCTCGCCCGACCAGAAAACCCGCCATGGCACACATTTCCCAGGTTTTAAAATACTTTTGCGCCGTCATTTCTAGCAACGGGAAACGGACGTTTCCGCCGACGTTAAACACCACGACAGCGAGCGGCCCGACGTCTTGTTCAATCGTTTGAAAAAGCTTAATCACCTCGTCTTCGCGACGCGCGTCTAGCACAAAGGCTAACGCATGCCCACCCTCAGCGTGAATGGTGTCAAGCAGGCCCTGGCTTGCGTCTGGCGTTCGTCGCGCCACACACACAGCATACCCAGCGCGCGCAAAGCCTAGAGCAACTGCGCTTCCGGTGCCATCTCCGGCACCCACGATCAAACAAACTTTTTGATCCACACGAGCTTGAGTGGCCGCATTCACGCTAAGCACGCGCGGTGGGACGTGCCACCATTGCGCTGTACCACCGCGTTAATTCTTTTAACTCTGGTGGGATTCGTGTGCCCGTCGCCTTACCCACTAAAAAGCCGCACTGCGCCACGATGTCGGCGATCGTGTAGTGATCGGCTGCGATAAACTCTTTGCCAGCAAGTTCGCGATCAAGCCATTCGAACGCCTCAACGGCGCGGGCCTGATAGAACTCACCACAAAGGGGCTCTTGCGGCGAGCGCCCAATCCAGTATTGCCCTGTGTGTCTAAAGTTTGTGATAATTGGCATCACAATTTCAAACTCAACACGGCGCGTCCACATCTCGACCTGCGCCTGCTCAAGCGCTGTGCGCCCAAACAACGGCTTCTGGGGATGAAGCGCCTCAAGGTAGCGACAAATCGCAATCGACTCAGTGAGCAGTGTGCCATCGTCGAGTTCGAGAACTGGCACTTTGCCCAGCGAATTTTTTTCTAAGAATGCAGGCTGCGTATTCTCGAGCTTGGGCCCATCAACTTGGCAAGTTGGAATGGACAGACCTTTCTCAGCTAAAAAAATTCGCACACGGCGAGGATTCATGGCACTTGTCATATCAAAGAGCAACATGGGTTTTCCCTAATAAAAATCGACACTAAATCTTAGTTGAATTTGTTGCAGTTGTCTGTAGCCGGTTTAACATGATCGTGACTCGCTGCGAAGTCGCAGTTGCAGGGCTGAGCGAAGTGATTGCAACGCCAAACTTTCAACACCAAACCTTAGGTGCTCTATGTCTTTGAATTGTTTTCGCCAGTTCATCCTTGTTGTCTGCGCCCTTGCCTGCGCGTTAACTGCCAACTTTGCGAACGCTCAAACTTGGCCAAGCAAACCAATACGGATTGTGTTGCAGTTTCCGCCAGGTGGTGCCACTGATTTAGTCGCCCGAATTTTGGCGCAGCACTTAACGACCTCGCTCGGACAAACTGTCGTTGTCGAAAATAAACCTGGCGCAGACGGACTCATCGCAGCCGACTATGTCATCCGTGCAGAGCCAGACGGCCACACCTTTTTCATGGCGACCAATACGCCCATGATGCAGATTCCTCTGCTTAAAAAAAATCCGCCCTATGATCCGATTACGAGCTTTTCGCCCGTTACCTTGATCGGTCGCTACATCTTTGTGATGGTCGCTAATTCAAAACTTCCATACAAAACTGCGTCCGAGTTAATCGCCTACGGACGCCAAAATCCAGGCAAACTTAACTTTGGCAGCCATAGCGGCGTGACGCAACTGATGTTCAGTCGCATTTCGAAACAAAACGATATTCAAATGAATTTAATTCCCTACAAAGGCGAAGCGCCCAATGTCAACGATTTATTAGGCGGCCATGTGCAGTTCACTTTCGTATCGACCATTAGCACCATGCAGCACATCAGCGATGGCAAACTCATTCCGATGGCGATGCTACTGAATAAGCGCTCCCCTCTGCTGCCTAACGTACCCACCGTTAGCGAAGCTGGTTTGCCCTCATTGGGTGCTGAAAGTTGGGCGGCGCTATTTGGCCCAGCTAAGCTACCCTCTGCAATCGCCACGAAAATGAGCGAATCCATCAGAGAAGCGATGGCTAACTCCGAGGTACGCGCGCGCATCGAAAGGCAGGGATTTGACCTCGAAGGTTCCACCCCTGCACAGCTGGGTGCTTATGTATCAAGCCAACTCAAAGACTGGAAACAATCCTTTACCGAGGCAGGGATGCAACCGGAGTGATGCACTGCAAGTCGAATTCGAAAACTGACGAGGTAGCCAACATTGACGCAGCGCCGTGGGCTACCGGCCTTTATGAACCCGCGCGGCAAAGATCGCTGAGGCTTTAAGCACTAAGCGATCACCCACGCGCAGTTCGCAGTTACCAAAGCGCACCCGACCGCTCACCTTACTTAAGCTTACGCTGGCTTCCACCCAGTCGCCCAACACCGCTGGACTAATGAAATCGACCGATAGATGCATCGTCAACACGTCATTCGTTTGGCTATTGGCGTGCGCCACATTCATCCCAATCGCTTGATCTGCCACTGTCGAAAGCATTCCACCGTGTACCACGCGTTCGATATTTAGGTGCTCTTGTGCAACGCGAAACCCAAGCCTAAACAGGTGAGCACCGTCAGGCTTGGAATAGATCGGCCCGATCATCGTGGTGAACGGTTCAACCATAAAAATCGGAGCAAACCCGTCAGGAACAGAGTTCGAAGCATTCATCTGAGACCACCCCTAATTAAACCGTATAGGTTGCGCCGCCATCGACCGGAATAATCGCGCCTGTCACATGTCGGGATTGATCAGAGAGCAGCCAAAGTGTGGCCTCTGCCACATCTTCGGGAGTACCTGGCCGATTAAAGGTCTGTGCGCTACGCTCGGACATCGCACCCGTCGATTTCATCATCTGATCCAAACGCTCTGAGGCGATCGGCCCCGGTGCGACCGTATTGACTCGAATGCCAAAAGGTAGATACGCATCCGCAACCCCTTTGTCTAACAGATTGACCGCCGCGTTTGCGCAACCGCCTGGCAGGTGCGTGGCGGTGGGCTGCTTGCCCCCGCGACCCGACAGGTTCACGATCGCCCCTCGCTTGCGCTCTGACATGGCGGGTAACACCGCGCGCATTGTGCGAACATAGCCCAATAATTTTGAATTCAACACATCCAGCCACACCTCATCATCCAAGCTCATGAGTGGGCCAAAATCTGAAATCGACGTTGAATTCACCAGACCATCGATTTGACCAAATTGTTGAAGAATATTTTTGGCGGCTGCATCAACACTTTGACGATCTTTGATATCGAGCGTCAACGCCAGCGCTCGCCCGCCCGCTGCGACAATTTCTGTTGTAAGCGCCTTGAGTTTTTCGACTGAACGGCCCGACACTACAACAATTGCCGCTTCACTCGCAATGCGACGAGCGACTGCCGCACCCAACGCCCCCGAAGCCCCCACCACCCAAATCACTCGATTTTCTAATAATTTTGTCATGAGCCACGCCCTGTTCTTGGTCAAATCTAACGTGCCATAATAACTGTTAGACAAAGTCCTTGGGCACGTCCCAACCACACCACGCCAAGAGAGACGCTGCCACGGCCATCATCAACACGATCACCGAAGCGCGCAGCAACCGCCGTGAACGCCCGATTCGCTCTGCCCCAAACGTACTTGGGGGCTTTGTCTTCAGAAGCGATTTGATCCCTGAAACCGGCGATGCCGAGTCAGACGCACCAAACTGCAAACTAATCGAACAGCAACCCGGGGCGGTTTTGCAATCGCATTTTCACATTGTCGACCAATTTCAAATTATGGTGGCGGGCGAAGGCTTACTGGGCAAGCATAAGGTTTGGCCTTTTACCGTACACTTTGCGGCGAAGCACACGGGCTATGGTCCGATTACCGCCGGCGAGCAAGGCCTGCACTACATGGTTTTTAGATTAGGTAAAGACGGCGGCGCTGGCTACCTACCCGAGCAGCGCGATCAAATGAAAGACCTACCGCGCCGTCATGTGATGGGTCCGCCAGTCGATTGCTTAAGTGATACCGCACGCACGACTTTAGCCTGCACACTTGAACACAACGCGATCGCCGTGCAGCCAGATGGTTTATGTGCGACCGCATATCAAGCCCCGGCCCAACAAACCATTCTCGGGCCAGAACCAAAAACGGGTCGCGGACAATTTGCTTATATTGCTGCGGGTTCAGTCACCCACGACGAGCAGCAGCTTGGTGCTGGCACGGTCATTTTTATTACACCAACTGAACCTCGCCTAGAGCTGACAACGGGCCCGGTCGGTGCAGAGATTTTGTTGATGCAATTTCCAAAAATAACTGTTTGATGCAAGGCACACTCACACACTCGAAGCAACCGTTAAGGTTGTAACTGAAGGTTGTACTCTTTTGCCACACGTTGCCATTTAGCGATTTCAGCCCGCCTGAAAATATCTAGCTCTTCTGGGGTTGAGGCAATGATCTCGCCATTAAATTCGTGAATACGCGCAATCACTGCAGGTTGCTTTAAAGCATAAACAAAGGCCTTGTTCAACCGCGCAATGATTTCCGGTGGCGTCGCAGCGGGCGCGTAGATACCATTCCACTCATAGCTTGCATAACCAGCCACTCCCGCTTCAGCGATCGTCGGAACATCTGGATACGCCGCGATACGTTTGTCGCTCCCTACGGCAATGACACGAAGTTTGCCCGCACGAACATGCGGCAAAGAGGTACCGACCGTTGAAAACATCATCGTCACTTGGCCTGACATGACGTCTGTCAGCGCCAGCGAACCACCTTTGTAGTGCACAGCCTCAAGGTGCGTACCCGACAACGCATTGAACAAGACCCCCGCCAAATGTTGTGCACCGCCTGGGCCCGAAGACGCGTAATACAACAATGGCTCTTTTTGCTTGCCCGCAGCGATCAGGTCGGCAACAGTTTTAAGCGCGTTATCTGAGCGCACCACCAAAACGTTAGGCACACGCTGCAGCAAAGTAATCGGTGCGAAATCTTTTAGGGTATCGAACAACATCTTGGGCTGCACCGCTGGATTTTGCGCATGATTCGCGGCATCAAGCATGATTGTGTAGCCGTCAGGCGCAGCCTTGGCCACACTCGCACCGCCAATCATTCCGCCCGCGCCACCGCGGTTTTCAACCACAATATTTTGGCCAAGCTCTTTAGAAACTTCGGGCGCCAACATTCTTGCCACTAAATCTGCGGTTCCCCCTGGGGGATAGGTCACAACCAAAGCAATCGGGCGCTCGGGATACGCGGCACAAACCGCTACGGGTACTGCTGTGGCTGCGCACAGCAACAAGGCAGCGCTTCGCAGACACCAACGTTGATCATTCATTTTTTTCATCATTGCCTCTAAAGATTCAATTGTTTAAGGCCGCGACCGCGCTAAAGATTACTACAGAACAATCACACCTATTGAACAATCACACCGACCCCTCACCCGCAAGTCCCTTTTTTTTTGTCAAAAGAGAGCCTGCACTTTGCAATTTTCGCTTAGACGATTATTCTTAGTCTAGTCGTGAGCAAAGAACTCGCGACAGCAGCCAGTTTCGCTCACTCTTTCAACGTTTCAGGATAAATATGGCGGGCACACCATTAGCCGCTCAAGGTTTGGCTCAGTTACAAGCGCGACTCGAACAAGATCTCGCCTGGCTTGAGCTTCCGGCCAAGCGCTGGGTCGTCACGCGCGAGCACGAGGGTCAACCCATTCTTGAGGTTGCCGTGATTGGCGGCGGCATGGCAGGCATGGCGGCAGCGGCCTCGCTCACGCTTACCGGCATTGAGGCCGTGATGTTTGATCGGGCACCTGCCGGGCTTGAAGGCCCCTGGGTCACCACAGCGCGCATGGAGACCCTTCGCTCTCCCAAGCAACTGACAGGGCCCGCCCTGGGTTTGCCGGCCTTGACCTTTCGTGCGTGGTTTGAAGCGCAGTTCGGGCTTGAGGCCTGGGCGGCGCTGGATAAAATTCCGCGCACGCAGTGGATGGATTACCTGCGTTGGTATCGGCAAGCCCTCAAGCTCGATTTACGCAATGAACACCACGTCACAAAGATCGAGCCGCGCCCCGAGGGCTTGGTGCGCCTGGTCATGGCGACTCCCTCGGGCCAACAAACGGTCTACGCGCGCCGCGTCGTGCTTGCCACTGGGCGCGATGGTTTAGGCGGTGCGTACCTGCCTGAAATCACGGCAACGCTGCCTCGTGCCCTTTGGGCACATTCTTCCGACAAGCTTGATTACAGCACCCTTGCAGGTAAACGTATCGGTGTCATTGGTGCAGGTGCATCTGCGATGGACAGTGCAGCGACCGCACTTGAAGCGGGCGCCTCCAGTGTTGATTTGTTGATTCGCCGTCCCGACTTACCACGCATCAACAAAGGTAAAGGCGCTGGCCACGCCGGCATGAATCTTGGTTTTGTCGATCTGCCCGACGCTTGGAAATGGCGTATTCGCCACTATTTAGGGGTTGAACAGGTACCCGCCCCTCGAGGCAGCACGCTGCGGGTATCGAGGCACGCGAATGCTCGTTTTAACTTGAGCTGTCCTCTTGAGGCCATCACAGTTAAAGATAATATTTTGCTGGTCGAAACGCCTCTGGGTCAGTTCGAACTTGATTTTTTAATCTTCTCGACTGGCTTCAAAATTGATTGGTGGGCACGTCCTGAATACGCCAGTATCGCCCCGCACGTGCTTGCCTGGGGACACCGCAAACTTGAACTCACCGACCCGCCCAGCCAAGAAATGCTCGATTCGCCCGACCTTGGGCGCGCCTTCGAGTTTCAAGAAATCACACCAGGGGCTTGCCCAGGCCTTTCAAACATTCATTGCTTTTGTTACCCCGCTGCCTTATCGCACGGCACCGTATCCGGTGATATTCCGGCAATCACTGAGGGCGCAAAACGTTTGTCTACGGGGATTGCCAGCTTGTTTTACCGCGAAGACATCGCTGAGCACTATAAACGCATGGAGGCGTATGCCGACCCAGAACTGCTTGGCGATGAATGGACGCCCGCAAACACACTTCACTATTCAAAAGTTGACTCAGTCCTATGACAAATAATCTAGCCACTGACACCATCGATCGTCTGGTAGGACTCGGTCCTGCGCTCAGCACATTTTCGGTACGCCATCAGCGAGACAAGGTTGTTTCTGCGACCCAAAAAAGCGAAGATGGTTTATTTGACTCCCGCTTGCCAGGCCTGACACTCGCCGAGCGACTGCTGGTGGCGTTGCTGGCTTGCCAGCTCACACCCTCAGCACGCTGCGCTGCCGAATACCGCCAACGACTCACGCTCTTAGGCGTTGAGCGCGCTCTTTTAGAGGCCGTCTCGACTGTTTCTTTAGAGGACATCACAGAGCCGCGGCTTCATGCAATGTTGACGTTCACGCACACCTTAATTACGGATCCCGTCAAGGCGGATCAGGGCGCTTTACAAGCGCTGCCTCAGGCAGGTTTATCGACCCCAGAGGTCGTCACGCTTGCACAGCTGATTGCCTTTGTGTCTTATCAAGTGCGTGTGGTGGCGGGCTTAAACGCCATGAAATTGTTGGAGCAACAAGCATGAGCGAACCCATTGAAATCAAAGGCTTCACCAATGCCACGCTAGGCTGGAAGGCTTGGCTTGATGTGGTCAGCCTAGAGTCTGCGACACCCGAACAGCTGGCCGTACTTGAAGAAAGCCATCCGAAGGCTAAGGTTTCTGACTACTATCTTTTTTTAGTGCATCAACCCGAAGTCCTCAAACAGCGTTCGATTGCCTTTAATTCAATCATGTACGCGCCAGGTGGTATGCCTCGAGCAGAGCGCGAACTCGGTGCAACGGTCGTGTCGCGTGTCAACGGCTGTGTCTATTGCGCCTCCGTGCACGCTCAGCGGTTTGAACAACTGGCCAAACGTACCGACGCAATTGTTGAGGTTTTTAACGATCCTAACAGTGCCGGCACGACTGAGCGCGAACGCGCGATCGTACAGTTTTCGTTGGCCTTGACCCGCACGCCTGATGCGGTTTCAGCGAGTGACATACAAGCACTAAAAGACGTTGGCTTAACTGAACTAGAAATCTTGGATTTAATGCATTCGGTGGCAATCTTTGCGTGGGCGAACCGACTGATGTTGAATCTGGGCGAACCTGTCTTCGCCTGAAACACAAAGCGTTACCGCAAGTTCAACAACATTCTTTTTTGCGAGGCTTCTCATGCGCTTAAACACTAAAACCCTTATCGCGGGCACTGCGCTTCTGGCCAGTCTATCCTTCGCGGCGCTGGGTGGCACTCCGGCAGCGCTCGCGACGCATCTGGCTGCAGAACTCGAAAAATGGGCTCTTGTGATCAAGGCCGCGGGCATCAAGAACCAGTAAGGTGTCAGCCTGTCAGCGCCGGGGTCTGCACAGCAAACAGTCGGCCATAGCCCGCAGCATGGTCGGTAATTCCGTAATTTCTTAGCGCAAACCACACCATGGCTTGATTGCTGGTAATGACGGGTCGGTCAAGCAAGGCTTCGATTCGTTCGATGGCCTCGGCCGAACGGACCGCTGTACAGCTAATAAAATAAGCATCGGCTTGGGGATCTTGATGTTTTAAGGCTAGATCCACCCAGACCTGCTCTGAAAGTTTGCCCATCTCAGCGTTGCCGTTGATACCCAAGCCAACCTGCGTGAGGACTTCAAACCCGTGATGTTCTAAAAATGCACACTCGCGTAAATTGACCTCTTCAATATACGGCGTCAGTAACACTATTTTTTTTGCCTGCAACGCTCGTAACGCCGAAACAAGCGCTTGAGCCGTTGAAAAAGCAGGTAACCCACTGGCCTGTTCAATGCGGTGTTGAATCTCTTGCCCTAGCTGCGCACTGAACGTACTGACCGCGGTGCAGTGAAACACCACCACCCCAACTTGCGCATCGGCCAAGAGCTTTGCACCCGCTTCGACGTGTCGACTCATCTCGATCAGTTCTGCCTCAGAACTGCCACGCAACTCTAAACGCGTGATGTAGGCAACCACACCCGCGGGCAACATGGCGTGAATCTGTGGCTCGGCGATCACGTTGCCCGAAGGCACCATCACGCCTAAGCGCAGCCGCGCACCGTAATCAATGACTGGCATATTCGTCTCGCAATAATTGAGCCGCTTGGACCATGGCCTTTAACTTGCCATCGGCAACCGCCCTAGGCAAATATTTCATGCCGCAGTCTGGCGCTAAGATCACCTGCTCGGGCTTGATATATTTCAGTGCCTTGCGAATCCGCGCCGCAACCACCTCGGTAGTTTCAATCTTCATGTCGCTGAGGTCCAGACACCCGACCATGATCTGCTTGTTGCCTAAAGACTCGAGCACGCGGCAATCAAGATTTGACTGGGCCGTCTCGATTGAAATTTGGTGACACGAGCACCCCGCGAGTTCAGGCAAAAAATCATAGCCCGAGGGGCGCGTATGAATCACCGCAGCATACCCAAAACAGATATGCACTGCCGTCTGACCCGTTACACCCTCTAAGGCTCGGTTCAACGCTTTAATACCGTATTGACGCGCTTTTTCGGGGCGTGCCTGCATATAGGGCTCGTCGATCTGAACGATATCAGCGCCATGCGCAAACAAATCTTTAATCTCTTCGTTCAAGGCTGCTGCGTAAGCCATCGCGGCCTCTTCTTCGGTGGCATAGAAATCGTTTTGAGCCTGTTGCAACATAGTGAAGGCGCCAGGCACCGTGATCTTGACTTTACGCGTCGTGTGCGCTTTTAAAAACAAAAGATCTTCGACCTCGATGGGGCGAGCACGTTTAATCTCGCCGACGATTCTGGGGACAGGGTTTGGATGCCCCGAGCGATCAAGTGCTGTGCCGGGGTGATCGATATCAATTCCCTCAAGCGCGGTCGCGATACGATTTGAATAGCTTTCACGACGAATTTCGCCATCGGTGATGATATCGAGGCCCGCCTGCTCTTGACTCCGAATCGCGATCAAGGTGGCGTCTTCCATGGCTTGCTGCAAATAAGGTTCCGCCACCCGCCAAAGCTCTTTTGCCCGCACACGCGGCGGAAACCGCCCTGCCAGTTTTTCGCGATCAATCAGCCAGTCGGGCTGTGGATAACTGCCAACGATTGTGGTGGGAAACAACATAAAGCCTCCGGATGCTGTGTTTTGCGCGCTCAGTCACAAAAATTGTGCGCTCATCACTCTCTTGCGAAGTGCAAACATTACTCGAAATAGTGGCAAAAAGGGTTTTTTAGATTCAGGCGCTATCCAAAGAGCCACCAAAGCAGTTGCTTGCGCGTGAAAGCAACCAAAAGAAAAAAGTGTTACCATTTAATCTTGTTGCGAATCATTCGCATTTGCATTTAGATTTTAAAGCATAGCCAAAAAGGTATATTTTGTTGAATCGGATTCAAAGCAAGCTTTTCCAGTTAGACACCCAATCAGGCTTGAGCCACCGCGCCAGGCGACTGTGTCTTAACAGCCTACAGACGCTTGGCTTGGTGCTTGCCCTGAGCAGTTCGCTGGCACCCGTTCAGGCGCAAACGCAAAGCATTAACCTTTACACCACTCGCGAACCCGGCCTGATGCAACCCCTGCTCGAGGCCTTCACAGCCCAAACTGGAATTAAGGTCGCCACCGTCTTTTTAAAAGACGGCTTGCTTGAGCGGGTAAAAGCAGAAGGCGCTCGCTCACCTGCTGACGTCTTGATGACCGTCGATATTGGCAATCTGCTTGACTTGGCCCAAGCCAACTTATTTCAATCCATTCACTCTGAGGCGTTAAACGCGGCGATACCCGCCTCGCTTCGCAGCAGCGATGGCTCGTGGTTTGCCTTGTCTCTGCGTGATCGCGTGCTCTATGTCGACAAAGCTCTCGCGTTAAAAACGTTTCGCTATGAAGACTTAGCCGATCCCGCCTATAAAGGTAAGGTTTGCATTCGGTCGGGCCAACATCCCTACAACAACGCCCTGATCGCCTCGATGATCGCACATCACGGCAGCGCCGAAACTGAAAAATGGCTGCGCGGCGTCAAAGCCAATCTTGCCCGCAAAGCGGCCGGTGGCGATCGCGACGTTGCCCGCGACATCTTAGGCGGCATCTGCGACTTAGGCTTAGCCAACGCCTATTACGCGGGTCAGATGAAAACCGCAGCTCCCGGCACTGAGGCGCGCAAATGGGGCGAGGCAATCAAAGTGATTCGTCCGACTTTCGCACAAACAGACGGCACCTTTGTGAACGTCTCGGGTGGCGGAGTCGCAGCCCATGCACCGAACAAAGCCGGCGCCATTGTCTTTCTTGAGTTTTTGATTTCCAAGCAAGCGCAAAGTCTCTATGCTCGCGTGAACTTTGAATACCCTGTGCGTGCGGACGTTGAGCTTGACGCCATCGCACAAAGCTTCGGACCATTAAAGGCGGATCCGACACCACTCACCGAGATCGCCAAGCACCGTAAAGAGGCCAGCCTGCTAGTTGACCGCTTAGGCTTTGACAGATAACGCGATCTTGTGATGACGCTGCTAACGCCCCACGCACGCTGGCTTGCGACAGGCTTTTGGCCCACGGCGCTCGCCAGTTTGCTCGCGGCCTGTCTGTGCGCACCCGTGCTGTCTCTGTTTATATCGGCCCTCGGCGCAAACACTCAGCAGTGGATGCATTTAATCGGCTTCGTGATACCAGACGCGGCACTCACCACGCTACTCTTATTAACGGGAGTCGGTATCGTGGTGGTGCTCTTAGGTACCGGCGCGGCCTGGCTTGTGACCGCGTTTCAGTTTCCGGGGCGCAAAGTGCTGGCTTGGGCACTTTTGCTACCGCTTGCCGTACCCACCTATGTGGTGGCCTATTCTTATCTTGATTTACTGCACCCTTTAGGGCCGGTGCAAAGTGTGTTGCGTGCAGCCCTTGGTTTGAGCTCGCCGCGTGAACTGCGTTTGCCCGATATCCGCTCAATGCTGGGGGCAATTCTCATTTTAGGTAGTGTGCTCTATCCGTACGTTTATCTCAGCGCACGCCATATGTTTTTGACTCAGCCCGCCAACTTAATCGAAGCTGCGCGCGGCCTCGGGCATGGCCCCGTCAGTCTGTTTTGGCGGGTCGCATTACCCATGGCACGCCCCGCCATCGTAGTGGGCACGACACTGGCTTTGCTTGAGACGCTCAACGATGTCGGCGCCTCAGAGTTTTTAGGTCTGCAGACGCTCACTGTTGCCGTCTACAGCACCTGGATCACGCGCTCTGACCTAGCAGGTGCCGCCTACATCGCCTTGTTCATGCTGGTCTTAGTGCTTGGCTTAAGTGCGCTTGAGCGTCACGCCCGACGCCAGCAGCGCTTTATCAACACCGACCAATCGCGCCCCATGCAAGCGCAGCCCCTCAAACGCTGGCAAGGCCTGCTCGCGAGCTTATTCTGTTTGTTGCCCGTCTTGGCGGGCTTTGTGATTCCGGTGCTGCATCTGGGCTGGCAAGCCGCTGTGAGGCTTGAACAGGCGGGCGCTGTGTCGGGCTTACTCAAGGACGCCACCCTAAACACGGTGCTGATTTCACTAGCCGTCACACTCTGTACCGTCTTAGGCGGATTATTACTGGCGTGGGCAGCCCGTAGCTGGACCACGCGACGCCGCGCAAGTTTAGGGCAGCGTCTGGCACGCACCGCGACCATCGGCTACGCCTTACCTGGCACCGTGCTCGCCCTGGGCTTACTCGCGCCGTTTGCGCTCATTGACGACCTGGCAAGTGTCCTCAGCGAGTCTCTCTTTCAAACAACCACTGGGCTCTGGCTGCTAGGCACAAGCGCGGGTCTGATCCTGGCCTGTACGTTACGTTTGCTGGCCGTGGCCTCGGGCTCACTTGAAGCTGGCTTTGCCCGCATCCCACTTGCGTTTGATCAACTCGCACGCTCGCTGGGTCACTCGCCTCTTGGCGTGCTGCTGCGCGTTGACCTGCCGCTGCTCAAGCCCGCCCTATTTTCTGCTGCGCTGTTGGTGTTTGTCGAAACCATGAAAGAACTACCGATCACCTTACTGTTGCGTCCACTTAATGTCGAAACTCTTGCCACCTGGCTGTATGGTGAGGCTGCGCGAGGCACCTATGAAGAAGGTGCGATCGCTGCGCTCCTTATCATACTGGTGAGTCTTATTCCTGTGATTCTGTTGACACGCACGCAAACTCAATACAAAAAAAAGCAAACGCTCAAACCCACCGTACCGGTTTCACCTTAGGAAGACTCACTGTGAACACTCTTTTAAACGTTGAACAGTTAAGCCTAAGCTATGCCTCTAAAGCGGGAACAGTCTCTGTCCTTAAGCACTTCAGCCTAAAACTTGCTGCGGGTGAAACCGTTTGCATACTTGGCCCTTCTGGCTGCGGCAAAAGTAGTTTGCTACGCGCCATCGCGGGCTTTGAGACCATCGATGCCGGCACCATCACCTTAAACGGCTCGGCGCTGTCCTCTGCAACGCAAACGCTTGGACCCGAGCATCGTCGAGTGGGTTTTATGTTTCAGGATTACGCGCTGTTTCCGCATTTAGACGTTGCAGAAAACATCGGCTTTGGTTTAGCCAAACTATCGCGCCAAGCGCGGCAAGCACAAATACAGAGCATGCTTGAATTAGTCGATCTCGTGGCGTATACGAAACGGTTTCCGCACGAGTTATCAGGCGGGCAACAACAACGCGCCGCGCTGGCACGCGCCCTGGCACCCAAGCCCGAAATTTTGCTGCTAGACGAGCCTTTCTCAAATCTTGACGCAGATACCCGCGAGCGCTTGATCATAGAGTTACGCATCATTCTGAAGCAGACAGGCGTCACAACCTTGATGGTGACCCATAGCCACTCTGAAGCTCTTGCGCTCGGCGACCGAATCGAACGCATGAGTTAGTGCTAACATCTTTCGCATCAAAAGATGGAGACTAAAAATGGAACTATTACACGGCCTTGAAACACGCCGCAGCATTCGGGGATTTGAACCCAAAGCGGTGTCACAAGACCTCATTCGGACAGTACTGAAGGCTGCCGGGCGTAGCGCATCGTATACAAATACGCAGCCCTGGGAAGTCGCTGTGGTGACGGGCGCCAAACGCGATGAACTCAGTGGGATTTTGTACGAACTGGCACGCTCAAATACGCCAACCAACTACGATGTCCTGACCCCTACGAGTTGGCCCGAGGCGCATGAGCAGCGCGCTAAGGTTCACGGTTCACGCCGCTTTGAAGCCCTCGGAGTTGGCCGAGGCGACACCAGTCGACGCAACGAATTACGGCTGAAGAATTTTCAATTCTTCGACGCCCCCTGTGCGATGTTTATGTTTATGGATAGCACCTTGGGACCTTGGTCGACACTTGACATGGGCATCTTTTTACAAGGCCTCACACTCTCGGCTCACGGAGCAGGCCTAGGTTGTTGCCTCCAAGCCTCTCTTGCGGGCTACCCTGACGCCATACGCGACTGCTTAGGTATCCCACAGACTAAAAAACTGATCGTCGGGATGTCAATCGGTTATCCGGATCTTTCTGCACCACTGAACGCGTATCAAAGCACACGCCTGGAGCTTGACGAATTTGTGAAGTGGTATTGAGCGTCATAGCCGGTCACCCCTCAATCCAGACATTCCAGAGCCTAGGAATCCGGTAAGGAATAAAACCTTTTACGTTGGCGCGCGAGGCCTGCTTGCGCATCAGGTCGCCGAACTTTAAAAACAGCACCTGTTCATACACTCGCTCTTGAAATTTTCCAAAAGTCTCTTTACGCGCATCAAAGGTTTCGCCCGCCACTAACTCTGCAAACAGTCGATCTAAAATTGGATCTGCGACAAACTGATTATTTTGCGGAGATACGACGTCTTTTAATGCAGAAAAAGGGCCGACCGACGGACCAGACCCTTGCCCAGTGAACCATAGATTCCAACCCTCTTTATTGCGTCGTTGATTCATTGCAGTCGCCCAGTCAAAGACGTCAACACGCACTTTCATTCCAATGCCTTTTAGTTGCTCGCTGACTATTTGTGCCGCTTTGTACATGCTTTGATAACTCGAGTTCGTGATGATCACCAACTCTTCGCCTTTGTAGCCAGCCTCTTTTAGTAAAGCTGCCGCTTTTTTAGGATTGTTAACGTTGTAATACTGCTCACCATTTTTTACATAATATGGATTGCCAGGATATTGCAGACCTGGTTGAAGCGAATACGCCCCATCTGTCGAAATCTCCATGATTTCGTCCATATCCAAAGCCATCTGTATGGCTCTGCGAATTCTGACATCATTCGTAGGAGCTCGATGATGATTCACCCAAGCGCCGTGCAGCCAAAAATTCTTTAAATCGTACATGACGATATTCTTATTGCTAACAAGACGCTTCGCAGACTCTGGGGGCAAATCCTCGATGATTTGCAGCTGTCCAGACTCGAGTCCCGCGACCCGAGCGCCAGGCTCTTTTACAAACTTGAAGTCAACGGTATCAAACCAAACTTTTTTATTACCACCAAAACCATCTGTCCCTTTATAGCGAGCATCAGGCTGATAATCGACAAAACGTTTCAGGCGGATATGACTATCAGGTACCCACTCGACAAATTGCATCGGCCCTGTGCCAATCAACTCAAGCTTGCCGCCCTCTCGGTCAGCTTGCTCAGCAGGAATAATCGCAATTGGTGTCACAAATGCCGACAACTCATCCAAAAATACAGGCTGGCGTTGCTTGAGCTTGAGCTCAAAGGTGGTGATATCTGGCGCATTGATCTCGCTCACCGACGCGAGCGTCACCTTTGCTAAGGCCATCCGTTTATAACGTTCGAAAGAAGCCTTGACGTCAGCCGAAGTCATTGTCTTGCCATTATGAAATTTAACACCCGTACGGATTTTAAAAGTGTAGGTCAGCCCATCCGGACTGATCTGCCAACTTTCAGCTAGCTCGGGAATGACGGCGTTTTTTTCGTCGCGCGTCACAAGCTGTTCAAAGATGTGCATCGCGACGTTTCGTGTCGAAATCGCTGTTGTGAAATAAGGATCAAGCGTGGGTGGTGGCGCCTCTTGGCCAAACACCAAAAGCGGCTTTAAAGCTTGCGCCTGCGCGACGAAAGGTACCGATACTGAGGCAACGCAAAGCCCCAAAACAATCAGACACTGACGAAAAAACGCACGCCCAATCCCCCGACCGTTGTTGCACCGACTTAACTCAGATGTGTTTTTCATTTTGATTGAATCCAAGTAAAAAATATGTAGACCATATAAACAAAGGTAAAGCGCAAAGACTATGGTGAATGTTTTAATCTTAATTAACATCGGTCGCGAGATGAACCACGCAATCACCACGCTCGACGCGCCCAAAGTGACGCTTACAAATTACCATGCCGTCCCCGTCAAAGTAACAAGCCTCTGGCGCGCGGCCGGGATTATCAACGAAATAAACCTTACCGCACAGTTGGCCTTGCCGCACCGAGTCACCGAGTTCAACCGCCGGCTCAAACAAACCTGCCTCTGGGGCATACACATAATAATCTCGACTTTTAATCTCCATTAAACGAGAGGGCCCAGAAAATGGACCAACCGCGCGCGATGCTTCGATAATACCGGCATGCGCTAATAAGTTCTTCAACCCTTGTTCGACTATGCGCACCCCAGAGGTCGTCACCGAGCCGCCACCGCCAAACTCACCGCCTAGCGCGACTAAATCGCGATTAACCGCAGCCACCGAGGACAACCTTGAATCAGGACTATAGGCCCAAATCAAACCAATCGGCGCGCCAAAGGCACGCAGCGCGCTTAGGGCGCGAGCGTTCAGTGACGCATCTTGACTTTGGCGCATCGAAGCGAACGGCAAGTACTGAAGCGAAGAGCCACCCGAGTGTAAGTCGTGATGAATATCGGCCATGGGATACAACACCGTGTCGATATAGTGTGCAATTGCAAACGTTGCCGATCCATTTGGATCACCCGGAAATGCTCGATTTAAATTACCTTGATCAATCGGCGAGACTCGTACGCCTGCCATCGCCGCGGGCAGATTGATCGCCGGAATCACGATCACTCTGCCTTGAACATCTTGTGCTTCAAGCCCTTGAATCAGTTTGCATAACGCGACTTGTCCCTCATATTCATCGCCATGATTACCCGCCATCAAAAAAGCGGTTGGGCCCTTACCGTTTTTAATCACGGTCAAAGGTATTGAAATATTGCCATAAGCAGAGCGCGTCACCGAATGAGGCAGTTGTAGCCAACCATTTTGCTTGCCGTCTTTTTCGTAATCAACGCGGGTCCAAAGCATACTGTTGCTCATCATGCGTCCTTGTTCAGTGAATGTTCAAAAGGTGTCCCTAAATGAAACAAGCAATCGCCACGCTCGGTACGACACATCATTCTTTTGCATAGGGCGATACCCTCACGCTTAAAGTACGCCACGCTCGGTTCACGCCATGGGGTGTCGTGAAAATGAATGCGACCCGCGGCCTGCCCCGCCTCGACGGTCTCACCGAGTTCAACTAGGGGTTCAAACAATCCCGAATCAGGCGCATAAACAAAATAATCTGCACCTCGCACTTGTAGCAACTGCGTAGGCTCAGCCGGTGCGACAGACACCGAGGCTTTTAAAATGCCAAGATGTTTAAGCGCCCGACGGATCCCGTCGATTGCGACGCGCAGCGCTGCGGGCGTCAAGGTACCGCCTCCTCCGAGTTCGCTGCCAAAGTGCACGACACCTTGTCGACCAGCAGCTGCGGTTAATGTGCGATCGTCACCCTGAGGAGAATCGGCAACATACGCCGCCGGCGCACCCATTAGCTTCAAAATCTCGAGGGACTGCTGCATTTTATTTGGATCGCTATTGCGTCTGCACAACGCGCTCGGAAGATACATCAACGAACTACCACCCGAATGCAGATCAAAAACATAGTCGCACTGGGGCAACAAAACGTGTTCGATGTACCAGGCAATCTGAGCGGTGACACCACCGTTTGCATCGCCGGGAAACGAACGATTTAAATTACCTTCGTCGATCGGAGAAGTACGCATTCCCGCCATCGCCGCCGGAAAATTAGCTGAAGTCAAAAAAATAATACGCCCTTCTACATCACTAGCCTCAAGCGTACGCAACAAAACACCGTGCCCGATCTGACCTTCATATTCATCGCCATGATTACCCGCCATCAACAACACGGTCGGACCCTCACCATTTTTAATGCAAGCAACAGGGATCGGAATCCAGCCATACGCTGAACGATGCACTGAATGCGGCAGGCGTAAAAATCCAACTTGCTTACCTTCAAGATTGAAATCAATCTCTGAACTGATTCTGCTGACTGGTTTTGACATCATGGCTCTCGTTTAAACAAGGTGGTCTCAAGGTTTCACTAATCACTCGACATCATCGAAAAGTTTCTTGGTGAAGGCGTTGCGCTCATGGGCGTCAGTAAATGACACGCAGCAAGATGTCCGGTTAGCACTTCTTGCAAGAGAGGAGCCGTTTGGGCGCACTGGGGCTGGGCTTGCGGGCATCTAGTATGAAAATGACAACCGGTAGGCGGGTGACTCGGACTCGGTATCTCACCTTTTAACAAAGTCAATTTTTGCGCAAGCGAGGGTCGCGCAATTGGCACAGCCGCCAGCAAGGCTTGCGTATAGGGATGTTGCGGGTTGCGATACAACGACTCTTTACTTGCGATTTCAACGATCTTTCCGAGATACATCACCGCAACCCGATCGGCCATATGTTTGACCACGCCTAGGTCATGCGCAATGAATAAGTAAGTCAAACCAAAGTCTTTTTGTAAATCCATCAACAGATTCACAATTTGCGCCTGTATCGATACGTCAAGCGCCGACACCGGCTCATCGGCCACAATGAACTTTGGATTGAGCGCTAACGCGCGCGCGATTCCGATGCGTTGCCTCTGACCGCCCGAAAACTCATGCGGATAGCGCTGGGCGTACTCTTTTCGCAGTCCAACGACATCGAGCAACTCTGCCACGCGTCTGACGCGCGTCGCGCGATCTCCGAGACGATGAATTCGCAAGGGTTCTTCAACAATCTGGCTCACCGTCATACGAGGATCAAGCGACCCATAGGGATCTTGAAAAATAATTTGCATTTGCTGACGTCGCGCACGCATCTGATCTTCAGAAAGGGTGAATAACTCATCGCCATTAAAATTTACGCTGCCTGCGGTGGCCTCGAGCATTCGCAATACGAGTCGGCCAGTGGTGGTTTTGCCACAACCACTTTCACCTACCAGACCAAAAGTCTCACCTTGTTGGATATCAAAATCCACTCCGTCAACCGCCCGCACAGTTGTCGTAGATTTTTTGAAAAATCCGCGCGCACGCAGCATAAAATGCTTGGTCAAGCCCTTTACGCTGAGCAAGGTCTTAGCCATTTGTTCGATATCCATTGAGCGCTAAACACGCAGCCTGGTGCGTCAAACTAAGCGCAGTCAGCCCAGGGGTATGCTGAGCACACTGCTCGCGCGCTTCTTTACAACGAGGATGAAACCGGCAACCAGAGGGAAGGTTCGCTAAACTTGGCACCATCCCCGCGATCGTTTGCAACCGCGCAGAGCTTTGCTCAAGCGAGGGGATGCTAGACAGCAAGGCGCGCGTGTAAGGATGCGCAGAGCTTTCGAGCACTTCGCTTGCGGTTCCTTGTTCTGCAATTCGGCCGGCGTACATGACGGCTACGCGATCGGCCACCTGTGCAACTACGCCAAGATCGTGTGTAATTAAAATCATCGCCATACCAAATTCTGTCTGAAGATCTTTCAAAAGCGCCAAAATTTGGGCTTGAATCGTGACATCCAGAGCCGTTGTTGGTTCGTCTGCAATCAAGATTTTAGGACGACAGGCCAGAGCAATCGCGATCATGACACGTTGCCGCATCCCACCTGACAGTTCGTGTGGATATTGATCAATCCTCTGACCAGGATTGCTAATACCGACTCGCTCAAGCAGTTCAAGTGCCCGTCGCCGCGCCGCCGAGCCAGGCAAACCTTCGTGAACTCTGATTGTTTCAGCAATTTGTTCACCCACCTTGATGACAGGATTTAAAGCAGTCATTGGTTCTTGAAAAATCATCGCAATATCTTTGCCGCGAACCTGATTCATTTCAGACTGGCTGGCATGTACGAGATCTTTACCTCTAAACTCAATTCGACCGCGCTCGATACGACCCGCGGGTCTGGGAAGCAGCCCTAAAATAGCAAGCGCAGTCAAACTTTTACCGCAACCCGACTCACCAACAAGGCCTAACACCTCGCCTGCAGCCAGCGTAAGATTCACGCCGTCAACTGCCACCTGTTCGCGACCATGCGGGCCAAAGACCACCCGCAAATCGCTCACCCGAAGCAGTGGCTCAGCCAATTTGTACTCGCAGTCGTGGATCCAGTACGTCGCGTAGCCCATCGCCAAGCAGATTCAAACTCAGGCAAGTCAAGGCCACCGCCAGACCCGGAAAAAAACAAATATAAGACGCCTCGCGCAAATAGTCTTTGCCCTCTGCGATCATGTTGCCCCAAGTCGGCGTAGGTGGCGGTGGCCCAACCCCCAGAAAACTTAAAATGGCTTCAGCCAAAATGGCATACGCAAAAATAAAAGTTAACTGCACAATCAAAGGGGCCAAGCTATTGGGGAGCACGTGTCTCCAGACAATCCAAAGATCGCGTGCACCGCAGGACTTGGCCGCCTGAACATAATCGGTTTCTCGTACAACCAAAACCGTTGAACGAACAATTCTAGCGGTACGGGGGGTATACACGACCGAAAGGGCAATCACGGCGTTCAGCGCTGAGGGTCCAAGAGCCGCTGCGATTGCAATCGCTAATAAAATCGCAGGAAACGCCATCAACGCATCCATGAGCCGCATCAAGGGGCCATCTAGCTTTCTGAAGTACCCCGCCGACACTCCGATTAAGGTACCAAAAATGCCCGTGACCAACGCAACGGCAAACCCAATCGCAAGAGACAAACGCGCCCCGTGGATTAAACGGCTGTAGATATCACGCCCGTAGTTGTCTGTTCCTAACGGATACGGAAAATCAGGTGCTTTAAAACGAAGACGCACTTGCATTTTTTCAGGAGGCCTAAGCTCAATCAAATCTGCGAAGAGCGCCAACAGCAACATGAAAAACAGAAGGGTTGCCCCTGTCATAAATAAGCGATGGCTCAGCAGTTTTTTCCAAAGCGAAGGCGCTCGCGCTTGAAGTCCCTGCGAGACGCCCGCGTGATTCATTTGATTTTCGGGACTAGCGCTTGTCATATTTGACCCGCGGATCGACCAAAACATACAAAAGATCAACGACTAAATTGAGTAACACCAAAACAGCAGCCGTCACTAACAGTCCACCCTGTATCAAAGGGTAATCGCGACCAAACACCGCATTGGCCAACAGGCGTCCCATGCCGGGAAGCGAGTACACAGTCTCAATGACGACAGAGCCCGAAAGAAGCAAACCAAAGCTGATTCCTATCACCGTCATCACAGGTATCAATACATTTTTGAAGGCGTGCTTACCCACGACCATAAAAACAGGCAAGCCTTTTGCACGTGCAGTGCGCACATAGTCTTGCTGCAAGACTTCAAGCATCGTTGAGCGAGTGATGCGAGCCAATAAGCCAACTTGCAATAGCGCCAACGAAAACGCAGGCAAAATTAGGCACTTGACCCAGCCCGCCGGATCATCCGCAAATGCGATATAGCCACCCGCCGGTAGCCAATCGAGCATGACACCAAACAGCACGATTAACATCAGACTGAGCCAAAAATTTGGAATTGACACGCCAAGTAAAGCAAACGTCAACAAGGCCTGATCGACCCAAGTATTGGCATAGACCGCCGAGAGCACGCCGCAAGGTACGCCAAGCAACACTGTCAATAACAAGGCTGAGCCCGCGAGGGCAAGCGTGACCGGAACGCGCTCTGCGATCGCCTGAGTGACCGGTCGATTCAACAAAATTGAGTCGCCAAGATCGCCGCGAGCCAAGGCCAGATACCAGTCTGTTAACCGTTCAAGAAACGGCCGATTCAAGCCAAGCTGCTCGCGCATCTGCGCCAGTTCGGCATCGGTCGCGCTTTGACCCGCAAGCAAGACCGCGGGGTCACCGGGCACCATTTCCATGATCAAAGCTGAAATTAAACTCACCAGCAACAAAACCGGCAAAGCGACCAAGATGCGACGAAGCATGAACTCAAGCATAAATTCTCGGCTTTTCTCGCGCAAAAACGATTGGTCAGAGTAGCACGGGGTATGCCACTTTGTTTACTGCAACGCAGCATTGATTTGCGACGACTCAAGGCAAAGCCGCGTGTAACATCGAACCAATTTCGAATTTATCCTTAATCTTTTTACTGTGTATACCGTGACCCCACTAATCATTCTCTCGACCCAGCCTCTTGACGACTACGCTGAGAAAACACTTGCGCGCTTTGGTGCCTTCAAAATCGCAGCGCAACCCACACTTGAAGGTCTCAAACGTGAGATTGCACCGGCGCTTGCTCTCGTGGTGCGCGGCCAAGTGCAAATCACCGCAGAGTTGATGGATGCCGCAGCGCAGTTAAAGGTAATCGGACGCACAGGGGTTGGCTATGACACCGTTGATATCCAAGCGGCAACCGAGCGTGGAATCGCAGTGGTCTATACCCCTGGCGCAGGTGCACGCGCCGTGGCTGAGGCGGCCTTTGCCTTCATGTTGGCTTTATGCAAAATGATTGCGCATTGGGATCACGAAACTAAACGTGGTAACTGGCAGTCACGCATCGCTTCGCAAGGCACCGATCTCGATCAAAAAATCTTGGGCATCATTGGCTTGGGGCGCATTGGTCAAATTGTCGCCAAAATGGCCAAGCCTTTTGAAATGACGACCATTGCTTACGACCCATACCTTGACCCTGTGATCGCCAAGGCGCTTGGCGTTGAACTCGTCAGCCTTGAGACCCTAATGGCGCAAGCCGACTTTGTCACGCTGCATTGTCCGCAAAATGATGAGACCATGGGCCTGATCAATCGCGCAAGACTACAACAAATGAAGCACGGTTCGTTCTTACTGAACCTGGCGCGCGGCGGCGTGATCGAAAGCCTCGATCCAATCTACGAAATGCTGCTCAGTGGTCAACTGCGTGGCGCAGCGCTCGATGTATTTTTAGTTGAACCACCCGATCACACGCATCCTATTTTTAGCCTGCAAAACTGTTTGGTCTCGCCTCACGCGATGGCCACAAGCGAAGGCGCGATGCGACGAATTTTTGAATCAATGGCGAATGACATGGCAGCAGTGTTGAGCGGCACCCCACCACAATTTGTGGTTAACCCAGAAGTCCTAAAACGGTGATTACGATGAACACAAAAAAAATTAAACTCGTTTTATCTTTGACCGCTTTGTGCTTAAGCGTAAGTGCACAAGCACAAACAGGCAAGTGGCCAGATAAACCCATCACGATGATTGTTGGGTTTCCGGCGGGCGGGCCCACTGACCTCGCCGCGCGCACCCTTGCGCCCGCGCTTCAAACTGCGCTCGGTCAAACCATCATCGTCGAAAATAAGCCCGGTGCCACGGGTACGATCGCCGGCGCGCAAGTTAAACGCTCGGCCCCAGACGGTTACACCTTGTTTGTGTCTTCGATCGGTACCTTTGTGGTGGCGCCCCATCTGATCAAGTCTGTCGCCTACGATCCCATCGCCGATTTTGATTACATTAGCCTGCCGTTTCAAGCACCAAACGTCTTGGTGACGGGGCCTAAGCGTCCTGAGCGAACAGTGGCGCAAGTGTTAGCCGCTTTGAAAGAAAACCCAGGCAAACTGACCTTTGCGAGTTCTGGGGTTGGTGCCTCGGATCATTTGTCGGCTGAGCTACTTTGGCAACAAACCAACACCACGGGCGTGCATGTCCCCTACAAAGGCGGTGCGCCTGCGCTTCAAGATACCTTGGGCGGACAAGTCGATTTCTTTATGACCAACATCAATGCCGTCTTGCCACAGATTCGCGCAGGCAAACTACACCCGATTGCGATTACCTCTGACAAGCGTTCACCTGCTCTCCCCGACGTGCCAACGTTTGGCGAAGCAGGCGTGCAAGGAATGGAGGTCTATGGTTGGCAAGGTTTGACCGCGCCTAAAGGCTTACCAGCCGACGTAAAAAAGAAACTCAGCGACGTGGCGATCTTGGCCATGAAAGATCCTGCAACCGTTAAGAAGCTGCAAGACCTTGGCATTACGATTGTCGCAAACACCCCTGAAGAGTTCACTCGCTTTGTGACGAGTGAAAATCAACGCTGGAAAAATCTAATCATCGCCAGAAAAATCAGCGTCGATTGAACGTTAGAGCGTTGGGTAATCGGTATAACCCTTGGCATCACCACCGTAAAACGTTTTACGGTTGTATGGTGTCAAAGGTGCATTTAACTCAAAGCGTTTGGGCAAATCTGGATTCGAGATAAAGAAACGCCCAAACGCAATCGCGTCGGCTTGACCGCTTGCGACAACAGACTCGGCATCATCGCGACCATAGCCTCCTGCTGAAATCACTTTACCGCCAAACATCGGCCCAAAGAGTTTCGACGTACTCGGTTGATCTTCGGCAACCTTATCTGTGCCACCGGCCATAGTGGAACGCGGCTCGATGAAATGCAAAAACGCCAACTGCATTTTGCTTAAAGCACCCATCAGGTAAGTGAACAGCCCTTTCACATCGGTGTCGGACATATCGTTAAACGTGCCATAGGGCGACAACCGTACGCCAACGCGATCGCTACCCCAGACACCACAGACCGCCTGCAGGACTTCAAGCAATAAACGGCTACGATTTTCAACGCTGCCGCCGTAATGGTCGGTTCGCTTATTAGAGCCGTCATGCAAGAACTGATCTAACAAGTAACCATTCGCACCGTGCACTTCGACGCCATCAAAGCCTGCAAGTTTTGCCTGCTGCGCGGCGTGTACATAATCTTGTATTAAGTCGGGGATTTCACTTAACTCAAGCGCACGAGGTGTCTCAAAGGCTTCAAGCCCCCAAGAGGCGGTGTACGCCTTGCCGCTAGGCGCAAGTGCGGAAGGTGCCACGGGCAAACCGAGTTCAGGGTGCAACGAAGTATGCGAGATGCGGCCGACGTGCCAGAGTTGGCAGATAATTTTCCCGCCCACTGCATGAACCGCCTCGGTCACTTGGCGCCAGCCTTGCACTTGCTCGTCGCTATAAATACCAGGCGTCGCGGGATAGCCTTTGGCCAAGGCAGAAATCTGAGCCGCCTCAGAAATAATCAAGCCCGCGCTAGCGCGCTGGGCGTAATACTGCGCGGCGAGCGCGCCTGGCACATCACCTGTCTGGGCGCGCATTCTGGTTAACGGCGCCATTACCACGCGATTACGCAATTCAAGTGCACCAAAGGTTTCATTCGTCAGCAATTTCATATTTTTTAAGCGATCCATTAGCAATTTTCGTTGTGCCAGCCGCATCCAAGCGAACAGACGCAACCGCATCATCAATTTTAGCTGACGACAATTCACCTACGCGGCGAACACCCCACTCCGGCCGCGTCGGTCATTCGCGAGATGATGGCAATGGGGCTTGCCGCAGGCTATCGCGGTCAAGACGTCGTTGCGATGCTTGATTTTTATAACAAGATGCATCAAGAGCCATAAGCCTCGCTGATACCCTCAACCGACCTCAGCAACACACAAAAATCGCAAAACGCATTGCATAAGTGCCAACACTTAGTCATCTGAATGCAAACATTCAAAGAAGATAGATTCCTCTGCTAGCCTGACCGGGAAAACCCTAAAGGTTTGCCCTGACGTCTAGCAGAGGAATTTTTTATGCTCCAACAACTCGCGCAAGAAATTATCAAGGGTACCGGAGTCGGCCCTGTCGCCAATAGCGTGACCGTCGACGTGGCTCCTCCAATTTTGCAAACACGTCTGCGCGCTGCTGAAGTTTGCGCCTCAGTGCTGAGTGCTCAGGCGATGCTGATCAATCACATCTGGAAGATGCGCACTGGCCGCTCACAGACCGCCTCGTTTGATCTACAGGGCGCTTCGCTCGCCATGCAAAGCGTCTTTCATCAGCGCATTTGGGATTATCCCATCGCGCTTCCAGAACCCGACTACCCAACCGTTGGCATGTATCCGACCAAAGATGGTCGGCACGTCATGATTGATGGCGGCTATCCGCTGCTTCGTAACGGCTTTCTTGATTTGCTTGAATGCAGCAACAGCGCCCGCGCAATCGGACAAGCGATCCTAAAATGGGATGCCGCGGCGCTCGAGCAAGCAATCGCTGACAAGAAGCTTCCGGGAGTGATGGTTCGCAGCCAAGCCGAATGGCTCGCACACCCGCAAGGCCAACATCTTGCCAGCACGCCGGTCATTGAGCTGATCAAAATTGCAGACTCTCCGATCGAAAACTTTCCGACCCAGTCAAATATTTATCCTGCGGCCGGTCTGCGGCCTTTAACTGGTATCAAAATACTCGACCTGACGCATGTGATTGCAGGCCCTACCAGCGCAAAGGCTCTTGCTTCAGAGGGCGCGACACCGCTTCACATTTATTCACCCTACCGCGCAACCATGCCACCCTTCGATATCGACACGGGGCACGGCAAGCTCTCAGCCTTTTTGGATATCAAGCAAGCTCAGGGTCAACAAAAACTCTTGGCACTGGCCAGTGAGGCCGATGTGTTTGCACAAAGCTACCGCCCTGGCAGTGTGAGCGCCATGTTTCCGCCAGAGAAAATTGCCGAAGCGCGACCGGGCATTATTTATGTATCCATATCTTGCTTTGGCTTTGACGGCCCCTGGCAACTTCAACCGGGGTGGGAGCAGTTGGCGCAATCAGTGTCCGGAATCGCCGTCACAGAGGGCAGCGAAGAGGCACCCTCTTTGACGAAATTCTTCTTTCCAAACGACTACCTCACCGGCCACTTAGCTGCAACTGGAGTGCTAGCGGCTCTGATTCGTCGCGCAACCGAAGGCGGCAGTTGGCACGTGCGCGTCTCTTTGACTCGCACCGCAATGATGTTGATGCAACAAGGGCTCACTGACTCAAGCGCCACAACGCCAGTCGTACCCGTTGATGTGTTGCAGCGTTTCATGCTTGAGCGTGATACCGGCTTTGGGCGCCTGCACTCACTCGGGCCGATCATCCGCTACTCAGATACGGTCTCAAATTGGGATTTACCTCCAGTCCCCTTGGGCACGCATCAGCCAGTTTGGCCCGAATGGCTCTCAAGTTTCTCTAGAAAAGGTGTATGAAATGACTCAGAATACAGTTGAAATTGGACTCGTATTACAAGGAGGAGGCGCTTTAGGCTCCTACGAATGGGGTGCGATGCAATGTCTGATCGAACATGACTTTACGCCAAAAGTGATTGCCGGCGTGTCGATTGGCGCCTATACCGCTGCGGTCATCGCGGGTGCCCCGAATGGCGATATTCGTGAAAATCTCAATCGATTCTGGCACTCTGTCACGATCGATCATCATCCCTTTCTTCAGGCAGACAACCAATCCTGGCTTTCAATGTTTGGTAACCCAAACTACTGGAAGCCGCGCACAGATTTTTTCAGTAGTTCAAACTGGAACAGTCTGAATGACGTCGCACCGATGCGCAAAACCTTAACCGAGCTGATTGACTTCGAACGACTCAATAATGCCGAACTCATCCGAATCGGAATTGTTGCGACCAATGTTCGTACCGGTGAAGGCGAATCATTTATGAATGGCCAAAAGAAACCACTCAGAATTGAGCATATTTTGGCCAGCGGCGCCTTGCCACCAAGCTTTGCAGCTGTCGAGATTGATCACCATTATTATTGGGATGGCGGTCTGGTGGATAACACACCAGCTTTAACCCTCTGCAGGATGTTGACCGAACAAGAGCGTAAGAGTTTGCCAATTTTTTGTATTGATCTGTTTCCAGAACATGGACCCGTGCCCAAGAACCTACATGAGGTTCAACACCGTATGCTAGAGATTCAGTATGAAAATCGTTTAAACGGACCCGACAATGTTGTGAAGCACGCACATGAGTTGATTCGTCTGCTGTCTGACACGTTGCCGGCCGACTCCGAGATCAGAACATCCGAACCATTTAAAACCTTGCAACCGTTGCTAGCGCTCGAAAATCTGCACTCAGTTGGTGCGCCACACATGCCCATGACAGGCGGTATGGATTTTTCAGTTCATGGCATCAAACGTCGTCATGATATTGGCTATCGCGTCATGGAAGAGTACTTAGACGAGAATAAAGACGATATTTTGAAGAAGGCCGCTTAGTCAATCGTCTCTAGTGTTTGCAGGGCCTGATCAAAATCAAAATTCTTTAAATCTGTCTCAAGACTTTTGAATTGCTCAGGCCAAGCCGCCTGAAATAAGCTGGCATGCTCTTCAAAAAGGTCAGCCGCTTGCGAATCGTCGTCCTTCAAAAAGTCAGACAATTGCTCGCGTAATTCAGCAAGTTTTTCTGCATCTATGGTCACAGCTACAGCTTTTGTGGCTTGTGGCAGGCAGGCCGCGAGGCTTTGAAGCAGAGGTGCGAGTGCCGACTGCAACACCGTTAACTTATCCAAAATTACAACCGAGTCGACACTTTCGCCTAAACCCGCTTCGATTTCGCCAGCAATCCCCTGCACAAGCGTTGCGCCAATATTGCCGCTGACACCTTTAGTGGTGTGAGCCAGTCGCTTCGCCAACTCAAAATCCTGTTGCATGACAGCAGCACGCAACTCGTCGATGACAGTCGCTTGGCTCTCTAGGTATTTACGAAGAATCGTTTCATAGAGTGCGATTTTTCCTGAGACCCGTCGCAAACCTAATTCGCTATCAAGCCCGAGAATACCGACTGGCAGCACGAACCGATCGATCATGATCGGCGTCAAAACGCTTGCTGTCGTCACGGTCGCTAAAGCAGGGGCTGGCACCGTGGTGCTAGATGCACTCGTGCTCGTTGCGATCGCAGTCGCAGCTCCGGCCGCGCTAGATGCCGTCGAGTCCGATCCATTTTGAGAGGTCTCTGTCAACACAAGTGACTCTTGACTCTTGACTTTAGGACGAATCACGCGCAACAACGTCTCCCAAAGCACATCGGGATCAATCGGCTTGGTCACAAAATCTTGCATCCCCGCCGCCATACATTTTTCTTTGTCTTGAACCATCGCATTTGCGGTCATTGCGACAATGGGCAACTGCTCAGCAGAAATCGTTTTTCTTACCTCGATCGTTGCCGACACTCCATCCATCACCGGCATTTGCATATCCATCAAGACCACATCCCAATGGGTGGGTCTGGCAAGAATCATGTCTAAGGCTTCTTTGCCGTTGTTCGCAACTTCAACTTTGACATTACCTTCTGCTAACAGCTCTGTCGCGACCAATTGATTGATTTCATTATCTTCAACCAATAAAATATTCGAGCCCGCAATTGAGGACACTAATTCAAGCAAGGTTTGCGCCTGCGATTCAGTCGCCGGGCCGCTCACTTGAGAGGCATCGACATAAAACGACATCAATGCTTCAGCAAGTTTTGCGGGATTGACGGGCTTGAGTAACACTTGATCGATCCCGACTGTTGCGGCCAGGGGCAGCAAGGTATCTGTATCGTAGCCAGTCACCATCAACATATGGGCTGCGGGTAGGTTCAGCTCTTTGATGCGACGCGCAGTTTCAACGCCATCCATCCCCGAGAGCTGCCAGTCGATCAACAATAATTCAAACGGTTGACCGACAGCCGCCTGCTGTTGGATACACTCAAGGGCCGCTTCACCACTTGGTGCAGCCATCACCTCAAGCCCCATATGTTCAAGCAGGTCGATCAAGACAATTGAAGCCGCTTCATTGTCATCAATCACCAAGATCCGCTTATCACGCAGATCGTGCACTGGGTTGCGATAGTTTGCGGTCTGATGGCTCACGCCCAACCAACCCGTAAACCAAAACGTACTGCCCTCACCCGCAACGCTTTCGACCCCAACGGTACCGTTCATTAATTCGGCTAGCTTTTTAGCAATCGACAACCCGAGACCGGTCCCACCATACTTGCGAGTGGTCGACGAATCGGCTTGTTGAAAACTTTGAAACATCAGTTTGATCTGGTCGGGCGTCAAACCAATGCCCGTATCCCGCACGGCGCAGTACAGTTGTAACGCGTCCTCCTTGCGCTCATCGATACGCAAGACAATTTCAATTTGTCCTTTATCGGTAAATTTGACCGAGTTATTAGCGTAGTTGATCAAGATTTGACTCAAGCGTAAGGCATCACCCACGAGCCGTTGCGGCACGTCTGCAGCAATATTAAAAATGAGCTCTAGCCCTTTAGCATGTGCTTTTTCAGCCACCAGAGTCAAGACGTTGTCGAGCACATATTGCAGGCTGAAATCAATTTTCTCAACCGTCAGTTTGCCAGCTTCTATCTTTGAAAAATCTAAGATGTCGTTAATGATGCCTAGCAGGTGCTTGCCCGACTGGTGGATTTTTTGAATGTAGTCGAGTTGACGAGGATTTAACTCGGTCTTTTGAACCAGATTGCTCAGACCGATGATGGCGTTCATTGGCGTTCGGATTTCGTGGCTCATGTTAGCCAGAAAATCGCTTTTGGTTTGTGCCGCCTCTTGTGCTTTATCGCGCGCGATTTTTAGTTCGACCTCTTGTTGCTTGCGGATACTGATGTCTTCGATCATCCAGACCGTCCCGCGACTGGGGTCACTGCGATCAATGGCGCGTCCGCACATTCTGGCGTAGAAGGTGCTGCGATCTTTTCGATAGAGCGGCATCTCTTGGTTATTCATTTCGCCACGCCACATGTTTTCGTAGCCCGCGATCATCGCTTGGTTGTCTGCATCGGTCACGTACCACGACGCGGTGGTTTGGCCAACCATCTCACCTTGCTCATAACCAAAAATGGCATCTATCGCTGCATTCGCACGCACGATAGCTCTGTTTCTTAATAACAAAATTCCAAATTCGGCGGTTTCGAAAATAACATTGAGCTCTTCATTCTCTTGCTGAAGGGTGTCATTATCGGTAGTCATATTTTTTTTACCAAACCCTTAAGGCGCTCGTACGATAAAACTCGACCGCGTCGAGTTTTTCGTAAACAGTCTTTAAGTTTGAAGCGATTTGGTAGACCAGTCTAGGTCGAAGCTTGTTTTGCCCACAAAATTGCACGATAACACTCAGATTTGCAGATCAGGGATACTTGGAGGGCTAGTCATAAAAAAGGCATCAGACCCCTCTAAAAGAGGCATGATGCCTACCGGCAAGACCTAACATCACTCAAAGCTGCAGTCGAACGGGTTAATGGCCTATTTGTCTTTATTTTTAATGCGGGTGTAAACCGTATTGACGGTCGTTGCACGCACCGGATCGGTCAGTCCTGAAGCGGGTTTGGGCGTCGAAGTATCTTTTTTAGGCTTTTTTGATTCTTTACTGGATTTCTGTTGACCTTTGGCCACGATAAGCTCCCTGACATAAACGATAATATAGTTTACAGGTCAATCGCTCAATCGCACAATGTACGCCCAAATTACCCTTTCTGAAGACGATGTCACGATTACCGCAGTGCGCGCACAGGGCGCGGGCGGGCAAAACGTCAATAAAGTCTCAAGTGCCATTCACCTGCGGTTCAGTATCCCCACCTCAACGCTAAGCGCAGACGTCAAAGTACGCCTTTTAGCGCTTAAAGATCATCGCATTACCCGCGATGGGGCCATCGTCATCAAGGCTCAAACCCACCGTAGCCAAGACATGAACCGCACAGACGCGTTAGCGCGGCTCAACGAACTGGTCAACAGCGTGGCTCGGCCACCCAAAACCCGGCACGCGACCAAACCCACCTATGGTTCAAAGCAACGGCGCCTCGAGGGCAAACGTAAGCTTTCTGAAACTAAAGCGTTACGGGGCCGCGCGCTGTTTTAAGGGCGGTTTGTCTGACCCGCAAACCTTGCGCCTTTCACATCAACGCTCTTACAACCGAAAAATTGACCGCGTTGGCTTCGGCTTTAAACGGGCCTCATCAGCCGCCGCGTTCACAATCACCGCCGCGTCGGCTGCCAGCAAATATCGCTGCACAACCAGTTGATCGCTCACTTCTCGCACCCGCTGCACGTACTGATTTAAGCCCTCGGGATAACGCTCTTCAAGCGACAACCGTGGGTCGTTTGCCTGTAAGCGTTCTTGTTGCAAAGCAAAAAACGGCTTGTAGGTGCCAGCTAAGCGGCAAATCACATTGGTCAAGGGCGCATTGGGCCGGCCATGGGTGCCCAGGGGTACAGCCACATCCGGCACTTGAATCCCACCCAACGGGTTGTCGTCGGCATCGGTCTGAGGCACTAGCACCGTAGCCTCGGGTAAGTAGCGCGGCGCGCCGAACACCGCCTCATCTACACGCGCAGGTCTCAAGAGCATCAGACAGGTGGGCGGCGGCTCAAGCTGCTCGGCTACCCAGTGATCGAGTGCAAGCAATTGCGCACGCAAGGGTGGCGACCAATCAAGCTGCCCGTGCATCGCTTCGCACAGCTTATATTGTTCACGCATATTGAGATGCGCGGAGCCGGCGATATCGTACATGCGCACGGTCTCGGGCAGCGCAAGATCAGCCACGCCATGCGCACCGGTACGCGTCAACGACGCGCGGCCACCCATGTAGTCAATATTGAAGTGCGTCACAAAGATTTTGGGCAGCGGTTCGTTGCGCGCTTGAAGCGTTGCAGCGACCGCTGCGTAAGTAAACGGCTCTTCGTGAACGCCCCGATGCTCAAGATTCGGTGGTGCCGGCGTACTGCCCGCCACCGTGCCTGGCCCAACGCCCGAGGCCATGAGCGGAAGTTGCCCCGCAGCCCCACCCACCAGATGAAAACCATCAATGACTTGCTTGCCGTCTGCGACATTAAACCCATTGAGCAAAAAGCTTTTCAAGAATCGTGAGGTTTGCGAATAACCGGCCGCATAGATT
>JABMMM010000046.1 GCA_013205565.1 Alcaligenaceae bacterium | reverse complement strand
TTCTTGTTGCGCGCCCTGTTCGGGTGAAGTGATGGAGGGCCTGCTTGCTGCCGGGATTCAATACGATATTTTTTTCTACAATCCAAATATTCATCCCGTTAAAGAATACGAAATTCGTAAAAACGAAAATATCCGCTTCGCCGAAAAACACGGCATTCGCATGATTGATGCCGACTATGACGTTGACAACTGGTTTGAACGCATTAAGGGTCTCGAGAACGAACCTGAGCGCGGCGAACGTTGCACACAGTGTTTTGATATGCGCTTTGAGCGTACTGCCCTATACGCCTCTGAACATGGCTACGATACGATCACAAGTTCGCTGGGGATTTCGCGCTGGAAGGACATGAATCAAATCAACGCTAGCGGCCAGAGGGCCGCCTCGCGTTACGAAGACTTACTGTATTGGACGTATAACTGGCGCAAGCACGGTGGGTCGGCGCGCATGATAGAGATCAGCAAGCGCGAGGAGTTCTATCAACAAGAGTATTGCGGCTGTGTGTATTCGTTGCGCGATACCAACCGACACCGACGCTCGCAGGGCCGTGACCGCATCGCCCTGGGCGTTAAGTTTTATGGGCGTGAAGAGCTAAAAGCGTTGAAAGACGAGTAATTTGGCAGCGCTGTTGCGTCAGGAATTGGGAAAAGCTATCGCTCGAAAGCACTCGGTATTCTTCGACGCGCTTTTGACCAAAGGCTAACTCCGGCGATGCATATTTAGCCGGATGCACCATCACCAGCATCTTGGCTCTGGCAGGGGTCAACCAGGTACGTAGCATGAGCGCATAGTCAGGATGCGGGCGATCAAAATCATACGCTCCAGCAAAGGTTTCATTACTTTGCAGATGTGCCTGGTGGGCTAAGCGAATGAGGCTTGCAGCCCCAAGCGCACCGATCAGCCATGCTTTAAGGCGCTGCCTGGCGGGCAAGCGTTTATCAGACGGCGCAGCACGCGTGTCACGCACCCACGGCAAGTGTTGTGAATAACGTCGTTGCACGGCTTGAATCAACACCTCACGCACCACCGGAAACTGATGCACATGCAGATGTCCATCCACAAAATCAGGCGCCTGACCCAAATGTCGTTCAAATAAATCAAGCTGAGTCTCGATTTGTTGCGTGACTGCTTTTCGAGAAATCACACGCGTGTAGGTGCGGATCAAAAGCTGTCCCAAGGGCATGCACAGCCCAGCCTGGCCAAGCGGTTCGGTTAAATTCAGATGCAAACCAAGATCAAGCGGCAAGCCTTTTAGTTGCTTTGCAGAGGCTTCGAAGCCCGGCGCCTGGACCAGACACCCCGTCGCGCTGATACGACCCTGCTGAGCCAGCGCAATGATCGCCTCGTCTACGCCGGCTTCAAGCCCAAAGTCGTCTGCACAGACAATGAGCGGCGTAAAGTCTTGCGCTGCATCGCTTGCGTGGATGGAGTTAATCACGAAAGCGACGACCGCTTGCTTGTCGCACGATATAAAGTGGGCGCCCTTTGACCTCTTCGAAAATACGCGCGATGTACTCGCCCACGATACCAATCGAGATCAAAGTGATGCCAGAAAAAAACAATAAAATCGTCACAATCGTCGGCCAACCACTGGTGGGATTTGAAAAAAGAAAATATTCGCCAACGATATACAGACCGTAAGTAAACGAACAAAGCGACACCAAAAAGCCAAAGAGACTCACCGCGCGCAACGGCCAGGTGGTGAACGAGGTTGAGCCGGCGAGCGCAAGCGTCAATAGTTTGAACGCACTGTAATGCGTCTGGCCATGCTGGCGTTGGGCGGGGGTGTAGGAAATCGACTCTGACTGAAAACCCACCCAGGCGTAGAGGCCTTTCATGAAACGGTTACGCTCAGGCAGTTGACGCAGCGCATTGACCACCGCGCGATCCATCAAACGAAAATCACCTGCGTCGGGCGGTACGGTTACGCCGCGCGAGCCGGCAAGTAACGAATAAAATAATTTTGTCCCCCACCGTTTGCTGGTGCTTTCATCGGCACGGGTTTCGCGCACCGCGTAAACCATATCGACTCCGGCCTGCCAGCGCGCCAACATCGCCGGCAGCAACTCAGGGGGGTGCTGTAGATCAGCGTCAAGAATCATCACCACGTCGCCCGTAGCCGCCTCGATGCCGGCCGTGATTGCTGGCTCTTTGCCGAAGTTGCGCGAGAGCTGGACGAAGCGAAAACCAGGATTAAGCACCCAGGCCGCCATCAATTCGGCCGTGTTGTCGCGACTACCGTCATCGACCACGATGATTTCCCAGTTAGCACCGATTTGCGCCAGCACGGCCTGTAGTCGCGGCAGCAGCACGCCCAGATTGTCGTGTTCGTTAAAGGCTGGTACGACGCAACTGAGCGTTGCGCCAGCGAGTTCGCGGCCTGGAGCCTGGGTGCCTGACGGTAGACGGTTGCTTGCGCCAGAGGGTGGAGTCGATGAAGTCATGTCTCAATGATAACGTCTAACGCGCTTTTTGCAGCGCCAGACTGGCAC
>JABMMM010000003.1 GCA_013205565.1 Alcaligenaceae bacterium | reverse complement strand
GATTGAGCACGCGGTGGCGCTGCGTGACGGCATGTCGGGCCGCCAGACCGATGTCGTGACCGGTTTCTACCGTTAAAAATGCATCGACTTCTATATGGGCATCGACCAAAATCATGTCGCCCATTTTGCGCGTACGAACATCGTGCACGCCTAAAACGCCTGGGGTTTGCAAAAGCGTCTCGGTGATGGCCTGAACTTCTTTGTCGTTGGCCGAGCGATCCATCAGGTCATTGAACGAGTCTGAACCAAACTCCCACCCCATTTTGCCCACCATCAAGCCAACGATCAACGCAGCGATTGGATCCAAAATTGGATAGCCGAGCAGGTTTCCGATAATGCCAACCGCAACGACGAGAGAAGAGGCTGCGTCCGAGCGCGCGTGCCAGGCGTTGGCCACCAACATGCTTGACTTGACAGCCTTGGCAGTGCGTAACATATAACGAAACAGAGTTTCTTTTGCTACCAACGCCAGCGCCGCCACGGCGAGTGCGACGCCATGTACCGAGGCAATCTCGTGGGGCGCTTTAAGTTTTTCGAAGGCCGACCACAACATCCCAAGCGCGACGGCTAGCAACAGGCCGCCTAGCACCATCGAGGCGGCTGTTTCAAAACGCTGATGACCATAGGGATGGTCCTCGTCGGCATCTTTTTTACTGTGATGGCTGGCAAATAGCACGACGAAGTCTGAGACTAGATCAGAGAGCGAATGGACCCCATCGGCAATTAAGGCTTGAGACTTTGCAAAAACGCCGACGGAGATTTGCGTCGCCGCCAACACAATATTGACCACCACGCTGACCCAAGTGCTTTTTTGAGCGGCTCTGGCACGTTGCTCGGGGGTGAATTCAACGTCTTCACTGTCGTCTTGCAGGTCTGCGGCGTTCATGAGTGTCTCGGGTGAGTGTGGCGGCGCGTTTAGCGAAAACGCGTGGGTTTGAACGGTGTCAAGTCGATTTCAGGGGGGGTACCTGTGGCAAGTTGTGCCACCAGTCGACCGGTTCTGGCCGAGCCCGCGAGCCCGACGTGACCATGACCATAAGCATGAATAATATCTTGACTGCCAGAGGCCAAGCCCAGGCAGGGCAGACCATCGGGCGTGCTGGGGCGCCGTCCCATCCAGATTTCAACGCGCTCAACTGGTAGATCGCGCGGCAGGCTCGGGTATAACGCGAGCAAGTGGTCGCGCAAAATCTCGGCGCGCCGCCAGTTTGGAGTGTCATCATTTTGTGCAATTTCGACTTGGCCGGCCACCCGCAAGCCATTGTCCATGCTGTTGACGACCACCTTGCAGTCGGCAAACATGGTCGAGACGCGCGGCCCCGTGGTGGTGCCTGTCACAGCTGCGTGATAACCACGTTCGGTTTCGAGTGAAACTTGGTCGCCCGCCATGCTGGCAAAAATCTTTGACCGTGCGCCTACGGCGATGACTGCTTTGTCGCACAGAACTTCACCGTCGTTAAGCAGTACCGCCTTGAGGCGGCCTTGTTCAAGCCGAAAACCCGTTGCCGGGGCGCGCACCAACTTTGCGCCCTGAGCCTGCGCGTAATGAATCAACGCCGCGGTGTAAGCCCCGGGGTTGCGACAACTACCGGTTTCGGCCACAAAGACGCCAAAGGTATATTGGCGGCTCAGGTCAGGCTCTTGCTCGGCGAGCGCCTGCGCGTCGAGCTCTTGCCAGTTCACACCTTCTTTGCGGCGGATCTCCCAGGCTTTGGCATCGAGTAAAAAGTGCTCGCGCGATAAAAAGACGTGCAGTAAGCCGCGCCGTTCGATTAAGTGTGCCACTCCGGCCTGCTCGGCGATTTGCTGATGCAGTCCGGGCGCGTCGGCCAACAGAGACCTCAGCGCGTGCGCCGTGCGCTCAACCTGTGGATAGGTCCAGGCGGCAGCCAGATAGCGCAGCAACCACGGCAGGGCGCGAGGAAGATAGCGCCAACGTACCGAAAGCGGGCCAAGTGGATCGGCTAACCAGAGCGGGACTTGTTTCCACACACCGGGCGCGGCAGGCGGTAAGACCGAGTGCGAAGACAGCCAACCGGCGTTGCCATAGCTCGAGGCTTGCGAGGCACCGGGTGTTTCGGGCTCGACCAGCGTGACCCGCAAGCCGGCGGCCAGGCAATGAAAGGCGCTCATTGCACCGACGATGCCTGCTCCGATGATGACAACGTGCTGCGGTGTGCTCAAAATACCTCTCAATCTGCTCAGGCAGCGAACCTCCCCGAATCGTAGCATCCTGAGGGCAGCGCGAGTGCCACGAGGCTGCCAGAGTCAGAAAGTCT
This sequence comes from Alcaligenaceae bacterium, assembly GCA_013205565.1. Classification (GTDB taxonomy): domain Bacteria; phylum Pseudomonadota; class Gammaproteobacteria; order Burkholderiales; family Burkholderiaceae_B; genus Zwartia. Next base: position 5,262 of record JABMMM010000003.1, on the reverse strand, counting down.
GCGCCCTCACGAAACCCCCGTTATGATGTCAGTATTACGTTTGATACGGGTTTTGTGACATGAAAGCTGTTTTTGTTGATGCCAATGGTAGTTTGGCTGTGGTGGCGCGTCGGTTACATCGCCCCGATGATCTCGAGCTGCTGGTCAATGAGCAGCCTGACATTACCTCCGAGCAAATCCCAGGGGTGTTGGGCGGCGCTGAAATTCTGATCGTGGATCACACCTCGCTACCGGTCAATATCGCACAGCAGTGCATCGGCCTGAAGCACGTCGTGTTTTTAGGGACGGGTGCCCGTTCGTATATGGATCCAGAAGCGCTTGCGGCGATCGGGATCGAAGTGCACATTATTAAGGGCTATGGTGACACCGCTGTCGCTGAATGCGCCTTTGCCTTGATGTGGGCAAGCGCCAAAGGCTTTGCTCAGATGGATCGCGGCATGCGCGCAGGACAGTGGTTGCGCACCGATGGCGTTGAGTTAACGGGTAAAACGCTGGGTCTGATCGGCTTTGGCGGCATTGCTGCCGAAATGGCTCGCCTCGCGCTCGGTGCCGGCATGCAGGTGCTGGCCTACAACCGCAGTCCTAAAGCACATCCGGGTGTACGTTTTGCCGATTTAGACACCGTTTTATCGAGCAGCGAGGTGTTGTCGATACATCTGTTACTGAATGATGACACCCGCGGTTTTATTTCTGCTGACCGTATCGCAAAAATGCGCGATGGCGTGATTTTGATTAACACGGCACGTGGTGCGGTACTCGATGAGGCCGCTCTGGTCGCTGCCTTAAAATCCAAAAAAATCGGTCATGCTGGTTTGGATGTCTTTGATATTGAACCTTTGCCCGTTGATCACCCGTTCACCAAAATTGATAACGTTACGCTGTCTGCGCACTCGGCGTTTCGTACCCCCGAAGCCAGTGATAATTTGATTCAGGCTTCGCTTAACCATTGCCGCCGGATTTCTGGTCAGGGGGCTTTAGTTACGAAGTCTGGTTGTTAAGTGCGGTCACTAAGTGCGGTTACGCATACTTTTTAAGGACTTGAACATGTCACACTGGCTAAAACGAACGACTGGTTTATTGATTGGCTTAATGCTCAGCACAGCCGCGCTCGCGCAAGCCGATACTTGGCCAACGCGGGCGATCACCATTATTGGTGGATTTCCAAACGGTGCAGGCACCGACCTGTATGCTCGCAAGTTGGGTGAAGCGCTTGCTGCAACCTTAGGCGTGCCCGTGGTGGTCGACAGCAAGACCGGAGCGGGTGGTAATCTGGCCTCAGACGCAGTCGCTCGGGCTCAGCCTGACGGATACACGTTTTTGTTGGCAACCGCGGGTACGCATGCGATCAACGCCGCGCTTTATAAAAAGCTGAGTTTCGACGTTGAGCGCGACTTCACCCACATCGCTATTTTGGGCGACGTGCCAAACGTGCTGTTGATCAATGTTAAAAAACACCCCAATATCAAAACCTGCTCTGAATTGCTGACGCTGTTACGCGCCAATCCCGGCAAACTCAACTATGGCTCGACGGGTAACGGGGCGTCGACGCATTTGTCTGCTGCGCAGTTTGCCAGTGCAGCTAAAGTCGATATCGTGCACGTGCCTTATCGCGGACAGGGCCCCGCGATGACAGCCTTACTGGCGGGTGACGTTGATCTGTTTTTCAACCAAAGCGCACCGGCGATTGCTTCGATCAAAGGGGGCTTAAATATTGGTTTAGCTGTGACCACACCTGCCGCCTTAGCTGCTTTGCCCAGCGTGCCGCCGATGGCGCAGGCGTGTAATTTGCCCGGCTTTGAGAGCAGCACTTGGTATGGTTTACTGGCACCCGCAAAGTTGCCCGCGGCGATTGCCGCCAAGATGAGTGGCGCCGTGGCCCAAGTCATTTCAACGCCCGAGTTCAAAAAATGGCTGACTGACACCCAAGGGATCACCCCTGCACAAGACCCCAGTCCAGCGGCGTTTGCCAAGATTCACAAGGCCGATATTGCAAAGTGGGCTGAAATTGTGCGTATTTCGGGTGCGCAAGTCGATTAACCTTCTTACCGAGCGGCCAAGACTTCAAGTTGTACTAGTTGATCAAAGCAATCGACTTGATGTCGAGGCGCCAATGCGTTTGGTGACATAGTTAATTGACTTTATGCCGAGGTTGCACTGCGCCCTGTGATGCAGTCAATTGACTGAGGTTTGGGATTTTTCGGGTCATCAATTTGCTTTACTATTGGGTATTGATATCCTTTTATCGCTTGGATAATGAATAGATTCGCGTTGTCTTGTTGGCTGGCTAGCGCTGGCCTTGCGTTGTCTGGGTGTGTGGTCGGGCCCGATTATGTGCGGCCCGCGACCAAGGTCCAAAACCAATTTAGCCAGCCCAAACAAACCGAGTTTACCGAGGCGCTTGAAGCAACCAATGCGCAGCGCATCAATCCGGTGGCTTGGTGGGCCGGCTTTAAAGACCCAACGCTGAATCAATTGCTGGCACGCGCAGCGAGCGATAACCTGAGTTTGCAGCGCGCTGCCGTGCGTGTCGCGCAAGCGCGCTCGCAATTTGGGGTGTCCGAGGCCACTCTGTTGCCGACTGCCGCCCTCAGTGGCTCTGCATCGCGCAATGACAATCCAAACGCCTTCACGCAATATCTCAACACCTCGCCGCTTTCGAATACTCGTAATTTGATGATTCAGGCCAACTGGGAAATCGACTTCTGGGGTAAGTATCGTCGCGGCATCGAAAGCACGTTGTCCTCGTACATCTCGGTGGCGGCGGCCTTTTATTCGGCCGACGTGTCACTAGCCTCTGATGTGGCCAACGCCTATATCAACATCCGCAACTATGAAGGCTTAATTCAAGTTGCAAAAAACAACTTGGCCTTTCAGGCTGAAAGCTTGCGTATTGCCCGGTCGCGCTTCGATAATGGGTCAACCTCATTGCTCGACTTAAGTCAGTCTGAATCGCAATACCAGCAAACCAAATCGCAAATCCCCACGCTGATTGCCTCGCTCAAAATGGCTCAATACACGATGAGCATCTTGTTGGGTGAATCCCCCGACTATTACGAGCAAAACTTTCGAAGCAGCAAAGCGGTTCTTGTGGCGCCTGCGGCCTTACAGGTGGGTATTCCAAAAGATTTGCTTAGACGTCGCCCTGATATTTTGCAAGCTGAATACGCGGCGGCCGCGCAGTCAGCCCTGATTGGTGTGAACGAAGCGGCGCTATACCCAAGTTTTAACTTGAGTGGTTTTTTTGGGTTTCAAAGCGTTACAACCAGCAACACAAACCAGTCGGGCTTGTTTTCTTGGGATAACCGTAACACCTCGATCGCTGGCGGATTTTTGTTTCCGTTGTTTTACCGTGGCGCAATTACCGATCAAATTCGGGTTCAGGATGCGGCGTTTCAACAAAGCGTGCTGACCTATCAAAACCTGGTGCTGCAGGCACAAAAAGAGGTGCAAGACGCACTGATCACGATTTCAACCACGCGCAGCTCGGCGGCCGACCTTAAAAAATCAGTGATTGCCGCCGAGCAAGCGGCAAAACTGGCGGTTGAGCGCTATGGTGCTGGGCAGGTCGATTACAACACCGTGATCCTTGCCCAACAGCAACTGTTGCTCGTGCAAAGTACCTTGGTGCAAACTAACACCAATAATTTACTTGGCTACGTCGCGGCGTTTAAATCCTTAGGTGGAGGGTGGTCTGGCGATTTGTTAACGCCCACGTTGCCGGACGCCATGGTGGCCGAAATGAAGCTGCGTACCAATTGGGGCAACGCCTTGAGTCACCAACCCGATCCACGTTTAGTTCAGTCTAGTGAGACCATTCAATGAGCCCCTTCATGCGTATGTCGTTCATGCGCACCGCAGCCCTGAGCCTTGCTTTATTAACGGGCTTAATACTTGCAGGCTGCGACAAAAAGCCAATCGTTGCGGCGCCGCCAATTAAAGTGACGGTTGCCAAGCCGGTGTCTCAAGACGTTCGAAGCTATGAGATTTTTGATGGCGTGATTTCGCCGCTGTTGACCGTGAATCTCGAGGCAAGAGTACCAGGCTACCTCAACAAAATCGCCTTTCAAGATGGCGCGTTTGTGAAAAAAGATGACTTGCTGTTTGTGATTGAGCAAGATCAGTATATTCAGCAGGTCAACCTGACTGAAGCGATTTATAACGAAGCAAAAATCGAGTTGGCCCGCCAGAGGGCCCTGGTAAAAGACAAGGCCACTTCACAAGCCTCTGTGGATAAAGCTTTTTCATCTTTTTTGCAGTCTGAAGCGAACTTAAAGCTGGCGCAACTTAACTTGAGCTACACCGAAATACGTGCGCCCTTTGATGGTTTGATGGGACGCCATTTGATCGACGTGGGTAATTATTTGGGTAGCAGTGCTTCAGGGATCAAGCTGGCAACGATTCAACAAATTAACCCGATCTATGTGTACTTTTATATCAACGAGCGTGATCTGCTGAAGTATCAAAAGCGCTACGTCAATGAAGAAAATCGTAAATCACTGGTCAACGTGTTGCCGGTCTACGTGCAGTTGCAAGGTGAGACCGGCTTTCCTCACAAGGGTACGCTTGACTACTCTGCGAACTTGCTCAGCACCAGTACGGGGTCGCTGCAGTTGCGTGCCACCTTGCCTAACGCTAAGTATGAGCTTGTCCCTGGCTTATACGGAAAGGTGCTGGCCGAGTATGGCGAGTCGCGCAAGGCTGTCTTGATCCCCGCGCGCACCGTTCAGACCGATCAACAGGGCGACTACGTTTTTGTGATGGATGACAATAAAAAAGTCGAACGTCGAGCCATTAAAACTGGGCAGCGTTTCGACGCATTGGTTGAAATTGCTCAGGGCCTGAAAGATTCTGAAACGTTTGTGGTCACTGGCTTCATCAATATCAGCAATGGTCAGACCGTCAACCCCGAGATGGCAACGGTCGCACCTATACCTGCACGTTAATTAAAACAGTCAGGCAACCGGACACACCATGCTTTCAAAATACTTTATCGAACGTCCCGTGCTTGGCAACGTGATTGCGTTAATCACGATGCTAATTGGCGCTGTGTCTATTTTCGGCTTACCGATTGCGCAATACCCGCCGATGACACCACCTACGGTGCAGGTGACCACCAACTGGCCTGGTGCAAGCGCAGCACTGGTGCAGCAGTTAGTGGCAAGCAACGTCGAGAATCAGGTCAACGGCGTGGCAAACATGCTGTACATGCAATCCGATTCGACCAATGATGGGCGTTACACGCTGACTGTGACGTTTGAAGTG
>JABMMM010000002.1 GCA_013205565.1 Alcaligenaceae bacterium | reverse complement strand
TTGGCGCGCTTGCCAGCCAAGTCCCACAGCGCGATTTCAATCCCAGAAAAACCATAGACAAATGAGCCGTTGCGTCCCAGCAGGTGCGTGCCGTGTAATACCGAGCGGGTGAGTCCGTTGATGTCTGTGGCATCGCGCCCAAGCACCAAGGGTGCGATGATTGAATCGATTGCCGCTTTGGTCGACGCAATCGCTGCATGGCCAAAGGCTTCGCCCCAACCGACCAAGCCGTCTTCAGTTTCGACCTTGACCAGCAAGATCTCAAGGTGATCCCAAAGTTGACCGGCGAAGCGGTTGTGTGGCCCATCCATGGTGAAGGGGATCGAGATCACAGAGGTTTCGATGGCGGTGATTTTCATGATTGGGATAAATCCTGTTCGAGGGCGCAGTGAGTTTTTTGTAGGATAGCAGCTACTGGCACGCTGCAATGCACCATTGCTTTAGACGGCGCTTTAGGCAGCAAATCGTGCAAGCCTTGGCGGCCTGTGTTTGCGCAAGCTTATTTGTCTGATAAATTGGCTCATCGATGACACAAAGCATGTGGTGCGCGCAGAGCTAAAGCCCGCGAACGCCGCCCTGACGCAGATCACCCACCATCTTAAATACAACAGTGAGAGACCAATGCCATCAAAATTGAAATTACGCCCGACCACCCATCCAGATGGCACTTCGATTGCCGTGCACGCTGCGCCTGATAACTCGGCTTGGCGCGCCTCGCACCGCGAAGCGATTCTTGAGCCCGAGTTACCCATCATTGACCCTCACCATCACTTGTGGGATCGTCATGGTCAAACCTATTTGTTGCAAGAATTTATGGCCGAGGCGCAGTCTGGCCACAACATTGTGGGCTCGGTATTTGTGGAGTGTGGTGCGTTTTATCGCAAGACGGGCCCCGAGATGATGCAGCGCTTGGGCGAAGTTGAGTTTGCTAATGGCATCGCTGCGATCGCTGCAAGCCAGGCGTATGGCAAAACGCAAGTGTGTGCGGGCATTGTGGGTTCGGCTGATCTGACCTATGGTGCAGAAATCGGTAAGTTACTCGATGCGCAAATTGCTGCAGCGGGCGGGCGTTTTAGAGGTATTCGTTTAATTACCAAATGGGATGCGGATGAGCAGCTCAATAACGGCCGTTACTTGATCCCGCCCAAGTTAATGTCGGATCCAGATTTTCGTAAAGGCTTTGCTGAACTCGGCCCACGCAATTTAAGCTTTGACGCGATGATTTATCATCACCAGATCCCTGAGGTGATCGACCTTGCGCGCACCTATCCTGATACGACAATTATTTTGAATCACATTGGTGGGTTAGTTGCAAAAACTCGCACGTATCTGGCAAAAGAAAAAGAGACGATTGATACTTGGCGCACCTTAATGAATGAACTGGCAAAGTGCACCAACGTTTATGTCAAACTAGGCGGCTTGGGGATGGCGTATCTAGGTTTCGGTTTTGAAAAATTGGACAAGCCTGCTGATTCGACGCAACTCGCTGCAGCCTGGGGGCCGTTATTTGATGACTGTCTCAAAGCGTTTGGTGCTCAGCGCTGTATGTTTGAAAGCAACTTTCCGCCTGATCGTGCATCGGTTGATTACCATGTGATCTGGAACGCTTTTAAGCGCATCGCGGCAAAGTATTCGGCGGCCGAGAAGCAGGCTTTGTTCTTTGGCGCGGCGGCGAAGGCTTATCAATTGAAGTTGGATTGAGCGTGTGGTGCGACTAAGTTCTAAACCACTCCTGTACTCATACCGCCGCTGCCCGTATGCGATGCGTGCGCGCATGGCGTTGTGGTGTGCGGGTGTGCAAGTTGAGTTAGTGGATATCAGTTTGCGTGCTAAGCCTGCTGCCTTGTTGGCGGTGTCACCTAAGGGCACGGTGCCGGTGCTGCATTGTGCAGAGGGTTTAGTGCTAGAAGAAAGCCTCGCGATTATGCGTTGGGCGCTTGGTCAGCGTGACCCGCAGGGGTGGCTGTTGCAGGCCGATCAGCCCGAGCAGTTGAAACTGGTTCATTGCAATGACTCTGACTTTAAACACTGGTTGGATCGCTATAAATATGCCGAGCGCTATCCAGAGTTTGGTGTTGACTATTACCGCGAGCAGGCGATAGCTTGTTTGATTGTTGAGCTTGAGCAGCGCTTGACTGCGACACCTTATCTTGGCGGGCAAACGCCTTGCTTGAGCGATGTGGCGATTTTTCCGTTTGTGCGACAGTTTGCCGCGGTAGATGCCGCTTGGTTTGCGCAAGACTTGTGGCCAGCGACACGAGCTTGGCTTGAGGGCTGGCTTCAAAGCAGCTTGTTTAAGACAGTGATGGATAAGAACCTGGCGACGCGCCCACTGCATGACTGACTGACAGCTGTAGGGTTAAGCGCTCTGCCCGAGGGGGCAAAACTTATCGCTTTTTCAATAATGCGGCGGTAACTCGTCGCGCAGGCCTGGCAATTGCGTGTTGCGCTCTTGGGGCATTTGTTGCCTAAGGCTGGCAAGCTCTTTGGCTAAAAACTCAATTTGCTGTTGTTGCCTAAAAAGCGTTTGGTTAAGTTGATCGATCAAATCGTCAGCTAAGCCTACTTTGATTTCGAGTTCGGTTAGGCGCTTGTCTTGTTCAGTTTCGGTTTGCATTCCAAGCCTCGTCGAGTGGGGCCACAATATTATCCTCGAAAAGCACGCTGCTGCTCAGCGCGCCGAAGAGGTCTACCTTGGCAGGCACGGGCACTGGTTGCACGAGGAATTCGAGAGCACCGATTTGATGTGAGATGGCCATAGTGGGCAAAATTTTAGAATGATTCAAATCAGGCTAACCATAACACTACGGGGATCAGTCATAAAAACGTCATACCCGTCCTTTACTATTAGGAGTCATGTCATATACCCGCGAGTTCTCATCAGGAGTCACCATGAAAGTCGGCATTAATGGCCTCGGACGAATCGGGCGCTTGGCGCTGCGGGCAGCGTTGGGCGCGGCCGAGCGACAAAGTGATGATCCGCGCGCGGGCAACCGCCTTGAGGTGGTGCATCTCAATGAACTCAAAGGCGGCGCGTTAGCCACCGCACATTTGCTTGAGTTCGATAGCGTGCAAGGCCGCTGGCGTGCCGATATTCAAGTTGAAAATGAACACGCAATACGTATCAACGATCGGTCGCTGTCGTTTTCATCGCACGCCACGGCTGCCGAGATCCCTTGGGGTGATCTCGGTGTTGAAGTCGTGCTTGAGTGCACCGGCAAATTTTTAACCCCCGAAACCTTACAAGGGCATCTTGACCGTGGGGCCAAGCGCGTCATCGTCGCGGCACCCGTCAAAGTCGGCAATGTCTTAAATGTTGTCGTAGGTGTCAACGAACATTTGTACGACCCAGCCCAACATCCCATCGTGACCGCAGCTTCGTGCACCACCAACTGCCTAGCGCCTGTCGTGAAAGTGATCCACGAGTCGATCGGGATCAAACATGGTCAGATCACGACGATTCATGATCCGACGAACACCAACTTGATGGTCGATGCGCCGCATAAAGATTTGCGTCGTGCGCGCAGTGCGATGTTGAGTTTGGCACCAACCACTACGGGCAGTGCAACGGCGATCGCGTTGATTTACCCAGACCTCAAAGGCAAGCTAAATGGTCACGCCGTGCGCGCACCGGTCTTGAATGCTTCACTGACTGACTGCGTGTTTGAGTTGCAGCGCGAAACCACCGCGCAAGAGGTTAATGCTTTGTTTGCGCAAGCTGCACAAGGCGCATTGGCAGGTATCTTGGGTTACGAAACTCGCCCTTTAGTCAGCGCCGATTATGCGCGCGACACGCGCAGCTCAATCGTTGATGCCTTATCAACAATGGTAACCGCCGGCACAATGCTCAAGGTCTACGCTTGGTATGACAACGAAATGGGTTATGCCTGCCGCATGGTGGATTTGGCCTGCCATATGCAACAGCAGGGGATCTAGGCGTAGATGACGTCCGTGAGCACGACCACTCACCCGAATGCCGCAAGAAACTACGGCATCGTGACCGCTGCCTATTGGGGCTTTACGCTGACCGATGGCGCGTTACGGATGTTGGTGTTGTTGCATTTTTATCGCTTAGGCTATTCGCCGTTTACGCTGGCGTTTTTATTTTTGCTGTACGAGGCAGCAGGGGTTTTGGCGAACCTGATCGGCGGATGGTTGGCAACACGTTACGGCATTACGCGGATGTTGACTGTTGGGTTGTCAACGCAAATTCTGGGTTTCTTATTGTTATCGTTTTTGTCGCCTGACTGGACAGCGGCGATGTCGGTGGCCTGGGTCATTGGGGCGCAAGGTGTTTGTGGTGTCGCCAAAGATTTGACTAAAACGGCCAGTAAGTCAGCCATCAAAATCACCGCGGGCCAGGCCAGCGGTCAGCTATTCAAATGGGTAGCGTGGTTTACCGGCAGCAAAAACGCCATGAAGGGGGTTGGTTTTTTTATTGGCGGGCTGTTGTTGGATCTGTTGGGTTTTCGCGGTGCGTTATGGGCCATGGCGGCCTTGTTGGCTGTTATCTTTGTGGCCGTGGTGCTGAGTTTGCCGCCGCTGATGGGCAAAAGCAAAGCGTCTAAATCAGCCAAAGAATTATTCGCCAAAAGCCGTGCGATTAATCTGCTGGCGGCGGCGCGCGTGGCGTTGTTCGGTGCGCGCGATGTTTGGTTTGTGGTGGGTGTGCCGGTATTTTTATACGCTTCGGGGTGGACCTTCACCATGGTGGGTGGGTTTTTAGCGACCTGGACAATTGGTTACGGTCTGGTGCAGGCAATGGCGCCTTCGCTGGTGCGTCGTAGCATTGATGGGTTGACGGCAGAAGTGCCGGCGGCAAGGCTTTGGTCATTGCTTCTGGCCTTAGTGCCGGTTGGGCTTGTGCTCGCTGTGTTGTTCAACGCGCCGTACCTAGAGTGGGTGGTGGTGGGCGGCTTGGGTGTCTTTGGGTTTGCCTTTGCCGTGAACTCTTCGGTGCACTCTTATTTGATTTTGGCTTATGCAGGCTCTGAGAAAGCTGCCGAAGACGTCGGTTTTTACTACGCGGCGAACGCGTTCGGACGTTTGCTTGGCACCTTGCTCTCGGGGGTCTTGTATCAGTGGGGCGGACTACTGTACGCGCTAATTGGCTCAGCGCTGATGTTGGTGGTGTGCTGGCTGATTACCCTCTCACTGCCAGCTGCGCTCTCGGGCTCAAACTCATGAAGCCCTTTGAGCGGTTTTTAGGCCTTCAGCTTTCAGCTTAGTCAGCTTCGATTGGCTCTTCGCTGTGCAACCATTTGGTGCTCGCGGGCGAGAACAATAAGTAGAGCGACGAAAACCCGACGACCAAATAAATATAAAGGTAAGCAGCGGTCCCGACATTCACCTTCATTGCAAGAGGAGAAATACCAAATAATGAAGTGAGAGAAAAAGCGATTCCTAAGCCGGTGGTGATAGCAAAAAACACCCGAGAGACAGTGCTTTTTGCCTGCGTGATGGTGTAAATAAGAAATAAATTCATGATCACGGCTGTTGCGACATAAACCGACGCAGTTGGACCAAAAAGCTTTGTGGTTGTATTTTGATAGGCAAACACAACGACTGATACCACAATCATCGCGATCGTGATGAGTTCAAAGTTTTTGATAGAGGCTGGTGTTTTCAAGGACGGCTCCGGTATATATTTGTTTACATGCGCACTAAGTTTGACGCAATGACGGCAGATCAAGACTGCTCTGCGCAGTCCACTTGTCTGCGCTAAGCCAGACCAATTGTCATGGCTACGCGGGTCTAACGCCACTAGTGCTTTCCCTGATTTGGGTAAACCCTTGAGTTTGCTATGAAAGCGTTGCGCTTGTCACCGCGCTTAAAGAGCTAAGGCTAAAACCCCAAATCAAACGCTTTATTTTCAAACGCTTTATTTTTTTCGGCCAGCCATAATCACGATCGCGGCAA
>JABMMM010000045.1 GCA_013205565.1 Alcaligenaceae bacterium | reverse complement strand
GTGACTGGCTTCATTTTGTTGCTGGACACGTTATTGAGACAGTTGCGTGTTTCGCAAAAGTAAATTTTTGAATTAATCGAGTATTTTTCAATATTAAAGGGGGCCTCTCATGCCAACCTCAAGTTCAACTACGATTGTGATTGGTGCTGGTGTGGTGGGTTTATCAACCGCCCTGTATTTGCAACGTGCGGGTCAACGCGTGATCGTGATCGATGCCTTGCCGCCAGCCAGCGCAGCGTCATACGGAAACTCTGGCCTAATCAGCTGCGATACGGCTGCACCAATTGCCTTGCCGGGAATGCTGGGCAAGGTGCCCGGTTGGCTGTTTGATCGGTTAGGTCCCTTAGTCATTCGTCCGTCTTATCTGCCCAAAGTGTTGCCTTGGCTAGTTCGTTGGGTTGAGGCTAGTCGGTTGTCGCGGGTCTTTGAGGTGTCGGATGCCATGCGATCCCTACACAAAGAGGCGATGAACTGTTGGCGTGAGCTGCTTGGCCCAGAGCACTTTAACGATCTGATTCGCACGGTCGGGCAGGTCAGAATTTGGGAAGGGGGGGCAGGCAGCGAATCTCAAACTGAATTGGCAATCTGTGCGCGTCATGGCATTAAGGCTGAAACTTTAAGCGAGGATGACATTCGTCAGGTGTATCCCGAGATATCGCCAAACATTAAAAGCGGGGTACTCATCCCGAACAATGGTTATACGATTAACCCTCAGCGCTTGGTGCAAACGCTTGGTAATTTGTTGGTGGCAGAGGGCGGTCAGGTTCTGACAGAACGCGTCTTAAAAATTATTCCACATTCGGGTCAGCGAGGTTTCATGCTGATGACAAATGTCAACAACCATGATGTGGATCAGGTGGTCGTGGCAACGGGTGCTTGGAGCTTGGCGCTTCTTGAACCGTTCGGCATTAAAGTTCCGCTCGAAACTGAACGCGGTTATCACGCGATGATGCCTTCCCCAAATATTACCTTGAAGATCCCTGTGTCGATTAAAAACCGCGGCTTTGGCTTGACCTCTATGGAGCACGGCATGCGTGCGGCTGGGACGGTAGAGTTCGCTGGGTTGACTGCAAGCCCCGATGAGCAAAGGGCGAAAAATCTTGTGACCCAGGCCAAGCGAGTTTTCCCAACGTTACAAACGGGTGAGCCAAAATATTGGCTGGGCTTTAGGCCTTCAACGCCGGACAGTCTTCCTGTCCTTGGTCCAGTAGACCACATACCAGGTTTGTTTCTGGCGTTTGGGCATGCGCACTGGGGCATGACGGGTGGACCACCGACTGGAAAGTTAATCTCTCAAATGGTGACGGGCGCGCCTCTGTCGATTGATCCCTTACCTTATTCATATAAGCGTTTTAATCAGTTTATCTAGACGATCATAAATTCATATATTGTTGCATGATGAAAATCGAACGTTTAATTTTTTCAACCAACCTCAGTAGGTGTTAGATGGATAAGCGTACCTTTCTTCAAGCAGCAAGCGTGATGACGATGTTGCTCGCAACGCAGGCGGTCGCTCAATCCAATGTGTCTAAGGTCACTCGGATCGTCGTGCCGTTTGCGACCGGAGGCACAACGGACGTTATCGCTCGGATACTTCAGCCAGAATTGGCTCGCAGCTTCGGCAATACGGTCATTGTGGAGAACAAGGCAGGCGCTGGAGGGCGACTGGGCGCCAACGAGGTAGCGCGTGCGCCTGCGGATGGCCATACAATCGCGCTCGTTGCAGATGGCTTTGCGATTGATACCCTTATCTATAAGGACATGGCCTATGACCCCTTCAAGGATTTCGTACCGGTGTCGCAACTCGCTCGAGTCCCGTTGGTGCTGGTTGCCCGCAGCAGCCTGCCGGTCGATGACGTGACTTCGTTGGTGACGCTCGCGATGCGCGAACCAGGCAAAATTTCGTTTGGTTCAGTGGGTGTGGGTAGTGCCCAGCATCTTGCAGGTGAATTTTTCGCGCAAAAGGCCGGACTGAAACTGCTGCACGTGCCCTACAAAGGAGGTTCGGGTGCGCAAACCGATATGATGGCCGGCACTTTGGATATTTTTTGGGGCTCTGCAGCCTTTGCAAAACCGGCAATCGCCTCTGGCAAGATTAAGGCGTTAGGGATTGCGTCTGACCGACGCAGTCTTGCCTTGCCAGGCTTGCGGACGCTAGCTGAACAAGGTTTCAACGGCTATGAGCTGTATGGGTGGACGGGATTTGTCTTGCCCGCAGGCGCACCGGTACAGGTCGTCAATCACTGGTACGAAACGATTTCGCGAGTGATGAAGTTACCGGAAATTGAGAAACGCTTGTCAGACTTGGGATGGGAAAGCATCACCAGTTCGCCAGAAGTATTTGGGCGATTTATACGAGCAGAAAATACAAGGTGGGCGCAGATACTCAAACAGGCCAACTTTTCAATGCAATAGTTGTTTGCAAGTTGTCTATTTTATTTGACTTGGGTATAGTCAGATGCTATGTTGAACCGTGACTATTCGACTCTTACATCAGCGATAGAAATTAAAAAAAATAGCTTGAGAAGTGAGGTTTGATCATTTGAACGAAGAGCGTGTGGTC
>JABMMM010000044.1 GCA_013205565.1 Alcaligenaceae bacterium | reverse complement strand
GCGCGCCATGCAGTTCGAGCAACTCAATACCCAAACGATCTGAGCGTTTTGTCGCGTCTACATAATCTTGAGTGATTTGTTTGATATCTGCTTCATCCAGTGCCTTAGGCATGGTGCGCTCCGGATACGGCAAAGGTGAGGCGCCTAAGGGTATCCATCCGCCCTGATCGACCGGAATCGCTAACTGCTTTTCCCAAGCCACAGTCACCGAGCCTTTACGCCCGCTATGCCAAAGCTGCAAACCAATACGAGCCCCACCTTCTTTGCGACAGAACTCAACAATCGGCGCGAGCGCGGTTTCGTTTGCGTCTGACCACAAGCCCAAATCGCGCGAGCTTAAACGCGCTTCTGGGTTGACCGCGGTCGCCTCAATCACCAGCAAACCCGCACCCGAAACCGCCATCGTCCCTAAGTGCATGAAGTGCCAGTTGCTCGCGCAACCGTCGTTTGCAGAGTATTGTCCCATTGGCGATACCATAATGCGATTCGGTATCTCAAGGTCGCGTAGCTTGAAGGATGAAAATAACTTAGACGACATGTTCAATCTCCTGACTGATTGTCACACGACGCAAATATCAGTCGTCTACCTAAATCGCGAATGGTAGCCACCATGCGAATCAATCCCGTTTACTGGTTTTGATTGTTTGTCTCGTGTTAACTTTATATTTATGTGGCATAGGTTATCACAAAGGCATAGTTAGCAGAATGTGTTTTATGATTAAGGTCGCGGGTTTAGGTTCGATCACAAAATACGAGGCAATACCTAAGAGTCTGCATGAACAGCCAATTATTCTCTGCGTTCAAATTGCGCGACCTACACCTAGACAATAGAATTGTGGTCTCGCCGATGTGTCAATACAGCGCCGAAGAAGGTAGCGCCACCGATTGGCACCTGATGCATATCGGCAAATTCGCGGTTTCAGGCGTGGGTCTCGTGATCTTAGAAGCTGCGCACGTCGAACCAAGAGGTCGTATCACTCATGGTTGCCTCGGCCTCTATTCAGACGATAACGAGCAGGCGCTTAAACGCGTGATTTCTTTTTGTCATAAGCATAGCGAAACCGCAATCGGCATTCAGTTGTCGCACGCTGGGCGAAAAGGCTCTGCATCCTTGCCCTGGGTCAAACGCGGTACTGCGCTCACTGAAACACAACGCGCGTGGCAAACCATCGCCCCTTCAGCGGTAGCGCAAACCCAAGAGTGGCCAACCCCTCAACCGATGACCGAGGCAGATTTTCAGACGGTACGCGCAGCGCATGTTCAAGCCGTCGTACGTGCAGCACGTATTGGTATTGAGCTTATCGAAGTCAACATCGCTCATGGGTATCTCTTGCATAGTTTTTTGTCCCCTCTTTCTAATCGACGCACCGATCGGTTTGGCGGGTCGCTAGAAAACCGAATGCGCTTCCCGCTTGAGGTATTTGGTGCAATGCGCCAGGCGTGGCCGACCCAGCTTCCAATGGGTGCGCGGATCACTGCTACAGACTGGATAACGGGCGGCTGGACAACTGAAGATGCGCAAATCTTTTCAAGTCGACTCAAAGACCTAGGTTGCGATTTTATTACCGCCTCAAGCGGGGGAACCTCTGCGCAACAACAAGTACCGCTTTACCCCGGCCATCAAGTCGAGTTTGCTGCTGGTATTCGCAAAGCGGTCTCTATCCCGACAATGGCAGTTGGCATGCTCTATGACCCCCAGAAAGCTGAAGACATTATCGTTTCGGGCGCGGCTGATTTCGTCGCCCTCGCACGTGGCATGCTATTTGACCCTCACTGGGTTTGGTATGCAGCCTCCGTCTTACAGGCACAAGTCAAACATCCCGTGCAGTACCTGCGCGGCTATCGTTCTGAATGGTTGCGGCAGATGCGTCGTGGTGACCAAACACCCTGAGGTTATCTTGCCCAACTTGACCTGGTACGCGATAGCTTTGTGCTGGCGTCAATTGCAGCCTATAAGGGCTATTGATTAAGGGCCAAAACGTGCCGTCTTGGTCGCGACCAACCCCCAAACATCTCGCCTTAAAATGTTCATGCGCCAACACCTCAGTCAACGAGTGCACTTGCGTGCTCACCAGATTTTCGCTTGAACAAATCGACAAAAGCTCTTTAACTGTCAAAGAGGTCACAAACTCTTGCTTTTGAATTTCAACATGAGCGCTAAGAGCCCACTGTTGCAAATCTTTGGCGGTGCCTTGTAACAGCGCAGAACCGTCAACGCACGACGCGATCAAATACGAAGTCGTGTTTTTTGAAGCAAACCAAACTGGGTGGGTTGCCCAGACGCCCACATCCTGCATCGCAACATCAATTGATCCTCCTCGTTTTGTACGAGTCGAGGTTTGACGTAAGGCACAGAGAATCGCAAACAAGGCTACTTGTCCACCAAGAATATCGGCGGCCGATATACCCGCCTTCATTGGCGTACCTGTTCGTCGTGTCAGATCCATTATCCCTGACATTGCTTGTGCCACTGTATCGAAGGCGGGTCGATTCGGATAAGCTGAATCGGCCCCAAAGCCTGAAATTGCGCAGTGAATTAATGAGGGATTTAAAGACTCAAGCGATTGGGTTCGCTTCACAATTCGACCTAAAGCGCCTGGACGCATATTTTCTACCAACACATCGCTTGAACCTAACAGTGCACAAAATTGCGCAACACCTTCTTTCGATTTTAAGTCTAGTGTGACAGTCAATTTATCGCTATTGCTAAGCGCAAAAAAATAACCCATCGAACCCTGCCCTGGTGCCCACTCTCTTGAAGCATCGCCTTCAAGCGGTTCGACTTTAATCACTTCAGCACCTAGGGAGGCCAGATTTTTACACACCAAGGGCGCGGTTGTGTACTGACCGACTTCGACTACGCGCAGGCCCGCGAGTGGGAGTTCTCGTTTTGGATTTGAGTCTGTCGTAGCCTGCT